>NZ_FODY01000001.1 GCF_900110485.1 Propionispora vibrioides | reverse complement strand
TGGCATTCAGTGATTCCGACATACAGGCGCGAAACTATATAGTGAAGTTTCTCCAGACTATGGGCCTATTGGTACGGGTCGACGGAGCCGGCAATATCATTGCCCGGCTGGAAGGGAGTGATCCTGAGCAGACGGTCGTTATGACCGGCTCCCATTTGGATACCGTTCCCGAAGGCGGTAAATACGACGGAACCTTGGGAGTGGTGGCTGCAATCCAAGCCGTGAAAGAACTGCAAAAAAGAGGTCCCCTAACCCATCCGGTAGAGATCGTCATTTTTGCGGCCGAAGAGTCCAGCCGATTTGGTGTGGCGACTTTTGGCAGTAAGGCCATGACCGGACAATTGCACGTACATACTTTGTCGCGGTTGAAAGATGAAAATAACATTACTTTTAAAGAGGTTATCGAACAACAGGGACTGTCTGTCGCTTCAGTTAAGCAAGCGGCTCGACCGGCCAAAACGATAAAAAGCTTTGTTGAATTGCACATTGAGCAAGGTCGGATTTTGGAACGGCAAAAAAACAGTATTGGCATTGTTGATTCCATTGCGGCACCGACCCGCTGCAAAATCACCGTTGACGGTGTGGCTGCTCACTCGGGCACTACACCGATGGATGAACGGCAGGATGCACTGGTTAGTGCGGCTATGATTGTACTGGCTGTACAGGAAATTGCGTTGGCCCAGTCCCATTATGGCACGGTAGCAACGGTAGGGGCGCTTAAGGTTCAGCCGGGTGCGGTTAATGTAGTGCCTGGCCGGGCGGAAATGTGGGTGGATATCCGAGGCATTGATCATGATAGCATTATTGCCACGATGCAGGAGCTTAAGGATGCTATTAGCGCCATTGCCGATGCCCAGGAAACTCCTGTTTCCATTGAAGTTACTTCAGCGGAAAGGCCTGTAGCCATGGATGAAGAAATGGCTGAGCTGATTGAAGGGATCTGCCGGGACAAAAAGGTAGCTTATCAGCGCTTGCACAGTGGAGCCGGTCATGATGCCATGAATCTGGCGCATGTGACTCCCAGCGGACTCATTTTGATACCCTGTAAGGATGGAGTCAGTCATAATCCGGAAGAAGCCGTGGCAGAAGCCGATATCATGACCGGAATTGAGGTTTTAACGGAAGTGCTGTACCAATTGGCCCGTTAGGCAAGGTGGACAGCGCCCATAGATACAAAGCGGCCGGAACGAATAGTGATTCGTTCCGGCCTTTTTTTATTGAATTAGTCATTAGACCGATGGAAATAGCCTGTTAGTATTTGCTGGAGTACGGCAGTGGCAGGTTAGTGGTCAGCAACGTTGAAAGTACGGTAATTTCTTTTCTTAAGGCTTGATTGTCGCTGGGTTACCTATATTCGCTAGGCCTACTTCTTTCGCCCTGTCTTACGAAAAAATCTTTGAGAATTTAATTTGCACTTTCAAAATCGATGGGTTACTAGGTAACTGGCAAATATTTTTCGTTGCATTATGTAAACTTTATAGTAGAATAATTATTAGAATAGCCTGAAAGGAGTGCAATATGAAAAAATTAGCCGCCATCGCCTTTCTGATGATGTCTCTTACAGTATTTTCGCCGGCTATTACCCGGGTACAGGCAAGTGCTTTGGACAGTCTTTCCCAAGTCCTTGTTAAGAATTCGGATAAAATTGATTTGCAGACACTAGCACAGTTGCAACAGCTATTGGAACAGAATAAGGACCAGGACGTAAAGGACGTATTGAAAAAGCTGGCCATAGAAAAGACCAACCAGGCCGTAAACCAAGCGGCATTTATTCCCGGCGCAGATACTGCTGTATTGCAGCAGGCCGTTAAGGAGCAAATGGTACAGCGTTTGGACGACCAATTGAAGCCATATCAACAGCAGGTTGCGCTGATTTCGCAGTTACTGTCCCGCAGTGGCGTGCTGCAGCCGGTAGCTGTACAGCAAAACGATTCGCTGGCCGGTGCGCCGGAGAATTACAAAAAGGTAATTAATATGACTTCAACCGCTTATGCGCCAGGAATGCTGGATAACGGCCATTGGGGCAATAAAACGTATATGGGCGGAACGGTGCGCAAAGGCGTGGCCGCCGTTGACCCTGCGGTAATTCCCATGGGCAGCCGCTTATGGATTGAAGGGTACGGAGAAGCCGTCGCTGAAGACCAAGGCAGTGCGATTAAGGGGAACCGGATTGATCTGGCCTTTGATGATCGTCAGACCGCCTTGGACTATGGCATTCAATCGACAAAAGTATATGTTCTTAATTAACCGGGGCAACCCGGTTTCTTTTTTTGTCGGACAAATTTAGTCTATGGCATAAAGCCCCCGCCTTTAATAATGTTATTTTTCTCTTTCACCCTGAGCTTTAGCAGTCAGACTATCTGAAGAGCTTAAGACATATATTAGAGAACAGAGTAAATTGGGGGGAGATTGTTTGGGCCGGGTTAGAGGGAAGCTGCTGTACGGTGTGGCGATGTTCGTCATTTTGGGAATTATTTGTGGGGTTTTAGGTTTTGAATACCTGGATGAACAGGAATTGGCCGGTACTGACAGCCAGGTAAAGGATAAGCCTGCCGGAGTGGTTAGTATCGTTATAAAAGTACAGGATCGCACGTTAGAAGTATATAGTGACAATCAATTACATAAAACCTATCGTATTGCCGTCGGAAAGAGCAAGACCCCGACACCGATTGGAGAATGGAATGTGGTGTGGAAGTCTTATGACTGGGGTACGGGTTTTGGAACGCGCTGGATGGGCTTGAATGTGCCTTGGGGGATCTACGGTATTCATGGCACTAATAAGCCTTGGAGTATTGGGCAGTTTTCCAGTCATGGCTGCATTCGTATGCGTAATAAGGATGTAGAGGAATTGTTTGAATGGGTTCCCATTGGTACTCCGGTACGCATCGAGGGAAGAAAGATCAAAATTTCCCGCAATCTAAAATATCAAATGACTGGGTCAGATGTGGCCAGGCTACAGTTGAAGCTGAAAGAATTGGGCTATTTTGGCGAACGCTCGGATGGAATTTTCGGTATTTATACCGAACAGGTGGTTAAAAATTTCCAGGCGGAGCATGGCCTGGAAGCCAACGGAATTGTTGATAAACAAATGCTGGAGTTATTGGGATTATAGTATCGAAAATCAGGTAAAATTTGCAATTTCCAGACGATTGTGGTATAATGCGGCTGGAATCACGCAGTTATAACAGTGGATGCTGAATTTATATTATTTAATGGTTATGGGGGTAGAATTATGTTGTCTGTTGAGCAGCAGCTACGCATTATTAAACGCGGTGTTGCCGAAATATTGCCGGAACCTTTATTGGTGGAAAAACTGAAACGGTCAGTTACTACCGGTGTTCCGTTAAAGGTCAAGCTGGGACTGGACCCTACGGCACCGGACATTCATTTGGGGCATACGGTTGTGCTGCGCAAGCTAAAACAATTTCAGGATCTGGGACATCAGATTATTATTATTATCGGTGATTTTACGGGGCGGATCGGCGATCCTTCGGGAAAATCGGAAACCCGCAAGGCTCTGACCGAAGAAGATGTGCTTAAAAATGCGAAAACCTATGAAGAACAGATATTTCGTGTTTTAGATAAAGAAAAAACAGAGGTCGTGTTTAACAGCTCCTGGCTGGCGCCGCTGCAGTTTTCAGACGTTGTTAAACTGGCGGCTAAGTATACGGTGGCCCGGATGCTGGAGCGCGACGATTTCAGCAGGCGCTTTAAAGAAGGCCGTCCGATTAGCGTGCATGAATTTTTTTATCCCTTAATGCAAGGGTATGATTCGGTGGCGCTTCAGGCCGATATTGAGTTTGGTGGTACCGACCAGAAATTTAATCTGCTGATGGGCCGACATCTCCAGGAGGAATATGGACAGGAGCCGCAGGTGGCGGCTATGATGCCCATTCTGGAAGGGCTTGACGGCGTAAATAAAATGAGTAAAAGTTTGGGCAATTATATCGGTATTAATGAATCGCCGAAGGAAATTTACGGCAAGGCCATGTCAGTGCCTGATGAGTTAATGCTGCGTTATTATGAACTGGTTACCGATGTGGAATTAGATGAATTGGATCAAATCCGTCTGGGCATGGAGAATCATACGCTCCATCCACGGGATTTGAAAATGCGTCTGGCCCATATTCTGGTGCGTCTATATCATGGCCCGACGGCGGCTGATGAGGCGCAGGCTGAATTTATTCGGGTGTTTCAGCAGCGTGATTTGCCGACCGATATTCCGGAACATAGCATGGCCAAGGACAGCGAACCGGTTTGGTTGCCAAAACTGTTGGTGACACTGGGACTGGCGGTCAGTAACAGTGAAGCTAGACGGGCGATTGTTGCCGGCGCCGTAAAAATTAACGGTGATAAATGCACCGATCCTGACAGTCAGCTTGCTTTGGCCGACGACATGATCGTCCAGAACGGGAAAAGAAAGTTTGCTAAAATCAAGCTGCAATAAGTAAAGGCTGTATCCTTACGGGATACAGTCTTTTTATCTTCTCGAAGAACGGTTGGTCCCACCGTAACATTAGGGAGCCGTCCGTCATATACTGATAAAACAAAGTGACTGATTGGGAGCCAATGATTTACTCACATTACGCATCCTGGCGGATTTTTTCCGTCTGGCTTTGTCAGTAAAACCTTGAAATAGCGGGGCTATTCCGGTAGTTTTACTTTCTTGTCAGTCGAAAAAATCTCTCGCCCTGCTGGCAGGTTCATTAAATCAGCGGTTCCCAGGGTAGGGGGGAGACCGGTGCGGTTTTCCGTTCAAAAGAGAAGAAAAATATCGTTCGTAACCGTTTGTTTGATCGGGTTGTCTATGTTTTTTATATATACTTTTTGGACAATGGAGCAGTTGTTGAAACCGACACTGCTGGCCATTGCCGAGGCCAAGGCAACCGTCATTGCTACAGAAACCATTAACCGGGTCATTACGGAACAGGTTGGCACCAGTGTAGACCCGCAGACACTGGTCCATGTGAAAGTGGATGACCGGGGCCGGGTGGTATTGATTCAGCCCAATACCCTTGAATTCAACCGGCTGGCCGCCGATACCACCATGAAGGTACAGGAGGCGCTATCGGGAATTTCGGAAGAAAAAATACATATACCCATCGGACAGGTGTTTGGCAGTCAGCTATTAGCCAGTATGGGACCGAATATTACCGTGACGGTTATCCCGATCGGAACGGTGCAGGTGAAAGTATTTGACAAGTTTGAACAGGCCGGAATAAATCAGACCCGCCATATGGTTTATTTACTGACAACGACCCAGGTTAGGATTGTTGTCCCGCTAGTCAGTAAAAGCGTGGATGTCACCACTCAGGTTCCGATTGCCGAGTATGTAGTGGTTGGCGAGGTGCCCGGCACCTATGTGCAGTTTCCCTTTCCCTTATCGAATGAATTGAACGGTATGCATGAAACCGGACAGCAGCCTTAAAGAAAGGAGCATAGGGGCATAACCGTCAGCTTAACGATAAACTTTGCCAAACAAACATAGTTGTGTTAAAATAATCCCTGATTTATATTGTGTGAAGGGGAGAAATAATAGCTATGTCAGGACATTCAAAATGGGCCAATATAAAACATAAAAAAGGGAAAATGGATGCCATCCGTGGTAAGGTTACCACTAAAATCAGCCGGGAAATTACCGTGGCAGCGCGCATGGGCGGTGGGGATCCCACAGGCAATATGAGGCTCAAGCTGGCGCTGCAAAAGGCGAAAGAAAACAATATCCCGAAGGAGAATGTGCAGCGGGCCATTCAAAAGGGGATCGGCGCATTGGAAGGCAGCAACTATGAGGAATTGGTGTACGAAGGTTATGGGCCGGGCGGCGTGGCTGTTATGGTGGAAATCATGACGGATAACCGCAACCGGACTGCCGCTGATATCCGCCATCTCTTTTCCAAACATGGCGGTAATATGGGCGAAAGCGGCTGCGTCTCCTGGATGTTTAAAAAGAAGGGGCTTTTTGTTATTGAGGAGACGGCCTGTGATGAGGAGACCGTTATGATGCTTGCTTTGGAAGCCGGGGCGGAGGACTTTAAAAAAGAAGAGGATGTCTATGAAATTACTACGGCCCCCGAAGACTTTGAGGCTGTGCAAAATGCTCTGGAAGGCCAAAATATTCCGACCATTGTCGCGCAAATCCGGATGATACCGGATACTACGGTGGAGTTAGGCGATGATGATGCCGCGAAGCTGACCAGGCTGATTGATATGTTAGAAGACCATGACGATGTTCAGGAAGTATATGGGAACTTTGATTTGCCGGAAGAAGAGGACGAATAAATAGGGCTGTGGCGAGGGATTAGCTGAGAGGCTAATCCCTTTTCGTTTAGTAAACATAATCTTGGGGCCGCGAATACTATATTAAAGACACAGTACGGGAGGTGGGTAGGTGGTGGAATGGGACCTGGAGAACTTCCGCCTTATATCTGGCAAGAGCCTCCGGTTGCAACAGTTAGTGCAACTGATGGAACTGGAAATGACCTATATCAATCAAATATACAAATTGCTCGGCGGCTTGCTTCATGAACCCAGGATTATCGAACACAGCGGCTTTGGCGAGTTTCTGCAGCAGTATTATTTAATGGCTCAGCATCACTTTGCCGGCATTGGTTTCAGCAAGGCCTTGGATATGGTTCAGATATATCACTATGCTTTTTTGGAAAATCTGATGGACGATCATGTGTTGGCTGCTGCCGAGCATTTGGAAGAGGCTATCCGGCAACTGGAAGCCGTGATGAACGACTTTGGCTTACAACATAACGCCCAGTTGGTACTAATTAGCCAAAGCTTTAATCTGGCTGAGGAAGTACAGTTTAAAATTATAGAAGGCATGGATCAACTGCTCACTTTGCTGCGCCATGAACAGGTCTACCATTAAGCAAGAAAATAAAGGAAATGCCAGTCGGGTTTTGAAGGAAAAAGTTGTGAGACGTAGAAAATAACTTATAGTTATAAGGGCGTGTTTTCAAATTATCCGAAACGCCCTCTGACGGTGTTTTTTGCACCAT
The DNA here is from genome assembly GCF_900110485.1 of Propionispora vibrioides. Taxonomy (NCBI): domain Bacteria; kingdom Bacillati; phylum Bacillota; class Negativicutes; order Selenomonadales; family Sporomusaceae; genus Propionispora; species Propionispora vibrioides. The sequence goes on along the minus strand of NZ_FODY01000001.1, from coordinate 359,621 downwards.
ACTTCGTTAAATTTTTTTGGAATAGGGGCCCCTGTTCCAAAAAATTCCGAATGCCCTTTAGGGTATAATTTGTTTGGCGCAAAAAATGACTCGCCACCATATCATTCTGTTAGTTTGAAAACACGCCCTAGGCCAACCGTTAGCGATAAGACATTTATAACATAAAGGTGGATTTTTTATGTCCCGATATACCAAAAAGAGATATAATATTCATGATGTTGTTCCGGGTATGGAAGTAGCGGATTTAGTGCTGACTGAGGATGGGAAAGTTGCTTTGAGTGAGGGCGCTACCTTGAATTTCAGCAATATTGAGCGGCTGAAATACTGGGGTGTCACTTCCTTGATGATCAAAGGACCGATAGAACCCGGTCCTGAGTTGCCAAATGAACCGATGGGACCGCTTAATCAACAGCAACAGAAGTTTTTCCAAAAATATGACATGGCGGTGCACGCCATACGGAACGCTTTTCAGAATATGCGCTATTTTAAAGAAGTGCCGATTCAGGAAATGCAGGAACTGGCCGAACAGGCCATTGAACCGCTGGTTGAAACGGTCGGTGTGGTCAATCATTTGCAGATGGCGCCGCGGGAGGATGACTATACCTTTCATCATTCGATCAATGTTGCCGTCATGTCCGGCGTTCTGGGTAAATGGCTAGGGTATAATTCAGAGGAAGTGAAGGAATTGATCTTGGCGGGCTTGCTGCACGACATTGGCAAAACGCAGGTGCCGTTAGAAATATTAAATAAACCGGGTAAGCTGACTGCGGAAGAAATGCAGGTTATGCGGTCGCACAGCACGTTAGGTTATCAGTTGGTTCGTTCCATCCAGCAGGTTACCCCGGCGGTTTCTTACGCTGTTTTGCAGCATCACGAACGCATGGACGGCAGCGGTTATCCCTTACAGGTTAAAGCTGACAAAATCCATCCTTATGCGAGAATTGTGGCGGTTGCCGACATTTATGACGCTATGACTTCCGACCGGGTATACACAAATAAGACAAGTCCATTTTCCGTGGCGGAAATGCTGGTGCAGGAAATGTTTAATAAACTTGATCCCAACATTTGTACAATATTCTTAAACAATGTCCGTGATTTCTTCCTGGGCAGTATCGTTAAGCTAAGCGACGGCAGAAAAGCGGAGGTCATTTATTTAGGGCAGTTTACCGGCTCACGCCCGGTGGTGCGGACCGATGAGGGTGAATTCATTGATTTGGAGAAACGCAAAGATATCGGTATTTTAAATTTGGAGAGCAGGCAAGGGTAAGAATACATGTTTTTGCATTTAACGCCGAGTATTTGGCGTTTTTTGTTTGTTTCTTATTAATGTTTTTGACGAGTAGAGTAAAAAATGGTAACATTAATAGTTGCAAAATAATAATTGGCTGATGGGGGTGTTGCCATGAAGGCAGTCGTTTTGCTGTCCGGAGGGTTGGATTCCACTGTTTGTATGGCAGTGGCGAAAGAGCAGGGATTTGAATTATTACCGTTAAGCTTTAATTATCATCAGCGGCATAACCGTGAACTGGCTTGTGCCCGCAATGTTGCTGACTACTATAAAGTAAAGCGTCACTTAGTGATAGAAACTAATATGGAAGCGATCGGCGGCAGTGCGTTGACCGATAACAGTATTACCGTGCCGCAGGGAGATATTGCCAGGCCGGATATTCCCTCCACCTATGTGCCAGCCCGCAATTTAATTTTTTTGAGCTATGCCCTGGGATATGCGGAAGTCAACCGGGCAGAAAAGATTTTTATTGGTGTCAACGCGCTTGACTACTCGGGATATCCTGACTGCCGGCCGGAATTTATCAACCTGTTTCAACAGGTGGCCAACTATTCGACCAAAGCCGCGACCCAGGAAGGCCAGGAAATTTCCGTGGTGACACCATTACTTCATTTAACAAAAAGAGAGATCGTACAGCTTGGCAGCCGTCTGGGGGCGCCGCTGGAACTGACTACCAGCTGCTATCAGGGCGGTGACGCTGCCTGCGGCACCTGTGACAGTTGCCTGCTGCGTCTAAAGGGATTTGCCGAAGCCGGTATTTCTGATCCTATTTTATATAGCAGCACTAGGAGTGAATAGATTGAAGGACGTTCAAAATACAGTGGACCAACGTGGTATTGCCATACAGAAAGTAGGGGTAAGCGAAGTTCATTTGCCGTTTTTGATTAAGACAAAGGCAGGAGCTTTGCAATCGGTGTTGGCCAAAATCAGGCTTAGTGTAAAGTTGCACCAGGATTATCGGGGAACACACATGAGCCGTTTTATCGAAATTTTGAGTGAATGGAGCCAAAAACCTGTATCCAGCCGTGAAATGGAAGCTATTTTACATGATACGTTAGGCAGACTGGGCGCCGATAAGGCTTATTTGGAAATCCGGTTTAAATATTTCATCGAAAAAGTTGCGCCCGTCAGTCGCTTAAAAAGTGTATTGGATTATGATTGCCTCTTTTCAGCCAGCCTGGAAAAGGAGCAGCCCATTGATTTTTATATGGGGGTAGCGGTGCCCTTTACTTCACTTTGTCCCTGCAGCAAGGAAATTTCCGCCTACGGCGCCCATAACCAGCGCGGGCTGATGAGTGTCAAGCTAAAGCAGGAGAACGGGAACTTTATCTGGATTGAAGATTTGGTGGCATTGATGGAGGCACAGGGAAGTTGCCCGGTTTATCCGCTGCTAAAGCGAGAAGATGAGAAATTTGTAACCGAACGTGCTTATGACAATCCCAAATTTGTGGAAGATGTATTGCGCGATCTGGTGCTGGCTTTGCGTGGCTTGCAGGGCATTGCCTGGTTTGAGGTGGAATGCGAGAACTATGAATCGATCCATAATCACAGCGCCTATGCCAGCCATACGGAAACTATCAAACGTGGCTAAAGCACCAATGATTTAATCCGATAGGCGTCCTGGCGGATTTTTTCCGTTGAGCCGCATCGGTAAAACCTTGAAATAGCCCAACAATTATCTTGCCAGGTGAATAAATCTCTCGCCTGGCTGACAGGCTCATAAATCAGTGTTCCTACAGACAGTCAACAAAAGCTGGAGAGAGGTACGGTCGTTCATGAATTGGAAAAAATTTATGGCCGAGTATCAGGAGGTACGGGAGTGGCTGGAGCGGCAGGGCGCTGCGGATGCCGGGGCCTGTATGATGAAAATACTGGCATTGTTATTGGCCGGGCACCGGAAGCCCTCGGACATTCTCTATCGGGCGGTACATACCGGTTCGTTGCGGGATATTTTAGCCGAGCCTTTGGCAGAAGTTAAACAGGAGTTTGTTGTGCCGGCGGACATACAAAAACTGTTGTTGCATTGGGCGGTTACCTTGCCAGCGCAGGATGTGACGCTGCTGGGGGAGATCCATGAGAGAACCTGTTTAGCCAGGAAAACGCAGGGAGTTTATTATACTCCGAAGCCAATTGTCGATTTTATTATGGACCATACGCTGGCCTGTCTGGATGTTATCCAAAATCCTGATGCGAAGATCCTTGATCCGGCTTGTGGCTGCGGCTTTTTTTTGGTTAAAGCCTATGATGTGCTGTTTGCCAAGTTTCGCGCCGCCCGGAGTATGCTGCAGCAACGCTATGCCGCCCGCGATTGGTCGGATGAGGGAATTCACCGGCAGATCATCGGGAAGAATATCTGGGGGGCGGACATCGATAGCCGGGCGGCGGCGATTGCCTGCCTCAGTCTCCAGTTGCGGTTTCCCAAGGCCAGGCATTTGCTGCCGGCGAACGTCATTGTTTTTGACAGCCTGCGGCGGCCGGAGGATTGTGCCGAGCTTCCGGTGGCGATACGGGAATTTTGGGCTGCCGATTATGCCTGTGTGATTGGCAATCCGCCGTATGTTTCCTTTGGAATGCGGGGCGCAGGCCGTTTGGAGGCGGCGTACCGCGATTATCTTCGCCAGGCCTATGCGGCTACGGCTGAATATAAGCTGAGTTACTATGTTTTATTTTTGCAGCGCGGCATTGAATTGCTGCAGGCCGGTGGGCGGCTGGGCTTTATCGTTCCTGATAGCTTCCTGCTTGGCCGTTATTATTCCAAAATTAGAAAATACATTCTGGACAATACGGCGATTGAGCGGCTGGCGCATATTGCCGCTTCGGTGTTTAAGAGTGCTTCCACGGGCTATTCGACAATTGTCATATTGCAAAAGGGAAAAGCCGGGGAAAACCATCAGAGCCGTATTGTAAAGATTGATGATATGAGAGGGCTGCAAGCGGACCGTGTGGCTTGTCAATATGAACAGCGTTATTTTAGCAATCTGCCTCATTACCGTTTCCGGATTTTTTTTGATTTAAGAATCAAGCGGATTATCGACAAGCTGGATAACATTGGTACACCGCTACGGCATTTTGCTTCCGGTCATACCGGAATCCGGTCATTGTCTAAACAAGCGGATATTATTGCCAAGACATCACGGGGCGTGACCTGGCAAAGGGGGCTGGTGTCGGGCGGGCAGTTGTCGCGCTATGGGATCAGGTATGAAGGCCACTGGTTGAACATTGATGGAACCAAACTGTACAAAGGAGGCTGGCGCCCGGATGTGGTGCAGCAGTATAAAATTCTGGTCCGTCAGACAGGCTATACCCTTACGGCCTGTACTGATCCGGACGGATATTATCATTTGAATAACATTCATAGTTTTGTGGCCAATAGCGGGGTTTGTGCCGACTATTTATTAATCTTGATGAACTCACGGCTGCTTTCTTTCTATTATCACGCCGTCAGTGTGGAATATGGCCGGGCCATGGCGCAAACAGATATTGAGTCATTGGAGTGTCTGCCTGTCATTGTCAATGAGGAGATTAACGGGCAGGCCCCGGAATTGGTAAAAACGATGCTTGATTGTGTACAGCGTCAGGACCGGGGCGAGCGGACGCCCGCTTTACAGGCACAGGCTTTGGATGATTATTTTAATCAACTGGTATATAAAATCTATGGACTTACCGATACGGAAGTGGCCTTAGCGGAAGCCTACGAGGCCGCCCTGTGCACGAAACGGAGCCGTTAAAAAAACAGGGAGTACGATGACTCCCTGTTTTCCTGACCGGTCTTATTTGGAAGAGTCTTCATTGATATCATACTGCGAGGTAAGCACCTGGCTGGTGGCAGACTGAGCCGAAGACGACTGCTTGTTGGACTTGTTGCTGCTGCCGGACTGGGCATTGGAACCCTTGTTGGATTTGGTATAATCGTTGTTTGCATCCTGTTTTGCGGTTAATGTGCCAAATTCGTTTTGGCTCTGTTGGTTTAAGTCTGTTTTGTTGTTCATCGTATCCCTCCTCGTATTTATATTGGGAAACGGTATTATTATCGCTGTTTTTTGTTTCGCTCATTCCCGGTAGTTTTTGCATTCCAACGAAGTTAACTTAATCAAGCGCGGCCAGACGGAAAAAATTGCTATACGCTGCGATCCATGATACCATAAATGAGTCAGGATGATATGGAGGCCATTATGAAAAAACTAATTGTCAATGCTGATGATTTTGGTCTGCATGAAGAAATCAATAAAGCGATTATTCAGGGATATCAAACCGGTTGCATTACCAGTACGTCGATCATGCCGGGCGGCGGCGCTTTCGCCGAGGCCGTGTCCCTGAGCTTGCAGCATCCCCGGCTGGGGGTGGGAATTCATTTGACGCTGGTCGGCGCAGAACCGGTCAGTGAGGCCGCGACTGTTCCGTCCCTGGTGGACGATCATGGGCGGTTTTTTAGTGACTATCAGATTTTCCTGAAACGGTTTATTCTGGGAAAAATTGCGCTGTCTGATGTTCGCCGTGAATTGATCGGACAAATTGAGAAGGTCCTGGACAGCGGCATTGCGGTCACTCATCTGGACAGCCACCAGCATTTGCATATCGTACCGGGCATTATTGATATTGTGCTGGACCTGGCCCGGCATTATAAGATTCCGGCGCTTAGGATACCCGATGAACCTTATGGGTTTACGGCGGGCTATCCAGTTCGCCCGGGCCGTCTTTTGGGACGTACGGGATTAAGTTTTTTGGCCCGTCTTGCCCGGCGGCGGGCTAGAACCATGGGGATGCTTGTTCCCGATCATTTTTTCGGTATGTTAGCCGGCGGGGATATGGGGGAAAGTCATTTGCTGCAAGTTCTTGAACGGCTGCCGGCAGGAGTGTCGGAGATTATGCTCCATCCCGGTTATAACAATAGTCGCTTAAATAAAACGTTTTTCTGGAACTATCACTGGGAAGAAGAATATGCGGCGGCAATCAGCAAAAAGATTCGGCAAACATTAGTCAATCAGCAGATAGGTTTGCTTTCTTTTGGAGATTTAAAAGATGGTTAAATTTTACAAACGGTTATTGCTGGTTTTATCTTTAACCGGGCTGATTTCAGGTACGGTCATTTACTATACCGTGGATATTCATACCTTTTACCATCTGAACGCATTTAAAAGCTGGTCGCTGTTGGCCGTGCTTATCTTTTTGGGCCTTGGCTTATACTTTGACGGGACCAGACTGGTGCACCTGGTCCGCATTTCGGGCGAAAATATATCGCTAATGGGGGCTGTCCAGGTTGTATTCAGCAACTATTTTCTGGCGGCACTGACACCGGGGGCTGCCGGCGGCGCGGTGGCGCAGGTTTTATTCCTGCGGCGGGCGGGAGTTCCGACAGGCAAAGCCACGGTTATTGTTGTCGTGCGGACGATCCTATCCGTTTTGTTTTTACTTTTATGCCTGCCGATGGTTTTATATTTTGATCCGGGTCTTATGCCCTGGCTATCGGAGAATTTGCTGCGTGCTATATCAGCGACGATTATCCTGGGTATTTTCTCCATCATCTGGCTGTTACGCAAAAATACATTGGCCTATTTTTTGGTACTCTTTACCAAACGGTTGCATTATACCAGGCGCCGCCGTATTTTTTCGGTATACCGCGACGTGCGGGGAGCCATATTAATGCTGTCTTCGGCTCCAGTCAGTATGGTGCGGGTATTTCTGGAGTCGGCGGCCAGCCTGCTTTCCTTATACAGTGTTGTTCCTGTACTCTTTATGGGGATGGGAGTAGACCCTGATCTGGTCCGTGTGATGGGGCGGATGGTGCTGCTTAATCTTTTATTGTATTTTGCGCCGACACCGGGCGGTTCGGGGATTGCCGAAGGCGGTTTTATCGTGTTGTTCAGCGAATTTCTTCCTTCCGGCACTGTCGGCATCACCGCGGTGGTATGGCGTATGATTGTCGAATATATTCCGTTTGTTATTGGCCTGTATTTTACCGTAAAGGTGTTTGGCCGCAACTTCTTGGCAAGCCAGATAAAATAGGACTTTCTGATTTAAGTAAAGGGGTGAAAATATGAAGGTGCTGGTAACAGGGGGCGCCGGCTTTATCGGTTCTCATGTTGTAAATAAATTAATCAGGCAAGGCTGTCGAGTAACCGTGGCGGATAATTTATCGACCGGCTCGGTAAATAATTTGAATCAGGCGGCAGCTTTCGTACAGATGGATATCCGCAATCCGGAAATTCTGCAACTGTTCGAAAGTGAGCGGTTTGATGCTATCGTTCATTTGGCAGCGCAGACCATGGTTCCTAAATCTCTGGAAAACCCTGTCTATGACAGTGATGTAAATATAGCCGGTACGCTGCAAATATTGGAGGCCGCTCGTAAGACCGGTGTCAAGCGCGTGGTTTTCTCTTCGACGGCTGCCGTTTATGGCAATACTGCCGCTGTGCCGGTGCGGGAGGAAACCGCCTTGCAGCCGGCATCTTTCTACGGTTTAAGCAAATGGGCGGTGGAGCGGTATTTGGCGCTTTATCAAGAGCTATACGGCTTAGAGTATGTGGTGTTGCGCTATGCCAATGTGTATGGCGAGCGGCAGGGAGATTTTGGTGAAGGCGGGGTAATCAGCATTTTTGTCCGCAACATATGTGGTGGCCGGCCTGTTACCATATTTGGCGACGGCGGTCAGACGCGCGATTTCGTTTATGCCGGAGACGTGGCGGCAGCCAACTGGCTGGCGCTGGGAACAACTGCTAAAAATTCAATATACAACATTGGTACCCAAACCGAAAGCAGTGTTAATTTGCTGGTCGAGGAACTGGCAGTAATATCCGGTAAAACTGTTGAGAAGCAGTATAAAAGTGTGAGGGAAGGCGATATTTACCGTTCTTCACTCTGTAATGAAAAGGCGGTCGAAAATTTGCACTGGAGTCCCCAAACCCTGCTCAGGGATGGGTTGGCCAGAACATATGCTTCCCTGACAGGAGTTGAACACGGTTGCGCAACCTAAGCGGTCTGCTGCTGCTCATTATTATTAGTTCTACTATTTTGTTTTTTAATTTAGGCGTTACCCCCTTATTGGATCCCGATGAACCGGTCTATGCGGAAACGCCGCGGGAGATGCTTGTGTACGGGGACTTTGTTTCTCCCCGGATTTACGGAGAATATTGGTATGATAAGCCGCCGATGTACTACTGGCTGGTGGCGGCTTCCTTTAAAGTGTTTGGCATTAACGAATTTGCCGCCCGATTTCCTTCGGCGCTATTGGCGCTGGGCTGTATTCTGGCCGTGTATGCGGCCGGCCGCCGCTTGTTGGGTGAGCGGGCGGGGCTGACCAGCGCATTTATTCTTGCCACAGGTATTGAATTTTGGTATTTGGGCAAGGCGGCGGTAACCGATATTACGCTGACGCTTTGCCTAACCCTTTCCCTGCTTGGTTTTATTGAAAAACGATATTATTTTCTTTATGTGTTTGCCGCGCTGGCAACGCTGACGAAAGGGCCGGTCGGTTTTCTGTTTCCCGGCGCTATTATTTGTTTATACCTCTTGTTTACCCGTAAGTTTTCGGTACTGAAAGAAATGCGACTTTTGTCGGGGACCGCTTTGTTTTTAGTGATTGCTTTGCCTTGGTACTGGAGCATGTATCAAATCCATGGTCAGATTTTTATTGACACCTTCCTGGGGTTTCACAATCTGACGCGATTTACATCACCGGAACATCCGGAAGGAGCACTGTGGTATTACTATATTCCGGTATTTGTGGCCGGCTTTTTCCCCTGGGTCGCCGTGTTCCCCCAGGCTGTTTACCGGGCGTTGTGGCACAATGAACGAGAGACACGACGAATTTTATTGTTTTTGGTTATTTGGACCTTGTTCATATTTGCCTTTTTCAGCATCTCCCAGACCAAGCTGGTGTCGTACATTCTGCCGATGTTTCCGCCGGCGGCCCTGCTGGCCGGTTGGTATATTGACGATTTGGTCGGCCGGCTGTGGCGCCAGGAACGGAGCTGGGGCTGGATAGGTTTGCTGGTGGTGCTCTGTGCGCTGCTGATTGTGACGGTTGTAACCGGCGGACGCCTGCTGCCGGTAATGGAAACTGGTGCGGTGTTGGTGGCCGCCTTGTTAGCGACGGTGTGTGGCGTAGCTGTTTATTTTCTTTGGTACCGCCGCATATACGCTTCTTTTGCCGTCCAGGTTGGCGGTATGCTGCTGTTTGTAGCTATATTAATGACCAGCCTGCTGCCGGCTGCCGCTCCGTACTTTTCCTCGAAGGATTTGGCGGCTCAATTTTCTCAGGTTTATGATGGACGTTCGTCTGTTTACATTATGAAAATTTTGCATCCCGGCTTTACCTTTTATTCCGGCTTGTATGGCCAGGAAATAGATAAAGAGGAAGTGGGAACGAGGATTCGCCAGGAGGGGCGGTCCTACTTTATCATCCGGGATCTGGATTATCAGCGCCTCACCTCCGAGGAACTGCAGCGCATTCAAGTCCTTGTCCGGGACGCCGATAAGCTGGTGCTGTTAAAACCATAAAAAAAAGCAGACCCCGGAGTGCCATAACTCCGGGGTTATTCATTGGGATAATTATCTTTTATCCGGTTCTACCAGGGCCGGGTCTTTCCAGTATTGATAGATGCTTTCCAGTGTTTTGGAGTAATTTTTTCCCGTGGGGCCAATGATAAACTGACAATCAGGGCTTTGGCAGGCATGGGTGCCGCTGCAATATTTGGTCAGTAATTCGCTGATTTGGGCATTGTCTTGCTCGGTGAGCGTATAGGCCGAAACTTGTTGAGCGACTTCCCTGTTTATAAAAGAACACAAAATAATCCGGTTGACCGTAATGGTTTCTCTCAATGCAAACCCTCCTGTTATCATGAACTATGTATTCTTACAATATAGCGAATATTTATCCTGAAAACTAGGATGTTTTTGTTAAAAAAATGTTAATTTGTATTAATGTATCGTAATAACCCGGAAGGTCTGTCGTTCCAATATGACAAAAACGGTCTACGGTACGCAGGATAAACGGCAATCCTGTAGTGGATGGCTAAAACCGCTTAAGCAAGATGGTTTAAGCGGTTTTAGTCTGAGCCGAATTTGTCCGGCAGGTTGCACGTTGGATTTGTTTTGTCTGATTGCTTTGAAAACGGCCTACAGAAAGCTTTTTTAAGAGGCGCCACCGAGCAGGTGGGCATAAGTCCAGCCAACTTGTTGGAGGATAATATCTGCAATCATCGCCGACCCATCAACAATGGTTGTATTGGGAAGGGCTGGATTCAGGGAATTAAGATCAAGACCGGCGTCTATCTCGTTGATGGTTTTGCAGGCTTGGGCTGGTGTGGGACAGTAATAGCCAAACCGGTGACGGCGGACATAATCAATGTTGCCTGTCTCCTGGATGCCGATCGCTCCGGTGATGATCAGCGGACGACTCATGGCAATACCTTCCAGAATGGTTCCCGGACCGGCCTTGGTGATAATGAGGTCACTGGCAGCCATCATGAGTTCCATATTCTGAACGAAGCCGTATAGGTGGAGCAGAGGAGTGGCTTGACGCTGGTGCAGTGTCTGGTATAATTTTTTGTTATTACCGGTAATCACCAGAAGTTGTTTGCCGGCGCACCGGTTTTGCAGCATTTGAACCCATTCTTCCATGCTGCCGGCGCCGACACCACCTCCTGTCAGCATAATGGTGAAACAATCGGGGTGTAGTCCTAACTTTTGGCGGGCCTGCACCTTGGAAAGTTTATTTTGCAAAAATTTAGGATGAACGGGAAAACCGGCCTGAAAGATGCGTTGCGGCGGTATTTTATATTTTGTCAGCAAGCGGGCGGCTTCCGGCGTGGGAACCAAATAAAGATCGGCACCGGGTGAGGCCCAGGCGGCGTGGATGGTTATCAGGTCGGTAACCACTGCTATAATAGGCCAGCTAGCTTGCAGCTTTTGGCGGGCGGCAGCCAAAAGGCCGATAACCAGCGGATGGACTGCAATGACTGCGTCGGGTTGCGCGATACTCAATTCGTTTTCAATATGCCGGTGGGATTGATGATAGACAATGTTGGTCAGGGTGGTAATCCGGGAAGGGGTATTTGTTTTTCTAAAAAGTAAGTTATTAAGCCATACGTGTTCTTTGGAGCAATAGTCGTAAATTTCCGGTGCCTTGCTCAAACCAGGCAGCTTTGTTGCCCGCAGAAAGTCGATAGTGCGACAATCTATGCCTGAACCTGCCCTGGCTGCAATCGCGGCACTGATGGCCATAGCCGCGCTGCGATGGCCGCCACCGGTATCGGAAATGGCAAATAAAAGCTTTTTGGGCGTGACTGTCATACTGGACACCTCCACATTTGAACTTTTTAATTATTCTAAGGGAACCGCTGATTTAATGAGCCTGCCAGCCTGGCGAGAGATTTTTTTGGCTGGCAAGGAAGTAAAACCGCAGGAATAGCGGCCCCTATTTCAAGGTTTTGCTGACGCAGCCAGACGGAAAAAGATCCACCAGGCTGCGCGGTGTGAATAAATCAGTGGTTCCCTAATGGGAATGTACCCTTACCTTGATGACCTTACTTGGTGCAATAAAGCTATGGCGTTTTCCAGGCGAATTGTTTGTTGCCGTTCTTCCAGAAAAATCCACCAGGCATTATGGGTGTCGCAAACCTCGAAATCGTAATTGAATTCGGTGGATACGGTAGGCAGCCGTTCAATAGGAAAAAACAAATCCTTCATTTGCCCGTCAATCTTTCCGTGAAAATAGAGACCTTCCTGGTAAAGGTTTACCTGACCGCTGTTGCCGCAACGGCGATAGGGACCGTATAACGGATCAGCAACCCGGATTTCCTTTACCGGCAACCGCAGGCGGAAGTTTTTATTTTTTAGGAACGAGAGCATTTGCTGCCGCTGCCAGGCTGACCATTGGACAGGTGTAGCAAAGGTAATACATTGAGCGTCGGCAGGCTGTAAGAAGCCATACCTGTCGAGCACCGCCGCATTGCCGCAGGCTTGGCAATACAGTCTGTTTTGCTGGCTGTTCATGCTTCGTTCACGCAGGCAACGGGGACATTGATGCAGAATCAAGTCCAGCCGTTCGGCGGCGCGGTGATGGCTATAGTCATGGCCAGCTTGACGGTTCCAGTCGTAATCATTATAGGATAGCGCCTCACGAACTTTTGCATGAAGTTGCTCGAGCGGGAGAGTGGCGGCTTCCTGGCCGGTCAGAAGTTGGTTGATTGTCACTTCTACCTGACCCGGGTGCCAGGAAGAAGACCAGCGGGGCCAGACAAAATATCCTCCCTGTGTCTTGACGGTAAGGACGGGAACATTGGCTTTTTGGATAAAACGGGCAATGCTGTAGGGGATGTCGCCGCAACTGCCGTCAATGGAGCGGCGGCCCTCGGGAAATATGCCGACTATTTTATCCTGATTTAATAAAGCCAGAGCCCTGTGAGCTGCGCGCAGGTCAGGCAGAAATTGGACTTTGGGGATAGCCCCGGCCAGTCGTAGCAGTTTTCCCCAAAGAGGATGGCGAAAGTAAAAATTTGTGGTTAGAAAATAGCAGGGCTGAGGGGCCAGGATAAACTGAACCAAAGCCGGATCGATATTGGAAGTATGATTGCCTAGTACGAGAAACGGCGGTTGTAACGCTTCGCCGGTGCTGTTATTTATTTGTAACCGGCCGCCTCTGAACAGCCAGCGTACCAGTATGTACGATAAGGTAATTTGCAGCAGTGCGCCTATTTTAATCCGTAGCCAGCAACGATAAAAAGAAATCCGCTGTTTTATTTTCAATTCCGGGCCAGCCCTTTCTTTTTTTGTGTTTGTTAAGCAACCATTGATTAAATGAGCCTGTCGGCCTGGCGAGAGATCTTTTTGTCTGGCAAGGAAGCAAGAACGCAGGAATAGTGCAGCTATTTCAAGGTTTTGCTGACGCAGTCAGACGGAAAAAACTCCGTCAGGACGCGCAGTGTGAATTAATCAGTGGTTGCTTAAGCCCAAGCAGGGATTTTCTGTGCGTCAATTACGGTGAAAAAATCAAAAACCGGTGGATCAAAGTCCATATCGACAGATGGTTCACTGCTGAAGCTAGCGCCGTATTTATAATAGGCAAACATAAGAGTCGACATCTTTTTAATAACTTTTCGCTGGTTGGCCCCGGCCGGCGCCAATGTATCCTGGGTAACCGGCAGTAAATGCCGTCGTTTGGGTTTGATTCCCCAGCCTGTATTGATGGCAGCGGTGGCGGCCAGATAATGGGAGATCAGGCCGATATCGTTCTTGGCATTGCCCGGCAGCGTGGTAAGTCCGATCAAATAGTCATGGGGATATAGTCGCAAATAGGCGGCAACGCCGGAAAACAGTAGCTTAAACACGACGGTATTTCTGTACTGGGCGTCGATGCAGGCGCGGCCAAGCTCAAGAATGCGGCTCCGCTGATTGCGCAGCACTCCAATATCAAACCATTGTTCCGAATAAAATGTTTCGCGTGATGCCAGCCGGCTGCCAGGCAAAAAACGGAATGTACCGGCACAGCAATCGTTTTCTTCGTCCCGGATGATCAGATGATCGCATAGCTGATCAAAATAATCGTATTCGCGGTTGGTATTTGCATATTCATATTTTTTTCCTGAAAAATTGAGTTCCTGACAGTAGACACGGTAGCGAAGGAGATAAATCTGGTCTTTCTCTGCCGGTGTTTCCGCCAGCTTTAGCAGGTACTTTCCTTCCCGTAATTCCATGGGTAACCCTCCTCGGTGTGCTTGCAATTTAGTCGGTGTACCGTTGGTTTATGAACCGAGTCTCGGCGTGTTGGCCGGTGGTGTACCGGATGCTTTATCCGCCACCCTAATCATTACATATTTCTGCAAAGTTTCCGTTAATATTGCGTTATCTTTTAGTAAAGTATTAAGAAACTGCTTAGTGCCTTGTTACACTTGACGCGGCGAGTTTTCTGTTGAATATGGGGAAATGAAAATGGGGCGGTTATATCTGACTCCTTTGGCCGTTAAAACTATTGATTTATGGCTAGGTGGTGAATATTTACTATTTTATTGTGAATATTTAAAAGTTCGGAACTTGGCTTGCTTTTGGAGAAAAATCAAGTATTTATGGGGAAAATCTGCATTTTAGGTATGGAATAGTAGCCCGGTTGTGATGTATAATGATAAACGGTAGACATTTGTTCTTCTAGCTTAGGCATGTGAGGGGGTAGGAATATGACGCTGACTGTCAACCGTAAGTTTTGTAAGGGATGCGGTATTTGCATAGCCTTTTGTCCAAAACAGGTTCTGGACCTGGACGAAGTTGGCAAAGTGTATGTAAAAGATGAGGATAAGTGTATTTGCTGTAGTCTGTGTGAATTACGCTGTCCTGATTTAGCGATAAAAGTAACGAAAGAGGACAAGGGGGAGAAGGTATGAGCAAAGCTTGCTTAATGCAGGGTAATCAGGCTTGTGCAGAAGGGGTTTTAGCCGCAGGCGTTACGTTTTTTGCCGGCTATCCGATTACGCCAAGCACGGAAATAGCAGAATTTCTAGCTGAAAAACTCCCTCGTATGGGTGGAAAATTTATTCAGATGGAAGATGAAATTGCCAGTATGGGAGCGATTATTGGCGCTTCCCTGGCTGGTGCCAAGGCCATAACGGCTACCAGCGGACCGGGGTTTTCCCTCAAACAGGAATTGATTGGCTATGCGGCGATGGCCGAATTGCCGCTGGTCGTAGTCAATGTGCAGCGTTCCGGTCCAAGCACCGGCCTGCCGACATCTCCGTCGCAGGGCGATGTCATGCAGGCTCGCTGGGGTACTCATGGTGACCGGGGTGTGATTGCCTTGTCGCCGGGGTCGGTGCGAGAAGCTTTTGATGTCGCGGTAAAAGCCGTTAATTTTGCGGAAAAATTCCGTACACCGGTAATTTTGTTGTTGGATGAGGTAATTGGTCATATGCGGGAGCGGGTCGAATTGCCAGAGTTGTCCGAAGTGGAAGTTGTTAACCGGAAAAAGCCGACTGTTTCTCCCGACGAGTATCGGGCTTACAAGCCGGACGAAGACGGAGTTCCGCCAATGGCGCCGTTTGGAGAAGGGTATTTTTACCATGTGACGGGCCTGGTGCATAATTATGAAGGACAGCCTTCCCAGTCCGCCGCCGTGACTGATGAACTGGTCCGCCGGCTGCATACGAAAATCGAACGGGCTCAGGCGGAGCTTACCTTGTACACCGAGCATTTTCTGGAAGATGCCGAAGTCATTGTCGTCGCTTATGGTGGCTCGTCCCGGGCCGCTATTGCCGCAGTTAAGGCGGCCCGCAAACAAGGTGTGAAAGCCGGTTTGCTTAAGCTGATTACTCTATGGCCGTTTCCGGCTGCCTTACTGCAACAGAAGGCGCAAAAGACCAAGAAAATCATCGTGCCTGAAATGAATTACGGACAGTTGGCCTGTGAGATTGAACGGTATGTAAAGCAGGAAAAAGTGGTATCGGTTACTAAAGTAGACGGGACTTTCTTCAGTCCCGATGATATTTTGCGGCCGATCCTGGCGGCAGGGGGGCTGGAATAATGGCTGATATAGAAAAATACTTGCGTAAATCCGCTTTGCCGCACATTTGGTGTCCGGGCTGCGGCAACGGTATTTTGCTGACGGCTATTTTGCGGGCCATTGACAAGCTGCAGTTGGATCAGCAGAAGACCATTATTGTATCGGGCATTGGCTGTTCTTCCCGTGCCTCGGGTTATATGAATTTCAACACGGTTCATACTGCCCATGGCAGGGCGCTGACGGTTGCTACGGGTATTAAAATGGCCAATCCCGAACTGGAGGTTATTGTAATTACCGGCGACGGTGATTGCACTGCCATTGGGGGCAATCATTTCATTCATGCCGCCAGACGTAATATAGGTCTTACCACGATTGTCTTTAATAACAGCATTTACGGTATGACTGGCGGCCAGTCTTCGCCGTTGACTCCTATCGATAGCCGGTCTACGACGGCGCCGTTCGGTCATATGGAACGGTCCTTTGATATTGCCCAGTTGGCTATTGCAGCCGGTGCCACCTATGTGGCGCGGGGAAGCGCGTACCATGCCGCCATGTTGACAGATCTCATTGTCAAAGGGATTGAGAATAAAGGGTTCTCCGTGATTGACGGTATAACCCAGTGTCCGATCGGTTATGGCCGGAAAAACAAAATGCCTACGGCGGCAGCCATGCTGCTATGGCAGCGTGACCATGCCGTTATGGTGAAGGCCGCGGCCAAGATGACGCCGGAAGCAATGACCGGCAAGTTTGTTATCGGTGAGCTCTACCATTCGCCCACGGCGGAATATACGGCGGAGTATGCCAGATTGGTGGCACGGCTGCAGGAAGGGGGCAGGGCGTAATGCTGGAAATCAGTTTAAGTGGTACCGGCGGACAAGGGTTGATTCTGGCCGGCATCATTTTAGCGGAGGCCGCCATTCTTGACGGAAAACAGGCCATACAGACCCAGTCGTACGGACCGGAAGCCCGTGGCGGAGCAAGTAAGGCCGAAGTCATTATCAGTGAAGAAGAGATTGATTATCCCAAGGTATTGGCGCCGGATATTCTGTTGGTGATGAGCCAGGAAGCCTGCAACAAGTATGCCGGTATTCTAAAGAAAAACGGCAAACTGCTGGCGGATTCCACGCTGGTAAAGGAAATCTCCGGCCGTGAGGCCGAAGTGATTGACTTGCCGATTACCAGGACAGCCCGCGAGGAACTGGGCAATGCCATGTTTGCCAATATCATTGCACTCGGGGCGCTGGTGGCCGCGACCGGCGCGGTTAGTGAAGAGTCTTTAACCAAGGCTGTACTGGCCCGGGTGCCGCGCGGTACGGAAGAAAAAAATCAAAAAGCCCTGGCTTTGGGTAAACAGTTATATGCCCAGCGGTAGCTATTCGGAGGGAAACGTTCAGGCAAGGTTGAACGTTTCCTTTTTACATCCGGTCTGTCTGTATAATCTGGCTCTGTTAGGGAACCATTGATGTAATGAGCCTGTCGGTCTGGCGGAAAAGGGTTCGTCAGGCTGTGTACGTGCTCAGGAATAATAAACAGTGTCTTAACGGACCGGCCAAGCAGGAAAACAAGGCGCCGGGGTGGAATAAGATAAAATAAGACAAAATTTGCAAGGGAACCGCTGATAGGTAACCACTGATTAATTCACGCTGCGCGTCCTGACGGATCTTTTTCCGCCTGGCTACGTCAGCAAAACCTTGCCATAGGGGCCGCTATTCCTGCGGTTTTACTTCTTTGCCAGACGAAAAAATCTCTCGCCAGGCCGGCAGGTTCATTTAATCAGTGGTTACCTAGAATGAGTGATTTCCCGGTGTTGCAGGATGGTTTCAGACGATATTGCCGTAGCTGAATAAGGAAGGAAATAGGTGCTTGTCATGCTTAAAAGGGAATGCCGGTGAAATTCCGGAGCGGTCCCGCCACTGTGATGGGGAGTATATTCGCGTTAGCCACTGGGATAACCGGGAAGGTGCGGGTATGTGTTGATCCGAAGTCAGGAGACCTGCCTATTTTAACACGCACCGTTATGACCTACGAAAGATGGGCAGGTGGGTAAAATCTACATTGTGTTGCTTTTTACCCCTTTGTCACAGGGGGTTTTTTAGTTTGTCCAAGCAAATGCGAACAGGGATTACCACAGGTACCTGTGCGGCCGCGGCAGCCAAGGCCGCTGTGTCAGCCTGGCGCGGGCAGCCGGTGGAACAGGTTGTTGTATTATCGCCGCAGCAAAAGCCTATCGCCGTTGTCATTGCCGGCAGCAGCAGAACCGAACGGGGCGGCAAAGCAGCGGTTGTGAAGGATGCCGGTGACGATCCCGATATTACTAATGGCGTTACAATTGAGGCGGCAGTGGAAGTGGCGGAAGGCGCGGATATTGTTTTACGAGCGGGGAGCGGCGTGGGAACGGTTACGCTGCCCGGCTTGTCCGTGCCTGTCGGTGAACCGGCCATTAATCCGGGGCCGCGCCAGATGATTCTGTCGGCTGTCCGGGACGCTCTGCCACCGGGCTGGGGCGCAGTTGTCACCGTATCCATTCCCGGCGGTGAAGCGTTGGCGGCCCGTACTTTGAATCCCGTGCTGGGAATTGCCGGCGGACTGTCGATTATCGGTACAACCGGGATTGTGGAGCCCATGTCGGAAGAGGCGTTTAAAAATTCTTTAGCGCCTCAAATCAGTGTGGTTAAGGCGCTCGGCTATGATACGGTGATCTTTGCGCCGGGCAAAATCGGCCAGGACATTGCGATAAAACAATGCGGTCTGCCGGCCGAGCAGATTGTGCAAACCAGCAATTTTATCGGCTTCATGTTAGAACAGGCCGTTCGGTACGGGATGAAGCAGGTCTTGCTGTTTGGACATTTGGGCAAGATTTGCAAAGTGGCGGCTGGCATTTTTCACACTCATAACCGTATGGCCGACGGACGCATGGAGACACTGGCGGCTTATGCTGCTGCGTTAGGGGCGTCACAGCAGACGGTGCAGGCCATTTTGCGGTGCGCCACCACCGAGGCCGCGCTGCCGATCATTGAAAACGCCGGCTTGCGGCAAGTATATGCAGTGCTGGCGGAGAGGGCCACTCACCGGGCTATGCGGTATGTGTTTCAGGACCTGGAAGTGGGAACGGTTATTGTCACGCTGCAGGGAGCTATATTGGGCATGGATGCAGGTGCTGTCAAGATAGGAGAGAAGTTAGGGTGGAACATAAAATAATTGTGGTAGGTATCGGCCCCGGCTCGGCGGACTATCTGCTGCCGGTTGCCAAGCGAACCATTGAGCAGGCCCGCGTTCTGGTGGGCGGCAAACGGGCGCTGGAAACGCTGGCGCCGGCCGGTGTGAAAAGCAAAGTCATTGACGGCGATATTGCCGGCGTGTTGTCTTATATAGAAGCGGAACTGACTGCGCAGGATGTGGTTGTCATGGTGTCCGGTGATCCGGGGTTTTACAGCTTGTTGCCGGCGATTCGCCGCCAGTTTCCCCAAGGGTGCATCGAAGTGATTCCCGGCATCAGTTCCCTGCAACTGGCATTTGCCCGTACAGGCGATTATTGGCAGGATGCCACACTGATCAGCCTGCATGGGCGCAAAGCGGATGAAACAGGGCTGGCTTACCGGTGTGATAAAAAACTGGGGATTTTAACAGACAGTGAAAACAATTCCTGCACCATCGCCCGGCACTTGCTCCGGGCCGGCTGGCCGGCTGCCACGCCGGCAGTCGTTTGCCTGGCGCTATCCTATGAGAATGAACAGGTTGTTACGGCTACCTTAGAGGAGTTAAGTAACAGGGAAGGATATTCACATTGTGTGATGGTGGTGAAAGCATGACCTATCATGTGGGAATCAGCGACGACCGGTTCATCCGGGGCAATATTCCGATGACAAAAGCCGAGATCAGGATACTTGTACTGGCGCGGGCGAAAATCAATCCCGGCGATACGGTGATTGATATTGGAGCCGGAACCGGTTCGCTGTCGGTTGAAGCGGCCCTGCAAAGCGGCTCCGGCGAGGTATATGCGATTGAGCGGGAGCCGGAGGGCATTGAACTGATCAAGCAGAACGCGGCCCGGTTTGCGGCGGTGGTCCGGCCGATAGCGGGGGCGGCGCCGGAAGCCCTGCAGGGGTTACCGCAGGCCGATGTGATTTTGATCGGTGGCAGCGGCGGGAAGCTGGAGGCTATTTTAACCGAGGCCTGGCAACTGCTGAAACCGGGCGGCCGGCTGGTTGTCACCGCTGTGACCGTGGAAACGCTGCAGCGGGCGCTGGCCTTTCTGGACAGTTGTCCGGAATTTTCCGTGGAAACCATCTGCGCCCAGGTGACAAGGCTGCGTAAAGTCGCATCCAGCCATATGATGCAGGCTCTTAATCCCATTTATATTATCGCGGCTGAGGCGAACGTAAAAAGCGCAGGTAGCGTGTAGAGATACAGGAGGAATGGATATGCAGGTTTGGTTTGTCGGTGCAGGTCCGGGCGATCCGGAACTGATTACGGTTAAAGGGCAGCGGTTGGTCAGTGAGGCCGATGTGATCATTTATGCCGGCTCACTGGTCAATCCGGCGTTGCTGTCGCTGGCTAAGCAGGGGGCCAGCATTTATAACAGCGCGAAGATGACCTTGCCGGAAGTGATTGAGGTTATGGTCAAGGCTGTGGCCGAACAAAAAAAGGTGGTCCGTTTACATACCGGCGACCCCAGTATTTACGGGGCGATTAAAGAACAGATGGACGCGCTGGTTAAGCACAATATTGCCTATGAGGTAATACCGGGAGTCAGCTCGTTTTTGGCTACGGCGGCGGCGCTGAAATGTGAATACACCTTGCCGGAGGTCTCTCAGACCGTCATTGTGACAAGGCTGGAAGGCCGGACCCCGGTACCGGATAAGGAGAAACTTGTCAGCCTGGCTGCCCATAATGCTACCATGTGCATCTTTTTAAGTGTGCACATGATGGATACGGTGGTCAAAGAACTGGTCGACGGCGGCTATTCGCCGGACACGCCGGTGGCCATTGTGCAAAAGGCTTCCTGGCCGGAGCAAAAAATATTTCGCGGCACACTGGCCACCATTGCCGGAACGGTGGCGGCGGAAGGCATTGACCGGACGGCCATGATTGTGGTGGGCCATTGCCTAGGCAGTGATTACGCGCTGTCCCGGCTATATGCTCCGGAGTTTGGGCACATGTACCGTGATGCCTCATGCGATTAGCGGCGATAGCGGTAACGAAAAGAGGGGGCGCTTTAGCGGCACGCCTGGCCCGGGAACTGCCCGGAACGGTTACGGTATATGTGAAAGCGGGACGGGCTGCGGTAGACGGGGCGGAAGAGTTTGATTCGCTGGGAGAATTGATAGGCCGGATTTTTGACCGCTATGAGGGATTGATTTTTATCATGGCTACGGGAATTGTAGTTCGCGTCATTGCGCCCCATATCCGGGATAAAAGGCATGATCCGGCCGTGGTCGTGCTGGGCGATGACGGTCACCATGTGATTAGTTTGCTGTCGGGCCATTTGGGCGGCGCTAATGCTCTGACCATTCAGATCAGCCGGACGATTGGTGCTGAGGCGGTGATTACCACCGCGACCGATCTGGCGCAGCGGCCGGCGCCGGATGTACTGGCTAAACAACTGGATTTTGCCCTGGAACCGTTCGCTCAGTTAAAAACCGTTAACGCCGTCATCGCCAATGACGGTGTGGTAAAATATTTTTTGGATGATACGCTGCCCGGTCAGGCAGCTATCCGTACGGCTGCAGCGGAACTGGGCATCTGTTGGGAGTCTCTGGCGCAGTTGGCGCAGCCCATGGATGCTGCGGTTATTCTCAGCGATAAGTTGTGGAACGCGCCGGTACCTCATATTTATATCCGGCCGCCTGTGCTGGCCGTCGGAGTTGGCTGCCGCCGGGGAACGACGGCGCAGGAGATTAGGCAGGCCATTGAACAGGTGCTGACCGAGAACGGACGAAGCCTGTGCAGTATCGCTGTCCTTGGCAGCAGTGTGGTGAAGGCCGATGAGGCAGGGCTACTGGAAACCGGTACTGCTTTGCAGGTACCTTTGCGTTTTTTTAATAATGATGAATTGCAGGATACGATTGATCAACAGGGACTGGGAATTTCAAGTTTTGTCAAACAGGAGATAGGAGTGGGAAATGTATGCGAAGCGGCAGCTTTACTGGCGGGACAGAGCGACAAACTGCTGGTGCACAAACAGAAAATCGGACGGGTAACGGTGGCGCTTGCCTTAAGCAAGTAGCGGTTATCGGTATCGGTCCGGGCAATCTCGCCGACATGAGCCTGCGGGCCAGGGAAGCGATTCTGGCGGCAGAGACCATCGTCGGCTATGATACGTATATTGAATTGATTCAGGACCTGCTTGCCGGCAAGCAAGTGGTCAGTACCGGCATGATGCAGGAGATTGACCGCTGCAAAGCTGCGGTGGAGATCGCTATGACCGGGAAGCAGGTTGCCGTCATTTCCAGCGGCGATCCGGGAATTTATGGCATGGCCGGTCTGGTGCTCGAACTGGCCGCCCAATATCCGGCCGACGTACGGCCCCAGGTAACGGTCATTCCGGGAATCAGCGCCGTGGGCGCCGCCGCTGCCGCCTTGGGAGCGCCGCTCATGCATGACTTTGCCGTCATCAGCCTGAGTGATTTGCTGACTCCCTGGGATGTGATCAAGAAGCGGGCCGAAATGGCCGGCGCCGGTGATTTTGTTGTGGCTATCTACAACCCCAAAAGCTCCAAACGGGTCACGCAAATTGAAGAGGTGCGGGAAATTCTGTTGAAGCACCGTTCGCCGGCTACCCCGGTGGGCATCGTCGGTCATGCAACGCGGGAAAGGGAACAAGTTGTTATCAGTGACCTGGCCAACTTTACCAAAGAATATATTGATATGTTTTCGCTGGTTATTGTCGGCAACAGCCATACCTATGTCCGGGACGCCCGCATGGTAACCCCGCGGGGCTATAAGCTATGATCCTGGTGCTGGCGGGGACGCAGGACGGCCGGCAACTGGCGGCGCAGTTGGCAAAAGGCTATAAAGTCATAGTTTCTGTGGTCAGCCAGTATGGCCGGCAGTTGGCGTCGGAGAGTCAGGTGCAGGCCCAGGAAGGCATGCTGGATACGGACGGCATGATAGAGTTGCTTCGCCGTCAGCAAGTGGAACTATTGGTCGATGCCAGTCATCCTTACGCGGTCAATGTTTCGCGCAACGCCATGGAGGCTTGTGAAAACTGCGGTGTGGCCTATTTGCGCTACGAGCGGCCGCAGGCGGCGCTACCGGCTTACGATAAATTATATAAAGCTTCCAATTATGAAATGGCGGCTAAGCAGGCGATGGTTCTGGGGAAGGTCATCTTTTTGACTACCGGCAGCCGTCACTTGAAAGTCTTTAAGGCGGCGGCCGACCCGGCTGTTCACCGGTTAATTGCCAGAGTTCTGCCGGAACCGGGTGTTCTGACGGAATGTCTGGAACTGGGATTTCAACCCCGCGACATTGTCGCCCTGCAGGGGCCGTTCTCCCATGAATTAAACAAAGCGCTGTTTAAGGAGTTTGGGACTGAGGTGGTGGTTTCCAAAAACAGCGGTCAAATTGGCGGCAGTGACACCAAATTTTCGGCCGCCAGGGAACTCGGCCTGCCGCTGGTGATCATTGACCGGCCGGTGCTGCCTTATAAAACGGTGGTTTCCTCTTTTGCAGAGGTGCTGGCTTATGTCAATAAACACATGGCTGGCAGCCGTGCGGTAAACGGCTGCCGGTGATGTAAAAACCGCCACACACGAGGAGGGTTATATGATGGAATTTATAAAAGATCCGATGGCTATTGAGCGGCGCAGCATGGAGATTATCGCCCCCTATCTGGACGGGCTGCATTTGTCATCGGAAGCGATAAAAATTTTTTCCCGGATTATTCATGCGGCCGGTGACCCGGACTATGCAAAAGTAATCCGGATTCATGAAGCTGCCGTGGCAGCGGGTTGCCAGGCGCTAAAGCAGGGCTGTGATATTTTTTGCGATGTGGAAATGGTCCGCACCGGCATTAATAAAAAGACTCTGGCCGGCTTGGGCGGTCAGGTCCATTGCCTGATTGCCGACGAGAGCGTGGCGGCAACGGCAAAACAGGAAGGCATCACCCGGTCGATGGCGGCAATGCGCGCTTTCGGCAGCCGGCTGGACGGGGCGGTTGTGGCGATCGGCAATGCGCCTACCGCTTTGTTTGAAGTCATCCGTTTGATGGAAGAAACCGGTATCCGGCCGGCGCTCGTTATCGGTGTGCCTGTCGGATTTGTCGGGGCCAGCGAATCAAAAGAATTGCTGGCGAAAACTTCACCGGTGCCCTATATTACGGTGGAGGGAACCAAAGGCGGCAGCCCGATTGCGGCGGCTACCGTCAATGCCTTGCTGTACATGGATCAGCAGCGGTAGGGAATCACTGTTTACGAGATAACATGGGGCCAGCGTAGCGTCTATGGGGAGGAATGGGTATGCAGAAGAATATACCACGGATTGTTATAGCCGGAACGCAGAGCGGCGTGGGGAAAACGACGGTGGTCACGGGTCTTTTGGCGGCGTTGGTCGCCCGGAATATGAATGTACAGTCCTATAAAGTAGGCCCTGATTATATTGACCCCGGCTTTCACAGTCTGGCCAGCGGCAAACCGGCCCATAATCTGGATACCTGGCTGATGCCGCCGGAATTGACGGCCAGGCTGTTTGTCAATACGGCGCAGACCAGTGAAATGGCTGTCATCGAAGGCGTCATGGGGCTGTACGACGGCGGCCGTCGGGGAATCAGCAGCACGGCGGCTCTGGCTAAACTGCTCAAAGCGCCGGTTATTTTAGTGGTAGATGCCAAGTCGATGGGAGAAAGCATTGCCGCTACCGTATTGGGTTATAAAAATTATGACCCGGAGGTGCATATCGCCGGGGTCATTGTAAACCGCCTGGGGTCGGCTACCCATAAGGAACTGGTGCTGGAGGCGCTGCAAAAAATCCATATACCTGTGCTGGGCTGTTTGTTTCGTGATCCGGGCATTGTTTTGCCGGAACGCCATTTGGGGCTTACGCCGGTAACGGAATATGCGCCGGAGACCTTTGTGGCGGATTTGGGCAAGGTTATGGAAAACCAGCTTGAACTGGACCGAATTATCGAATTGGCCGGTAAAGCAGTGCCCTTGGATATGCCGCCGGCGGAGCATGTTCCGGAAGTGCCGCGGCTGCGCATTGGTGTGGCACAGGACCAGGCATTTTCTTTTTACTATCCGGAAAGCCTGAATGTATTGCAGGTGCTGGGGGCGGAGCTTGTACCTTTTAGTCCCTTAACCGACCAAGACCTGCCAGCGGTGGACGGACTGCTGCTGGGCGGCGGTTTTCCTGAGATGTTTGCTCAAGCTCTGGCTGCTAACCGGACTATGCGGGAGGCCATCCGGGTGGCTGCCCAACATGGTATGCCGGTGTATGCCGAGTGCGGCGGCTTGATGTATCTGACACGGCAACTAGTGGATTTTTCCGGCCAAGCTTATGAAATGGCGGGAGTCATTCCGGCGACCTGTGTTATGGAGCAAAAATTGCAGACCGTAGGTTATGTGGAGGCTATGCCGCTCAGGGATAATCTGTTATGCTCAGCGGGACAGTCGCTGCGGGGCCATGAGTTTCATTTTTCCCGGCTGGTTCCCGATGCGGCGGAAAGTTTTCCCTGGGCGTTTACCATGATCAAGCTACGGACGGGAACCGGCTATCCCGGCGGTTATGCCGCCAACAATGTATTGGCCTCTTATTTGCATATGCATTTTGCCGGCAATAAACCGGCGGCGCACCGTTTCATGAAAGCTTGCATGCAGTACCGGGAGCAAAAGCAAACCGGATTAAATAAGTAAAGTAAAAACCTGGAGTGAGGGTATGGCAGGGAAAATTGTTTTAATCACCGGTGGCGCCAGGAGCGGGAAAAGCAGCTTTGCCGAGCAATATGCGGCAGCGGCGGGAGAAAAGATAGCTTATATTGCCACGGCGCAAATCTATGATCAGGAAATGGAACAGCGGGTGGCGCTGCACCGCCGGCGGCGCCCGGCAAGCTGGCAAACTTTTGAGGCGCCTTACCGGGCAGAGCTGGCTATGGCGGCAGCCGCCGCAGCGGATGTCATATTGTTTGATTGTCTGACACTATATACCAGCAATCTTATGTTATCCCCCGAGGCGCCGACTGAGGTGGAAGCCAGGCAGCAATATATACTGGACGCGGTGGAGCGGCTCTTACAGAGTGCGGTGACGACGCAAAAGACGGTTATATTCGTAACCAACGAGGTAGGCATGGCCATTGTACCGGAAAACGCATTGGCGCGGGAATATCGCGATATTGCCGGTTGGGTCAATCAGAAGGCGGCCCGGTATGCTGGAGAAGTATATCTGATCGTATGCGGCCTTCCCGTAACCATAAAAACCGGACAACAAAGAGGTGTAACGACTAACGATGGCTAAACCAGTCATGATTCAAGGGACGAGTTCCCATGTGGGTAAAAGTATACTAACGACGGCTTTATGCCGGATTTTTCTGCAGGACGGCTTTCAAGTCGTACCTTTTAAAGCGCAGAATATGGCGCTTAATTCCTATGTGACCAAAACCGGCGAAGAGATGGGCCGCGCTCAGGTGGCCCAGGCCGAAGCGGCCGGCTTGGAACCCATGGTGGAAATGAATCCGGTACTTTTAAAGCCGACGGGCAATGCAAAGTCGCAGGTGATTCTCAAAGGCAGTCCGGTCGGTAACATGTCGGCGGCGGAATATCACAACGGCTACAGTCTGAAAGCCCTGCATGTTGTGGAGGAATGTCTTAAGAAACTGGACCGGGAATACGAAATCATGGTTATTGAGGGAGCCGGCAGTCCGGCCGAAGTCAATTTAAAGGCTAATGATATTGTGAATATGCGCATTGCCAAGCTGCTGCAGGCGCCTGTACTTCTGGTGGCCGATATCGACCGGGGCGGGGCTCTGGCCGCTGTTGTGGGAACGCTGGAGCTCTTAGAGCCGGAAGAGCGGGAGTTGGTAAAAGGCATCATCATTAATAAATTCCGGGGCGATATCCGGCTGCTTCAGCCGGCGCTTGAGTTTCTGGAACAGAAAACGGGAAAGCCTGTTTTGGGCGTTATTCCCCATCTGGAACGTCTGGGGATTGATGATGAGGATTCGGTATCGTTGGATGAGAAGAAAACGGCAAGCCAACGTGATTTGGAAATTGCCGTAATCCGGACTCCCAAAATCTCCAACTTCACCGATTTTGACGTGCTGGCCGGCGAAAGCGACGTTGCTATCCGGTATGTGAAGCGGGGAGAAGCAATCGGGCAGCCCGACCTGATTATTCTGCCGGGCAGTAAAAACACGCTGGAGGATTTGCTGTACCTTAAGGAAATGGGCTATGACCGGGAACTGGAGCGGCTTTTGGCGGCAGGTACACCGGTGATCGGAATTTGTGGCGGCTATCAGATGCTGGGCAAAGAAATCCTTGACCCGGAGCATACCGAGTCGGAATTGGAGTCTGCCGCCGGCTTAGGCTTACTTGATACGGTTACCACCTTTGCGGCGGACAAAGTGACCCATCAGGTCAGTGCGACCTGCAACGGAGCGGGGTTCCTCGGTATTGACGCTGCCGGTCTGCCGGTTACGGGCTATGAAATTCACATGGGGCGTACCGAGTTTGGCGAAACGGTGCAAAGCGCCTTTTCCATTCACCGCCGTTCGGAACAGGAAGTGGCCTGCCAGGACGGTGTGGTTCGCCGGGATGGCCTGGTTATGGGGACTTATATTCACGGTATTTTTGACAATGACCAATACCGCCGGGCCATATTGAATGCCCTGCGGGAACGGAAGGGATTGGCGCGACTTGACAGTATGAGCAACAGCCGGGCAGAAAAGCAGGCCAGCTATAACAGGTTGGCCGATACGGTGCGAACTCATCTGGATATGGCTGCCTTATACCGCATCATGGGACTGCGAGGCTAAACTATGGACATCTATTTGCCGTTAGCGGCAGTGCTGCTTGACTTGGTTTTGGGAGATCCCCGTACAGCCTGGCATCCGGTTGTGCTGCTGGGCAAGCTGATTGCCTTTTTCGAACAAAGGCTGCTGAACCGGCAGGCTGCGGCCGGGCAGAAAAGGCTGGCCGGTGGCCTTTTGGTCCTGGGTGTTTTGCTGATTACCTTTGGAACGGTATACAGTCTTACCCAGTGTCTTAGGCAGTTGCCCGGTTGGTTTGCCTTCGGCTTGGAAGCCCTGCTGGCCTCTTTTGTCATTTCGCCCCGTAGCCTGGCAGCGGCCGGCCGGGAAATCCACGATTTTTTGGTTGCCGGCAATCTGGAACAGGCGCGCTATAAGGTGGGCTGGATTGTGGGACGGGATACAGCCAGTCTGGATGTGGCCGAAATAACCAGAGCCACCGTGGAAACGATTGCCGAAAATATTGTTGACGGTATTATTGCGCCGCTTTTTTATTTGGCGCTTGGCGGTTTGCCGCTGGCTTTTCTCTATCGGGCGGTCAACACCATGGATTCCATGATCGGTTATAAGAATGAAAAGTATCTTGATTTCGGCATGATTGCCGCCCGGATTGACGATATATTCAACTATCTTCCCGCCCGAATTACCGGCATTTTGTTGGTGCTGGCCGCCTGGCTGCTGCGTTATGATGCGGTTCGTTCGGCCAAGACCATTTGGCGGGATGCCCATAAACATCCCAGCCCTAACAGCGGTATCCCTGAGTCGGCTACGGCCGGTGCTTTAGGTATCCGTCTGGGCGGGTTAAATTACTATGGCGGTGTCGCTTCCCATCGCGCCCATATGGGCGATGGCACTGCGGCACTGCGACCGGAACACATCACCCGGACCAGCTATCTCATGTATGTGAGTACGGTATTGTTTGTTTTGCTGGCGGGTGTTTTGACACTGATAAAATAAAACTGGAGGCAGGCTGCTTAGACCTGTTTTCAAACTATCCGCAACATTCCCTGCCGGAGCCTTTGTGCCTTAATTAAAATTTTTGGATAGTAATCACTATTCCAAAAAATTTTAACTAGTCTGGTGCAACAATCACTCGCCATGGATTATTCCGTTAGTTTGGAAGCAGCCCTAGCCTGACTGGATGGATGAAAGATTTTATTACTGGCTTGCAATTTTTAACCCGCATCCGGATTTACCGGGAAGTGGAGTGGTCGGCAGAACGTTTTGGCCGCAGCGTGGTCTATTTTCCCCTAGTCGGGGCAGTAATCGGTGCGCTGCTGGCAGGCAGCTATTGGCTGTTGCAGGCGTATTTGCCGCTGGTTCAGCTTGCTTTCCCGCCCCATGCCCTGGCTGCGTTTTTAGTGGGGGCGCACATTTTGCTAACCGGCGGGCTGCATTGCGACGGATTTATGGATACCATGGACGGCATTTTTTCCGGCCGGTCCAGGGAGCGGATGCTGGAGATTATGAAGGACAGCCGGGTCGGCGCCAATGGCGTTACAGCCTTTGCTTTGTTTATTTTGCTCAAGTGGTCGTTACTGCTGGATATGTCTGTGGCAAAGCTGCCGGACGTTTTATTTCTCATGCCTGTGATCGGGCGGCTGGTTATGGTCATCGGAATCACGTCTTTTCCCTATGCCAGGCAGGACGGCATGGGCAAGGCTTTTGCCCAGTATGCCGGAAAAACCGCCTTGCTGGTGGCCGGTATTTATACTTTCGCGTTGGTGAGTGTTTTTGGCATGACAGCTCTGCTGCTATGTCTGGCGGCAGTAGGCGCCGGGCTTGGCATAGCCGGTTATATCAGCCGCAAACTGGGCGGTCTGACCGGGGATGCCTATGGTGCTATTACGGAATTAACGGAATTGGTGGTGCTGTTCTTATATGCGCTTTTTTTTAGTTAACAAAAGAGGCGGGGAGAACCGGTCATGCGGGTAAAGGTGAAAGTACCGGGGTCTTGCGGCGAACTGGTGCAGGGAGTGAGTAAGGGCACCAATTTTCTGATTACCTGCCCGGTCAATCTGTATTCCACAATTGAACTAAGCTCCTGCCGGGAGACGGCCAAGAACGACCTGACAAAAGTGGAACTGGCGCTGGAAAAGACCTTCCGGTATTTGAATACTGAGCCGGCCGGCTACCAGGTCCGGCTTTTTTCCGATTTGCCGCGCGGCAAAGGCATGGCGTCCAGCAGTGCCGATATCAGCGCCGCCTGCCAGGCTGCTGCTCTATGGTCGGGCAACAGACTCAGTGCTGATGAAATAGCCGACATTGCCTTGACGATCGAACCAACCGACGGGGTTTTTTATCCGGGCATTGTCATGTTTGACCATTTATACGGACAACTCAGGCAGCCGTTAGGCCCGCCGCCCGCTTTGGACATCCTTGTGCTGGATGCAGGCGGTGAAGTGGATACGCTGCAGTTTAACCGGCGTCAGGATTTGCGACAACTAAACGAGGCAAAAGAGGAGCAGACAGCGCAGGCTGCTGCCTGGGTTATACAAGGAATTAAAACAGGCGACAGCGAATTAATTGGTAAGGGGGCTACTTTAAGCGCGCTGGCCAATCAGTCGATCCTGCCCAAGCCCTGCTTGCCGGAGGTCATTTCCATTGCCCAAAGCTACGGGGCAGTAGGAGTTAACGTGGCTCATAGCGGGACGGTGCTGGGTATTTTGTTTCCCCCGGCGTTGCGGGAATTTCAGGCAGGCTGCTTACAGGCGGTGCAGTGTGCCTGTCCTGCCGTACGGTATTTGACCACAGTAAGACTGATTGCGGGCGGGCAATCTATGGAAGCAGGTGAAGAGGAAGCTTATGAGGAACTTTGAACATGGCGGCAATCTGTATGCGGCCATGCGTGAGCAAACCGGGCAAATGGTGGATTTTCTCGATTTCAGCGCCAATATAAACCCTTTGGGGGTACCGGATAGCGTAAAGGAGGCGCTGGCCGGAGCTTTGCCGCATATTATTCATTACCCGGATACGGAGGCGGCGGAATTAAAAAAGGCCATCAGCCGCCAGTACGGAGTGGCGGTTGACCATATCACGGTAGGCAATGGGGCGGTTGAACCTATTTATCTGTTGTGTCATATGCTAAAGCCTAAGCAAGTGTTGGTGGCAGCACCGGCGTTCGGCGAGTATGAGCGGGCAGCCAGGGCCGGCGGAGCGCAGGTCCGGTATGTTTACTTGCATCCGGAGGAAGGTTTTGGTATTCAGCCGGAAAAAATCTTGCAGCAGGCCGGTAGTGCCGACATCATTTTTTTAGGCAATCCGAATAACCCGACAGGAACCTTGCTGACGAGTACTCAAATCAGAGTTATTTTAGACAAAGTAAAACAGCAGAATACGCTGGTGGTCGTCGATGAATCGTTTCTTGATTTTCTGCATGACGACAGTGCATATACCTGCCGCAGTTTGTTGCCGTTCTATCCCCGGCTGGTCATTATCCATTCGCTGACCAAATTTTACGCCATTCCCGGACTTCGCCTGGGCTTTGCCTTGGCCGGACCGGATATAACGGCCTTGCTGCATGCTGCAAAAGATCCCTGGAACGTTAATTCACTGGCGCAAAGTGCCGGTGTGGCTGCCTTAAGGGATGAGGCTTACCGTTTGCATAGCAGGGATTTTGTGCAAAGGGCCAAACAGGAGTTGTATGAGAAGCTGACCGCTTTTCACGAATTGAGTGCTTTTGCGCCGGCAGTTAATTTTATTTTGCTGGACATTAAACGGACCGGTTTTACCGCAGGCCAATTGCGGGAAAGACTAAGAACCGAATGTGTTTTGATACGGGACTGCAGCAATTATCCCGGTTTGTCGGATACCTATGTCCGGGTGGCCGTAAAACGGCCGGAACAAAATGAGCGGTTGCTGGCAATTTTACGAAAAGTGATTGATGAGAGGTGAAGTTATGACGAGAGTAATTATGGTGCGACACGGGCAGACAGCCTGGAATCTGGCCCAGAAATATCAGGGACACAGTGATATTGAGTTGAGTGAAGCCGGTATCCGCCAAGCGGAACTGGCGGCTGCCCGGCTGGCGGATGAGCCGATCCAGGCCGTTTTTGCCAGTGATTTGGGACGGGCCTATCAAACAGCCAAGACGATTGCCAGAAACCACAGGCTGCCTGTTCACAAGGTTGCCGAATTGCGGGAAATTAACTTCGGCATTTGGGAAGGTCTCACCTATGACCAGATTTATACCGGCTGGCCGGAGCTTATTGAGCAATTGTACCAGAAACCCGATGAAATACAAATACCGGAAGGCGAAACCTTCCGGGAGTTAAAACAGCGGGCAGCCGGCTGCCTGCAGCGACTGGTGGCGGAGCATGACGGCAGCACGATTCTGCTGGTATCCCATGGTGGGACGATACGTACCTTATTGTGTGCCGCATTGGATATTCATTTGAATCATATTTGGCAGATCAAACAGGATAACACGGCGGTGAGCATCCTGGAATATCATGATAATTACCCGGTTGTAACGCTGCTTAACGATACGCATCATTTACGGTAATGTAGACTGTACCTTGTCAGTCTTAAAACTTAAGGCTGACAGGGTACCAGGGCGTGTTTACAAGCTAACGGAATGATTCATGGCGAGTAATTTTTGCGTCAGACAACTTAAATTTTTGCAGGAATAGTGGCCCCTATTTCAAAAAAATTTAAGGAAGTATGGCATAAAAAGCGCCGTGAGGGAGCGTTTTGGATAGTTTGCAAACACGTCCTAGGTCCAGGCCTTCCAGATTTCGGGCCGGTAGCCCACCGTAGCGGCGGTGCCGTTGCGAACTACCGGGGTATTTAAAAGCATTGGATTTTGCAGCAGGGCTTCGCCGATATCGCGGACCATATGGGTTTTGTATTGACTTTGATAGAGCTTGCCCGATGAGTTGAGCAGGTCGCCCCAGGCAACCTGCTGACTAACGCTTTTCAGTTCGCCTTTGCTCATTCCTTTGATAGTCAGGTCAATAAACTGGTACTTGATGCCCCGTTCTTTAAAAAAGCGTTCCGCTTTTCTGGTGTCCTGGCATTTTTTTATACCGAATATTTGTATGTTCATGTAGGCACCTCTTTCACTATTTAGGAGAATTTTAGAAAACACTATAATCCGTCTGATTTTTTGGAGTATAATATTTGTAGGCGGATACAGAATATACCAAGGAGCAGGTTGTCTTCCCTGCAGAGGAGGAATCACATGCAGGCAAATTTTGAAGCTCTCATTTTAGGAAAGGAACTAAACCTGAACAAAGTTGCTCAGCATTTTGCAATCAACCGCAAGTTTAAATGGGAAGACTCACTGGTGCTGGACGGTACTTATTTAAGGAGCATCCTTCCTGATTCGGAACATAAGGTTGTATACCTTTTTTATTTTGGCAGCGCAGTGTTTATCAATTTTGAACATCACGAAGTGATTCAGGTGGTCCGTTATCTGAAGGAAATTGAACCGGAGGTTGACTTTTCCTATCTTTTCAAATATGTCGATCATTACCAACTGACCATTGATCCCTGCCATGCGCCAACACTAAGCAATGATTATATTATTGCAAACAAGCCTGACGAGTACCATCTGGAAATTATCTCTATTATTTTAGCAAAGTCGGTGGCATTAGAAAAGGTCGAAATTGAAATCGGTGTTCTGCTGGATCAGATTGAAAGCGTCATTGATAAGCTAAATGAAGGACAGTTGGAGGTTTCCGATAAAAAACTGGCAAAAATGTCGGCGAATATACTGGGGTTCAAATTGGACACCATATCTTATATTATGTTGCTGGATAAACCGGATATCACCTGGGAGAACGAGGAAGCAGGAAAACTGTTTGATGAGCTGATGCTGCTGTTTGAATTAAATGACCGCTATAATAATATTCATCATAAAACAGCCGTGTTGATGGACATTACCAATGTGTTTGCCGGTCTGGCCCAGTCAAGCCGCGGGACTCGCCTGGAATGGGCCGTTATTATATTAATTGCGATTGAAATTGTTTTGTCCTTATTTGATATGTTCATTAAGGGAATATGAAACATATTCGCTTCCATGTAGATATAGATTATTACATTAAAGGGAGGTTTTTTATATGTCCACCATTGTTAACGCAAACCGGGAAAATTTCCAGGAGGAAGTTATTGAATCAGCCACACCGGTGCTTGTTGATTTCTGGGCCCCCTGGTGCGGCTACTGCACTAAATTATCGCCTATTTTAGATGAACTGGCGACCGAGCACGCAAGCAAGATGAAGGTCGTTAAAGTCAATGTGGATGAAAATCGTTCATTGGCTCAGGATTACGGTGTTATGAGCCTGCCGACCATGCTGCTCTTTAAAGACGGAGTGCAAACGGAAAAATTAATGGGCTATATGCCGAAATCAGCTATTAACGCTAAACTATCCCCGCTGTTATAAATAAAAGACGCGCTGCATCGCAGACGCGTCTTTTATTTATCGATAGTGCAGTTATTTTTGAAAAGCCTGGCACCTGCCAGGCTTTTCTTATTCATATATCGGCAGAATTTTGCATAGAAGATATTACTATGCTTAGGGAACCGTTGATTTATTCGCCCTGTCCGTCCTGACCGATCTTTTTCCGTCTGGCTGTGTCGATAAAACCTTGAAATAACCTAGTACCGTGTAACATCTAAAACCATACTATTCTGGCGGAATATTTCTCGCCAACCTACGTTGTCGTCAATCGGCGTAGGAACCGCTACGCCTCCTTCCTCCGCCTTGTCTGGCGAAAAATCTCCTCGCCAGCCTATGTATGGTTTTAAAGGTTACAAGGTACTAGCTTTTAGGTTTTGCTTCCCTGTCAGATAAAAAAAGCTTTCGCCAGGTCGACAGGCCCATTACATCGGCGGTTCCCGGGAGGTGGAGGAATGACCGTTGCTGAAAGTGGCGCTGGTAGGCTCGCCTAATGTCGGTAAAAGTGTAATTTTTAATTATTTAACAGGGCGCTATGTTGCTGTGTCCAATTATCCCGGTACTACTGTTGAGGTGGCAAAAGGCTTGGTTACCCTGCGGGGCGTAGCTTGTGAAATTGTGGATACGCCGGGTATCTACTCGTTAATCCCGTTGACGGAAGAAGAGGCGGTAACCCGCCGGCTGCTTTGTGCCGAGCGGCCCGATGTGGTTGTGCACGTGATTGACGCTAAACAAATCAAACGCATGCTGTCATTGACGCTTGACTTGCTGGAAGCCGGGTTTGCCGTTGTTCTGGTCGTTAATATGATGGATGAAGCCAAGCAGGCGGGGCTTCATTTGGAATTGCCCCGGTTAGCTGATAAGCTGGGGATCCCGGTGCTTGCCACTGCGGCGGTAAAAAAGCTGGGACTTGGCGAATTGACCGCCTGCATCGCTTCCTTTCAAAAGCCGGGCAGCCCCGTTCGTTATCACAGCCATTTCCCGCCGGAACTGGAAACGGCCATTGCCGATATGGAAAGTGTTCTGTCCTCAGATTATGGTCTGTCGAAGCGGCTGGCGGCACTGCTATTGCTGCAGCAGGATCCTGTGCTTTTAGCGCGCTTTTCGCCTAACGGTAGTGGCAAGGCGGTGAGTGACAAGCTAAACCGACTGGGAAAAGAAGATCTGTCCTACCGGATTGCCCTGGAACGGCAAAAATCAGTTACCGGCTTATTGCAGGATGTGGTGAGCCGGCAAGCCTCCCAAGCTTTTGTTTTCCGGAATAAACTGGGGGAATGGGCTCGCCGTCCGGCAACTGGTATACCATTAGCTTGCCTGGTACTCTATTTCGGTCTCTACTTGTTTGTAGGGAAATTTGGCGCCGGTTTTTTGGTGGATTATTTTGATCAAATTATTTTTAAAGCATATATTATACCCTGGATAAAAGCTATTGTTCTTGGTCAGATTCCCTGGGAATGGGCGAGAGACTTATTGATCGGTGATTATGGCCTCGTGTCGCTTGGCTTTCGTTATGCCATAGCCATCATATTGCCGGTAGTAGGAAGCTTTTTTTTTATATTTGCCCTCCTGGAGGATTGCGGCTATCTGCCACGACTGGCCATGCTGGCCGACAGACTGTTTAAGTGCCTGGGCCTTAATGGCCGGGCGGTCATTCCGGTCATTCTTGGTTTTGGCTGCGGGACCATGGCGGTCATTGTCACCCGGACACTGGAGACTAAACGGGAACGAATACTGGCCACTTTTTTGCTGTCGTTGACTATTCCCTGTTCGGCCCAGCTTGGCGTGGTTGTCGCGCTATTGTCGGTAAACCCGCTCGCTTTGGGTATTTGGGGTGGGTATATAACTTTACTGTTTATTGCGGTGGGCTGGCTCAGCAGCAAAGTGCTGTCAGGAGAAAGAAGTCCTTTTTATATGGAAATACCACCTTTGCGTCTGCCCGTACTGGCTAATGTATTGATGAAGGTATATACAAGAGTAATATACTATTTGGCGGAAATTTTACCGGTCTTTTTGATTACTAGTTTGCTGCTGTGGTGTGCTGACTATGGCGGGCTTTTACCGGTCCTTGTTTCTTATATTAAGCCTGTGACGACCCTGTTGGGACTGCCTGAAGCGATGGCGTCAATCTTTCTGCTGGGATTTTTTCGCCGCGATTACGGGACAGCCGGCTTGTACGACTTGTTCCGCCTCGGTGCATTAAGTACCGGACAACTCTTAGTGGCGGCGATTACACTGACCCTGTTCGTGCCCTGTGTGGCTCAACTGGCGGCTATGATCAAAGAACGCGGCCTGCCGACCGCATTGGTTATGCTGCTGTTAATTATTCTGCTGTCGGTACTTTCAGGCTTTTTAGCCAATGTTTTTTTGTATTTAGTTGCTGCTAATTGGGAAGGCGGGTTACTATGAACCTGACTCAGTTAAAGTCCGGGGATGCCGGGTTGATCACTGCCTTACAGAGGCTGTCCGGGGCGGATCAGCGGAAGCTGATTGCTTTTGGCCTGGTGCCGGGAGCCTTGCTGCAAGTTCTGCAAACGATGCCGGTCTATGTAGTGAAGATAGAAAATACCGAATTGGCTTTGGATTACGAGATGGCCCGTGCCATTGTGGTGAGACGAAAATTTTAGTGAAAATAAGAAGCAAGCAGCGCACCGTTCTATGGTGTGCTGCTTGCTTTTTATAGTGACCGGCGTTTATTAAGCTTGTGATGTTTGCTGTGCCACTTTATTAAGGTCGGCAATGAGTGCATCTATATTGATGCCGTGAGCGGCAGCTCCCTGGGCAATATTCTCAAAACGGGCGGCCGCACAACCCAAGCAGCCCATGCCATAGCTGCGGAATACATCCACTGCTGCCGGATAGGCCTCTACAACCTCAATAATGCTCATGTTTTTATCAATAGTCACGCTGGTAAACCTCCTTTGCACTAATACTGATCATAATGAGTATAGCATATAAAGCCTTTGCTTACCATGGGACAATATAAGCATTAGTATACCATATCAGTAAAACTTCATACCATGATCTTAGGACTGTGGTCCTATTATGGGACCTAGGAACTAAAATTTGGAAAAAGTATAAAATCCTTTATTTTTGTGAAGGATTTTTATGGTTTTTTCAGAATTTATATATAAAAAGTGGTTTAAAGTGGTGGAAAGTGGTATGAAAGTCCTGGCGGGATGGTGAAGCAGCGGTGTTGATGGGAGAATACCTTCATAGTATTGATAATAAGGGCCGTCTCATCTTGCCGGCAAAATTCCGCGAGGAAGTCGGCGACAACTTCGTTGTTACCAAAGGACTTGATACCTGCTTGTTTGTATATACCAAAGAGGAATGGGGCAATTTAGAAAAAAAATTAAAGCAATTGCCTTTAGCTAAAGCAGACGCCAGGGCCTTTGTACGGTTTTTCTTTTCCGGAGCCTCAGAACTTGACTGTGATAAGCAGGGGCGTTTTTTGCTGCCTGCCAATTTACGGGATTATGCCAAGCTTGATAAAGATGTCGTTATTATCGGCGTATCCAGCCGGATTGAAATATGGAGCAAGGATGCCTGGGATGCTTATAATAGTGAAATCGGACCGACGGTGGCTGGAATTGCCGAAAATTTGGTTGATCTGGGGATATAACGCAAGGAGTGAAACGGGTAATGGAATTTAGTCATGTAAGTGTTTTATTACAGGAAAGTGTCGACTCCTTGGTTACTGACGCCGGCGGAACCTATGTGGATTGTACCTTGGGTGGCAGTGGACATGCCGGGATGGTTGTTACCAAACTAAACAAAGCGGGACGCTTCATCGGTATCGATCAGGATCCGGCAGCTATTCAGGCCGGACGGGAGCGGCTGGCGCAGGCTGTCTGCCGGGTTGATATTATCCAAAATAACTTTTCCCAGCTAGAACGGATTTTAGATGAGCTGGAGATTGAAGCGGTAGACGGAATTCTGTTTGATCTGGGGGTTTCTTCCCATCAGCTTGATGTGGCGGAACGGGGATTTTCCTATATGCAGGATGCACCGCTGGATATGCGGATGAATCCGGCGGCGGAATTTTCCGCTTATCATGTGATCAATGAGTATAGTGAAAGCCGTCTGGCGGCAGTGATTGCCGAATTTGGCGAGGAACGCTGGGCTAAACGGATCGCCAAGTTTATTGTGGCTGCCCGGGCTGACGGCAAAATAAACACAACAGGGCAACTGGTTGATATCATCAAAAGTGCTATTCCGGCAGCAGCCCGGCGGGATGGTCCTCATCCGGCCAAGCGTACGTTTCAGGCCATTCGTATTGAAGTGAACAAGGAACTGGACATACTGAAAGCTGCCTTTACCGCGGCGGTAAACCGGCTTAAAATCGGCGGCAGGATCTGTATCATTACGTTTCACTCTTTGGAGGACCGGATCGCCAAGCAAACTCTGGCTGAGTTGGCCAAAGGCTGTGAATGTCCCCCGCGGTTTCCGGTGTGTGTGTGCAATAAGCAGCCTATTGTTAAGTTGGTGGGCAAGCCTATTAGCCCGTCGGCGGAGGAACTGGATGTGAATCCGCGGGCAAGAAGCGCTAAGCTGCGAGTCGCTGAAAAAGTGTAGGCAACTATGATGTTGTTCTAATATCCAGGGAGGGTAAATACATATGTTAGTGAATAAAAAAGAGAATTGGGATAGTTATTATCAGGAGCAGGCTAATCAGACCATATCGACGCAAGTAAAAGAAAATTCACGTCCCAATTTGGCTTTGCGCGCCAAGTGTTTTGCTACTGTGTTACTACTGGCTGCCATTGCTATTGTATTTACCATTCAAAGTGAAGCGATGATAAGGGCCGGCTATACCCTGGTGCAATCTAAAGCGCAACTGGCTAAAGTGGAAAAAGAAAATGAACAGCTCCATCTTGACATTGCTAAATTAAAATCACCGCAGCGCATTCAAACCATTGCGACCAGTGAACTGGGGATGGTTTTACCTAAGAATATATACTATGCCGTCAATGAAACGGCAACTGTTTCACCGGCCGCTCCACCGGAGGAGAAATCGCTAACCAATCAGTTGATCGGTTTTGTTAAAGCAGCCAGGGCAGAAGCACATAAGGCGCGGTAATCTGTTGGGGAGGAGATGCCGTTGCCGCTGATTACCCATGTTGTTGTCCGCAAAAGGGTGGCTTGTTTGCTGCTGCTCGTCGGTTTTGTTATGGCAGCCCTGTGCTGCCGCTTACTGTATCTTCAGTTTTACAAGAGTGAATGGCTGACCGAGAACGCTACCGACCAACGCGTCCGGGATATTCCCGTCGAGGCGAAGCGGGGGATTATCTTTGACCGTAATGGAAAAGAGTTAGGCGTCAGTATCAGCTCCGATTCTGTTTATGCGATTCCGGCCGAAATACGTGATGTTGAGGACACAGCAGCCAAATTGGCTGCTATTTTGGTATTGGATAATAATAAGCTGGTAAAGCAGCTTAAAAAGCGCCAGGCTTTTACCTGGATAGAGCGTAAGGTGGGCTCGGACCAGGCAAAGGCTATCAAGGCGCTTAACCTGCCCGGGATTGGCCTGACTGAGGAAAGTCGACGCTATTATCCGCACGATAATGTGGCAGCCCATGTTTTGGGCTTTACCGGGATTGACAGTCAGGGCCTGGACGGTGTGGAAATTACTTTTGACAGCTACTTGAAAGGACGACCGGGCAGTATTGTTGTTGAATATGACGCCCGTGGCCGTGAGATTCCCTATGCCGTGCATAAATTTATGCCGCCGACGGACGGGAATAATATCTACCTGACCATTGATCTGATTATCCAGCAAATTGCCGAGCGGGAACTGGATAAAGTGATGAAGGAGACCGGAGCTAAAGCGGCGACAATGGTGGCCATCAAACCGCAAACAGGCGAAGTTTTGGCCCTGGCCAACCGGCCTGATTATGATCCCAATCATTTTGCCGATTTTTCACCGAAGCTCTGGCGCAATATTGCCGTCTCTAACGCTTATGAACCGGGTTCTACCTTTAAGATTATTACGACTGCCGCCGCGCTAGGTGAGGGCGTGGTCAAACTGTCGGACCGTTTTTTTGATCCGGGAGAAGTGGAGGTACAGGGCCGGATCATTCACTGCTGGAAGGATGGCGGACACGGCAGTCAGAGTTTTGAAGAGGTTATCGAAAATTCGTGCAACGTGGGTTTTGTCAATGTAGGACTGAAATTAGGCATCGAGCCTTTTTACCGTTATTTGCAGTCCTTTGGCTTCGGCAAGGCAACTGATATTGACCTTCCCGGCGAAGCGAAGGGCATTTTGATTAATTCCGAGCAGGCCAAAGCGATCAATATCGCTACGATGGCCATGGGGCAGAGTATTGCCGTTACGCCAATCCAACTGGCCACTGCGGTGGCGGCGGTCGCCAATGACGGGCAATTGCTGCGGCCGCAGATTGTTCGCGAGGTCCGGGACAAAAACGGGCAAATTCTCCGGGATTTTAAACCGGACAGTGTAAAACAGGTGATTGATCCGGCTGTGGCAAAAGAAGTAAAAGGAGTTTTGGAGAAGGTTGTAGAAGAAGGTACAGGAAAGAATGCCTTTCTTGAGGGCTTTCGCGTAGCCGGTAAAACAGGA
Organism: Propionispora vibrioides; assembly: GCF_900110485.1. NCBI lineage: Bacteria > Bacillati > Bacillota > Negativicutes > Selenomonadales > Sporomusaceae > Propionispora > Propionispora vibrioides. The sequence goes on along the minus strand of NZ_FODY01000001.1, from coordinate 318,908 downwards.
ACAGCGCAAAAGGTGGGTGGCGGCGGCTATATGCCGGGGAAATATGTGGCATCTTTTGTCGGGTTTGCCCCTGCCGATGATCCTCAGGTGGTGCTGCTGGTGATTATTGATGAGCCGGTAGGCATGTATTATGGCGGGCAGATTGCCGCGCCGGTGTTTGGCTCCGCTATGAAGGATATTTTACAATATCTGCAGGTGCAGCCCAAATTGGCAGAAAAACCGACGGGAGTAGAGCAAAAGCCGCATGTTGATGTTCCCGGCGTTATCAATCTTTTGCCAGATGAAGCCAAGGCGCAACTTGCCAAACTGGATTTAACGGGAATCGTGGAAGAAAACGGGGAACGGATTGTCGATCAAATTCCCAAGCCGGGCAGCAAAGTTCCTGCCGGTTCTAAGGTACTCTTATATACCTCGACGCCAAGGTATAACTGGTCAGAAGTTACTGTGCCGGATTGCCAGGGGCTGTCCGGTGAGGAAGCTGCCCGGATATTGGGCGAAATTGGCCTGAGCGTCCGACCTGTCGGTGATAGCAAGGCGCAAGTTACCAGCCAGGAGCCGCCGGTCGGCAGCAAGGTGCCTTCCGGTTCGATTGTCACCGTTTATTTTGAATGATCCCCCCCGACAATATAATCAGTAAATATGGTAATAATAGTTATAATAGACCTCCTCAAGAATTAGTTCGCAGTGGCGAGAACGGTCTTTTTTGCGCCTATCTTTCGTTGGCAGAACCCGCCAATACCTCCAGTATTGACGGAACCTGCGGCCTTGCTAGACACAAAAAATCCTCGTTCATCCACTTGCGCCCTAATTCCCGAGGAAGTCTAATACAGGAGGAGCGAACTATGATGACATTAGGTGATTTGCTGGCACATTTGCCGGATGCCGTGCAGGCGGGCCGCATAGAGAGAACACAGGAAGTGAAGTCGATTACCTATGATTCGCGACAAGTGACCGATGGTTCGGTATTTATCTGTCTGAAAGGTGCAAAAACTGACGGCCACGATTACGTGGCACAGGCTTGCCGGCAGGGTGCTATCGCGGTCATTATTGAAGAGGATGTTAACGTTCCGGCCGGAGTCGCTAAAATAAAAGTTTCCGACACGAGGACAGCCATGCAGGGGATTGTCCCTTCTTTTTTTGGTTTTCCGAGCCGGAAACTACGTATGATCGGTGTAACGGGCACTAACGGCAAGACGACGACCACCTATTTGCTGCGTGATATTTTAACCCGTGCCGGCTATCGGGTCGGTGTGATTGGCACCATTCAGACCCTGATCGGAGACCGGGTGTTGCCAGTGAAGAATACGACGCCCGATGTGGTGGAATTGCAGGGAATATTGGCTGAAATGGTAGCTTGCAATATGGATTATGTGGTGATGGAAGTATCTTCTCATGCCCTGGCGCTGAACCGGGTGGCCGGTTGTGAATTTGACGTAGGCATATTTACCAACATGACTCAGGATCATTTGGACTTTCATGGCAATTTCGACAATTATCTGGAGGCCAAGGCCCGTTTATTTTCTCTGGTCAGTGATCCGGCGGCCTCAAAGGAAAGAAAAACGGCGGTGGTCAATTTGGATGATCCGGCGGCCAAACGCATTTTGCAAAGTGCAAAGTGTGCCACACTGACCTATGGTGTAAAGGCGGCGACGGCGGATTTGCGGGCCTTACAGGTGGATGTAAAAGCTTCCGGCGTGAGTTTCACCGTTCGTGGCCCTGCCGGTGATATTGATCTTGCTTTGCCGATTACCGGCTTGTTCAATGTATACAATGTATTAGGTGCTGTGGGCGCGGCTTTGGCGGAGGGGATTGAGCCCCAGATTATTAAAGCAGCGCTGGAAGGCTTTAAAAGCGTTCCCGGCCGGTTTGAACTGGTCAACGCCGGACAGCCGTTCAGCATCATTGTGGATTATGCCCATACGCCGGACGGACTGGAAAACATTCTGAAAACGGCCCAGCAAATTGCCAAACGGCGCATTCTTGTCGTATTCGGCTGCGGCGGTGACCGGGACCGGACCAAACGGCCCATTATGGGGCGGCTGGCCGTGGAATATGGCGATGTGGTCATTGCCACGTCGGATAATCCGCGAACCGAGGACCCGGCAGTGATTTTAGCAGAAATTGAAGTGGGAATCCGGGAAAAGCTGGTTGAAGGTAAGCTGTATGAGAAAATCGCTGATCGCCGGCAGGCGATCAAACGGGCCTTGGAACTGGCGCAAACGGACGATATTGTGATCATTGCCGGCAAAGGGCACGAAACCTATCAAATACTAAAGGATAAAACCATTCATTTTGATGACCGGGAAACCGCGGTGGAACTTGTCAAGGAGCTGATGTAGCCGTGCAGTTTACCATAAAAGAGATTTGTCAGGCTTTGGGCAGCGAACTGGTAACGGTGGAAAGCGCTGCACCGGATATTGTCTTTAGCGGAATTTCCATCGATACCCGGACGGTAAAGCCGGGAGATTTATTTGTTGCTCTGATTGGTGAACGTTTCAACGGGCATGATTTTCTGACTAAAGCGGTAGCAAGCGGGGCAGCCGGACTGGTAGTGCAGGATGTCTGTCCGGCGGGGCCGCTGAAGCTGCCGGTCATAACCGTAGGAAATACACTGAAGGCTTTGCAGAATATTGCGAGGTTTCACCGGTTGCGTTACTCCATACCGGTGATCGCCATAACCGGCTCCAACGGTAAAACGACCACTAAGGATATGACGGCGGCTATTTTGGCGAGCCGCCGTAGTGTATTGAAAACACAGGCAAATTACAATAATGAAATCGGTCTGCCGCTGACGCTGCTCAATCTGACGGAAAAACACGAAGCGGCCGTGGTGGAAATGGGCATGCGTGGTTTGGGCGAGATTAAGGAACTGGCCGGTATTGCCCTGCCGACAGTGGGTGTGATTACCAATGTCGGTGAAACTCATATGGAGCTCTTGGGATCGCTGGACAATATTGCGGCTGCTAAGGCGGAATTGGTGGAAGCCATACCACCGGAAGGTTTGATTGTCTTGAATGCCGATAATCCCCATGTCCTGGCCATGGCCGGCAAGGCGCGGGGGAGCGTGCTGACTTATGGTTTAACGGAGCAGGCTGATATCCGGGCCAGTGAGGTCGTGCTGGGCGACGGTGGCTCCACGTTTACCTGTCATGTGGGAGCGGAAACCTTTCCCGTGACTGTGCCGGCGCTGGGCAGGCACAATGTGTTCAACGCGCTGGCGGCGATCAGTGTCGGTTCGGCGCTTGGCTTGCAGCCTGTCGATATACAGCGTGGCCTGGCTGCGTTTGAAACGGCGGCTATGCGGCTGGCGGTGAGTAAAGTATCAGACTATGTGGTGATTAATGATGCCTATAATGCAAGTCCGGCTTCGATGGCTGCTGCCGTGGATACGCTGGTCGATATCGCGCCCAACCGGGCGGTTGCCGTGTTGGGAGATATGCTGGAGCTGGGTGATATTGCCGTCGAAGCCCATCGTCATATTGGCCGAAGGCTGGCCAACAGTGGTACCGGTCTGGTGGTTACCGTCGGCGAGCTGGCTGGTGAAATTGCCGGCGCGGCCCGTGAGCATGGTGTGCAGGAAGTTTTCGCCTGCCGTGATCACGCGGCAGCCAAGCAAATCCTTGCAGATAAGCTGCGGCCGGGCGATACGATACTGATTAAAGGCTCACGGGGTATGAAAATGGAGCAAATATTAGAAATACTAGGTAATCACTGATTAAATGAACCGGTCGGGCTGGCGAGAGATCTTTCGTCTGACAAGGCAGTAAAACCGCAGGAATAGAGGATAGAGGCTCCTATTGCAAGGTTTTGCTGGCGCAGCCAGGCGGAAAAAGCTCCGTCAGGACACGCCGTGTGAATTAATCAGCGGTTGCCTTGGTTAACCATGGGAGGTTTATCATGCAAGAGTTGTTGTATGCCGCCGGTATGGCGTTTTTAATTGCCATACTGTGCGGCCCGCTGCTGATTCCCGTGTTGAGGCGGCTAAAATTTGGTCAGAGCATTCGGCAGGAAGGGCCGCAACGGCACTATGCAAAGGCGGGAACGCCTACAATGGGCGGCATTATCATTCTGATCGCCTTACTGATTCCATCTCTGTTTTATGGCGGAAAGAGTGCCGAGGTGTTATTAGCCTTGTTTGTCACCTTTGGTCACGGACTTATTGGTTTTTTGGATGATTTTATTAAAGTAGTACTAAAACGTTCCTTAGGTCTAAAGGCCAGGCAGAAATTGGTGGGACAAATTATTATGGCGGCTGCGCTGGCTTATATTGCTGCCGTATACATGGGACGGGGGACGGATCTGTGGATTCCTTTACTGGGAATTCAGCTTGATTTGGGGCCGTTCTATTATATATTAATTTTTCTGGTGCTTGTCGGCACAACGAATGCGGTTAATCTGACGGACGGACTGGACGGTCTGGCGGCGGGAACTACTACGATTGCGGCGCTGGCTTATGGGGCTATCTGTCTAGTTTTTGGCAAGTTTGACCTGGCTGTGTTCTGTGTAGCGCTGGCCGGAGCTGCCTTAGGCTTTTTGCGGTTTAACGCTCATCCGGCCAAAGTGTTCATGGGCGATACCGGTTCGCTGGCTCTGGGTGGCGCGTTGGCCGCTGTTGCCGTCATGACAAAAACCGAGCTTTTATTGGTGCTCGTTGGCGGCGTGTTTGTCGTAGAGGCGCTGTCGGTCATTGTACAGGTCATATCCTTTAAGTCAACAGGTAAGCGGGTCTTTCTAATGAGTCCGATTCACCACCACTTTGAACTGTCGGGCTGGTCGGAGACAAAGGTTGTGACTGTCTTTTGGCTGGCGGGAATTGTGTGCAGCGCCGTGGCATTGCTGGTATTGACCGCAAGCAAATCAGGAGGCTAGGGCATGTTTGAAATCTAACCGTTTCGGATAGTTTTCAAACATGCCCTAAAGGAGGATGAGCAAGATGGGTTTTGCAGGAAAAAGAATGTTGGTGGCAGGGGCTGGCGTCAGCGGCGTGGCTGTAGCCCAAATATTGCAGAAAAAAGGTGCCCGTGTTACCTTACAGGATACGAAAACGCTTGACGAACTGGGAGACCGGGTCAAAAGCCTGCAGCAGCAGGGCATTAAACTGGCGCTGGGGCAACAAAATGAAATTTTGGTGAGCGATTTTGATTATATAGTTGTTTCACCGGGAATATCTATTTATAGTCCCCTAGTTTTAGCAGCCGAGCAGCAGGGGGTAGAGGTTATCAGTGAAGTAGAAGTTGCCTACCGGTTATGCCCGGCGCCCATACTGGCTATTACCGGAACGAATGGGAAGACCACCACCACCACCCTGGTGGGGGAAATGGCGAAGACCACCGGCAAACGGGTAGTGGTAGGCGGCAATATCGGCAAGGCCTTGTCGCTGGAGGTCGAGGACGTAACAGACAAGGATTTGGTGGTGGCCGAGATATCGAGTTTTCAGTTGGAAGGCGCCAGGACCTTTCGCCCGGTTGTCGCCGCCGTGCTGAATGTAACTCCCGATCATCTTGACCGGCATAAAACCATGGGAAATTATATGGCTATGAAGAGCCGGATCTTTACCAACCAGTCTTCACAGGATTATGTGGTGGCCAATTACGATGACCCGTTGGTACGGGAAATGATGAATAAAGCTGTGTCGCAAGTTGTGTATTTCAGCCGGAAAACGGAGCTGGCGCAGGGCGTTTTTCTAAAAGGCGACATGATTACCATTGCCTGGAAAGGCAAGACTTATCCGGTATGTTCCATTCATACGCTGCGGATTATTGGCAGCCATAATGTGGAAAATGCTTTGGCGGCCTGCGGTGTGGCTTTCTTTGCCGGTGTTGCAGTTTCCGACATGGCTGTGGTGCTGGAACGTTTTGAAGGAGTCGAGCACCGGATTGAACGAGTGGCTACTGTTCGGCAGGTCACTTATTATAATGACTCGAAGGCTACCAATCCCGAATCCTCCATCAAGGCCTTGGAGGCTTTTCGCGGTCATGTGATTCTTCTGGCCGGCGGCCGGGATAAACATACCGATTTGACTGAGTTTATGAAACTAGTTAAGGAAAAAGTCGATTGTCTGATTTTAATCGGCGAGGCTGGTGAGCGCTTTGCTCAGGCTGCCCGGGAACAACAGGTAGAACATATTGGGCGGGCCGACAGTATGGCGGCGGCGGTACAAATGGCACACGACCTGGCACAGCCGCATCAGGTAGTATTGTTGTCGCCGGCCTGTGCGAGCTACGACATGTTTAAAAATTACGAAGAACGTGGTCGCGTATTTAAGGAACTGGTACATAAACTTTCGTCCTAGGGGGTGTTTTCGAGCTGACGAAATGCTCCCAGGGCGAGTGAGTTTTGTGACGCGGCAATTTTTTGAAATAATAGTCTTATTCCAAAAGATTTTAACCAAGTAGAATATGCTGTAAAAAACGCCGTCATGGGACCGTCCGGATAGCTTGAAAACACGCTCTAAGGAGGAATGCAGGTGAACAGGCCAAAATCTCCTGATTATGTTATTTTTTTCGCCATTATAGCATTATTGGGAATTGGAGTCGTCATGGTATATAGCTCCAGTGCGATTTCCGCCTATGTGAATTTTGACGATAGCTATTATTTCCTGAAACGGCAGTTGATTTGGGCTTCGTTAGGAATAGTAAGCATGCTGTTCACCATGAATATTGATTATCATGTCTGGCGCAAGCTGGCGAAGCCTATATTGTTGGCAACACTGGTACTGCTGGTACTGGTGCTGGTGCCGGGCCTGGGCAGGGTGGTAAACGGTGCGCGTCGCTGGCTTGGTTTTGGCTCGCTCTACCTTCAGCCGTCGGAAATTGCCAAATTAAGCATGGTTCTTTACTGTGCCACCAGTCTGGCCCGCAGTCAGGATAAGATAAACAGCTTTATGAAAGGTGTTGTTCCTAATCTAGCCGTGCTAATGCTAGTGTTCGGCCTGATTTTGAAAGAACCTGACCTGGGAACGGCGCTGGCCATTGGTGCGACGGTATTTATTCTGCTTTTTTCCGCCGGTGCTAAAGTCACCCATTTGGCATCCCTGGGGTTAACCGGTGTGGCCGGTGTGGTTGTGGCTATTTTAGTCGAGCCGTATCGGTTGAAACGGTTGATTGCCTTCAGCGATCCCTGGGCTGATCCTTTGAATACAGGTTATCATATTATCCAGTCGTTATATGCTATCGGATCAGGTGGCTTGTTTGGCGTAGGGCTGGGACGGAGCCGGGAAAAGTTTTTATATTTGCCGGAACCGCATACCGATTTCATCTTTGCCATTTTAGGCGAAGAGCTTGGCCTAATTGGTACACTGGCGGTTATCCTGCTGTTTTTTCTATTTGCCTGGCGCGGCTATAAGGTGGCAATTTCAGCGCCCGATGTGTATGGCAGTTTGTTGGCAGCAGGACTTACGACCATGATTACCATTCAGGCACTGATGAATATTGCCGTGGTTACGGCTTCCATGCCTGTCACCGGAATCCCGCTGCCTTTTTTAAGTTTTGGCGGTTCGGCGCTAATTTTTACGCTGTCCGGGGTGGGCATATTGCTCAATATTTCACGGTATGTAAGTCTCGAATAAAAATGTTTGCAGGAGGCTTAATTTTTATATGCGTGTGATGATGTCAGGCGGGGGGACCGGAGGTCATATTTATCCCGCCGTTACGATTGTCAGGGCCATGGAGCGGCTTGGACCCTGTGAAATTTTGTTTGTAGGGACGCAGCAGGGATTAGAGGCGGATATTATACCCAAAGAGGGATTTCGTTTGGAGCTGATCACGGTAAAAGGGTTTGAACGCCGGCTTTCCTGGGCAAATATTAAAAATCTCTGCAGTACGGCAGGCAGTGTCTGGCGTTCCATGCAGCTTATCCGGGAGTTTAAGCCCGATATTGTAATTGGTACGGGCGGCTATGTTTGCGGCCCGGTATTGCTGGCGGCCAGTCTGCTGAGGGTTCCTACCATGATTCAGGAGCAGAATGTCATACCGGGGATTACCAACCGGATATTGGCCCGGTTTGTCGACAAGATTGCAGTCGGTTATCAGGAAGCGGTCCAGCATTTTAGTCCGGGCAGTCAGAAAAAAATTCTTGTCAGCGGTAATCCTATCCGTTCCGAAGTGATGACCGCCACCAGAGAGGAAGGAGTGGCGGCGTTGCAATTGTCCGCCCATAAGCGTACCGTGCTGATATCAGGCGGCAGCCGGGGTGCCCGTAGCATCAATCAAGCTATGCTTTCCGTACACCGCCATTTTGTCGGACGGGAGGATATCCAGCTATTGCATGTTACCGGACAGAGCGAGTATAATAACATAGTTGGAAATTTAAAGAAATACGGTATAGATGAAAAAAACAGTGGCAATATTATCATCAAGCCCTATCTGTATAATATGCCGCAGGCTTTGGCCTGTAGCGATCTTGCTATATTCCGGGCAGGTGCCATCGGACTTGCTGAATTGACGGCGCGGGGAATCCCCGCTATTTTGGTGCCCTATCCTTATGCGGCCGAAAATCACCAGGAATATAATGCCAGGGCGGTGGAACACAGCGGTGCTGCCGTAGTGATCCGTGACAATGAGCTAAATGGGGACAAACTTATTGCCGTCATTGAACAGATTATGGGAAATACAGCGGTATTAAGCGACATGGCCGTGGCCAGTAAGGCATTGGGGCGGCCGGAGGCGGCCGTTGAAATCGCCAGGGCTGCAGTGAATTTGGCCGCCGGTAAGCACTCATAAGTAACCATATTACCGATTATTGCATAATATAAGATACGCATATCGCCAGGGATGCCTCATCCGGCGGGTTATGGGGTAGAGTGCCGAGAATTTTTGTTGTCAGGCTTTGGCGGAAGAGGCGAGCATATCGGACATATGTAAGCCGAAGACAACGAAGCCTGGCGACGAAAAGGCCGGAACTTATTCCATGTTCTCGCTGGATGAGGCACTAACCAATTTTTGTTCTAAAGGCTGGCTGACTGTGAATGTTTTCCCGGCAGATGGTAAAGGCCGGTAGCATTCACAAGAAAGGAGTGAATTCTTTTTGTTAAATACGATTAAAAAATTCCATTTTGTTGGTATCGGCGGTGCGGGTATGAGTGCCATTGCCAAAGTCCTCCTGGAGAAGGGGTACTGTGTCACTGGCTCTGATGTGGCCAAAACCGAGGTAACTAAGCGTCTGGAGATACATGGTGCGACGATTTTTCAGGGACACGATGCGGCGCATGTCCAGGATGCCGAGGCGCTTGTCGTTTCGACCGCCATTGCCGCCGATAATCCGGAATTGAAAAAAGCGGAGGAACTAGGCATTCCGGTATTCCACCGTTCAGATGTGCTGGCGGCATTGATGAATGAGCGCCGGGGTATTGCGGTTGCCGGAGCACACGGTAAAACAACGACCACTTCCATGATTGCGGTTATGATGGAAAAGGCGGCGACGGACCCTACGATTATTATCGGGGGTGAGCTTGATTATATTGGCGGTAACTCCAAACTCGGCAAAGGGGAATATTTGGTTGCCGAAGCGGATGAAAGTGACGGCTCCTTCCTGAAATTTACCCCTGCTGTGGCAGTAGTCACCAACATCGAAAATGATCATATGGATTATTACAAAAATATGGATAACATATTGCAAACTTTTGTGAAGTTTTTGCATAGATTGCCGGAGGACGGGACCGGCATATTATGTTTTGATAATGCTTATATCCGTGAAATCAGCCCGCTGGTTAACCGGAAAATCATATCCTATGGGCTGGATTATCCCGCCGACTACACAGCTCGCAACATTTCCATGCTGGGAGCCAACACATCCTATGATGTGTATCACGGGGAAAATCTGCTGGGAACGATAAAATTAGCGGTGCCGGGCATACATAACGTGGCCAATTCGCTGGCGGCCGTGGTGGCCGGGCTGGTTACCGGACTGCCTTTTGACAGGATTGCCGAAGGGCTGGCACTTTTCCGGGGCGCCAAACGCCGCTTTCAAACCAAGGCGAAAATAAACGGTGTTTGGATTGTTGATGATTATGCCCATCATCCGACCGAGATCAGCACAACGTTGAAAGCTGCCCGGCAGACCAAGCCGCAGCGCTTGATTTGCGCTTTTCAGCCGCACCGCTATTCACGCACCGATTTTCTGCGCAAGGAATTCGGGCAGGCGTTTACAGCGACGGATTTATTGATTCTGACCGATGTGTATTCGGCTGGTGAAAAGCCGATTCCCGGTGTTACGGGAGAGACCTTGAAGGATGAAATCGAGGCGCAGACCGGGCAAAAAGTCATTTATATTCCTGATCGGAACCAAATAGCCCGTTACCTTAGCGAAATCGTGGAGTCCGGTGACCTGGTAATTACGATGGGGGCGGGAAATATCTATTTGGCGGGAGAAGAACTTGTTGAAAAGCTTGTCCAGCGGCAGGAGTGCAAGTGAAACTATTATATATAATGTAAAGGGTGATTGTACTTTTCTGGGAGGGAAGACGATGGAGAAGTTTGTCGTCACGGGAGAAGTACAACTTAACGGCACCATCCGGGTCGGTGGTGCGAAAAATGCAGCATTGCCGATTATGGCGGCAACACTGCTATGTTCGGGAGTCAGTGTCATCCATGATGTGCCTTGTCTAAGTGATATTAATGCCATGCAGGAGATTATGCGGCTCTTAGGGGCCAAAATAACACGGGAAGGACGCACTTTAGTCATCGATACAACGGCCATACATAAGAACGAGGTGCCGGAGCATTTGATGCGGGAAATGAGAGCTTCCGTTTTTTTAATGGGGCCTTTACTGGGCCGCTTCCATAAAGTCCGGCTTTCTTATCCCGGTGGCTGTGCCATTGGACACAGGCCGATTGATTTGCACTTGAAGGCTTTAGAGAAAATGGGGACAGTGGTAAAAGAGAAATTTGGCTATATTGACGCCGAGGCCGCCAGTTTGTCAGGGGGAGAAATTTATCTTGATTTTCCCAGTGTGGGTGCCACAGAAAATGCAATGATGGCGGCTGTGCTGGCAGAAGGCGTTACCATTATTTGTAACGCCGCCCGTGAGCCCGAGATTTATGATTTGCAGTCATTTCTTAATAAAATGGGAGCAAAAGTCAGTGGTGCCGGTACGGACACCATTCGGATAGACGGTGTCCGCCGACTTAAGCCGGCGGAACATACTATCATTTGCGATCGCATTCAGGCGGGAACCTACTTGATTGCCGGTGCTATTTCCCGCGGCGATGTGGTAGTGGAGAATGTGGTTCCCGAACATTTATTTTCGGTTATTGATAAGTTGGAGGAAATTGGCGCAGTTCTCGAAGTGGGAAGTCGGTCGATCAGGGTCAGAAGCAAGGAATTACGCGGTGTTGATATAAAAACCCTGCCTCATCCCGGTTTTGCGACCGATTTGCAGGCGCCAATTCTATCGCTGTTGACCATTGCCAAGGGAACGAGTATTGTTACGGAGACGATTTTTGAGAACCGTTTCAAACATGTGGATGAACTCATGCGTATGGGGGCCAAAATAAAGGTAGAGGGCCGGACAGCCGTCATTCGCGGTGTACCGAAGCTCACCGGCTCAGCAGTAACCGCTCCCGATCTTAGGGCCGGCGGTGCCCTGGTATTAGCCGCTCTGGCTGCGGAAGGCACCACGGAAATTGAACAAATTTATCATATTGATCGAGGATATGAGAATTTGGAGGAGAATTTAAAAAATCTAGGGGCTCAAATTGCTCGGGTAAAATCAGTGTAGAAGGTGTTGGACTATGAAAACTAAAAAAGTTGCAGTAGTGATGGGAGGCCCGTCCTCGGAGCGCGAGGTATCTTTACGGACCGGGCAGGCTATTTTGCAGGCACTTCAGTCAAAAGGATATCAGGCTGTGGGTTTGGAGCTAAATCCTGCTCAATTTGTTGATGATATCCGGCAGGCAAAGGTTGATATTGTGTTTAATGCGGTCCACGGAAAATTTGGTGAAGACGGCATGTTGCAGGGGACCTTGGAAATGCTGGGCATACCCTATACGGGCTCAGGGGTTTTGGCCAGTGCCATAGCCATGGATAAAAGTATATCTAAACGCCTGTTTTTATCGTCCGGCATACCGACGCCCCGGTCGCAAGTTTTTAATAAATACAGTGATGGCGAAGAGGTGGCGGCGGCTATTTTGGCCGATTTTACCATTCCTGTGGTGGTGAAATCTTCCGCTCAGGGCTCAAGCATCGGCGTGACTATTGTTGACAAGGCGGAAAAGCTGGCGGCAGCGGTCAAGGAAGCCTTTGCCTATAGTGATAATCTGGTTGTTGAAGAGTTTATTGACGGACGGGAAGTCACTATTGCCGTCTGGGGCAATAAAAATCCGGCAGCCCTGCCAATCATTGAAATTGTGCCCCACTCCGGCTGCTATGATTATCATTCTAAATATACCAGCGGGGCTACCGACTATATCGTGCCGGCACCGCTTGAGGAATTAGCGGTGGAAAAACTACAGAAGGTGGCGGTGCAGGCCTTTAATCTGCTAGGCTGCCGTGGCATTGCCAGAGTCGATGTCATGCTGGATAAAGCGAATCAGCCCTATGTTCTGGAGGTAAATACCATTCCGGGAATGACGGCCACCAGCCTGGTTCCCAAAGCCGCGGCAGCATCAGGAATTTCTTTTGCCGATTTATGTGAACGGTTGCTGTTAATGGCCGGGGAGTAAGTCTTATTTTGCTCATGTTTAATTGCATAGGCATTAAGAATGACTATGGTTTTTACCACTATCCATATTTTGGTGAAGGCCGAGTCTTTCTTATTTTTATTTATCTTTGTAAACTTTTTTTGTATAATTATAATTACTGTTAGAATTCCTTGATCATTGTTCCGATATTCATAGTCCTTCGGCACTCTAAAAAGGTACTGGTCTGTATATCGGATAGCAGGAGGAGGGTTATATGCTTAAGTCAGACAGGCCGAACAGGCGCCAGCCACTGGATCAACGTTTGCTGCCGCCCAAAATATTTGCCGTTTTGCTACTGTTATTCGCTTGTCTGCTTGCAGGCTATTTGCTGATTAATTCATCACTGTTTGCCATCGGCACGGTGGTGGTTGAGGGAAATAAGTACATGTCGGTGGAAGATGTCCACCGGGTGGCCAATATTCCTGAACGGCTGAATATTTTCCGGCTGGATATTGATGAGATAAAACACCGCCTGACCAAAGACCTGCGTGTAGCCGAAGTGGCGGTTACCCGGCGGTATCCCAGCACGATTGTGATCAGCATCAAAGAGAGTCAGCCTTTGGCGTATGTGGCCGGTAGTTACGGTTTTTTTGAACTGGACAAGCAGGGAATGATTTTGGCTGTTTATAAAAACGTAAAGCAGTTGAATGTGCCGCTGATAACCGGACCTAAGCTGGATAACGGGTATGTTGGCGACAAGGTCAATGAGCCGTTGATTCAGTCTGTTTTAGTTTATCTGGCGGCCTTGGATGAAAAAACGCTGAACCAGCTGTCGGAAATTAACATTCAGGCTTCCGGACAAATGACCGCCTATACGCTAAGTTCCGTGCATATCCGGCTGGGTAATGGCGACCGGTTGCCGGAAAAAGCCAAATTAACTAATGATATTCTTCAGGATGTAAAGGATGCAAAGTCAATCGAATATATTGATCTTACTTATGCTTCGCCTTTTATCCGTTTTAGATAGTGTCTCATCCGGTGGAAAGATGTAGTATGGCACCGAGAATTTTTGCCGTCAGGCAAGACGAAGGAGGCGCGCATATCGGATATATGCAAGTCGACGACAACGAAGACTGACGGCAAAAAGGCCGGTGATCTGCTGCAGATTTCTGCCGGATGAGGCACTAGGAACTTATCTTTAATTTTTAAGAAAGGAAGTGTTGGCATGCTTCCCATCAAACAAGGACAGGTATCTATCGCATTTGTATGCGTTGTGTTAGGAATAATGCTGGCCGTGCAATTTCGTACCACCCAGGATATTCGTTCCAGCATCCCCTATCAAAGAGTGGAGGATTTATCGCAGCGGCTGGCTCAAACGGAAAAAGAGCGTGACGGGCTTTTGAAAGAGGTCCATGAACTGCGCCAAGCTTCCGGTAGTGAAGCGAGTTCCAAGGAAGCGGAACTGATTAAAATGAGCGCCGGTGTATTGGCAGTCGAGGGGCCTGGCATTATTATTACCATTGACGACAGCAAACGAGTATCTAAACCGGGTGAAAATCCTAATCTGTATTTGATCCATGACGACGATATTTTAAAGGTAATCAATGAACTGTGGGCGGCCGGCGCCGAGGCGATGTCGATCAATGAACAGCGGTTGATTGCCAGCTCGGAGATCCGTTGCGCCGGACCTACTTTATCGGTCAATAACGTACGCTATTCTCCGCCCTATGACATACGGGCCATCGGTGATCCGCAGACGTTGGAAAACGCTTTGAAAATGCGGGGCGGTGTAGTTGAGACCTTGCAATTCTGGGGTATTCAGATTACCATTAAGCCGCAGGAGCTGGTTACTATTCCCGCCTATAAAGGCACCCTGCATTATGAACTGGCTAAGCCTGTTAAGGAGGTCGTGAAATAATGTTTCTGCCGATTGCGGGTCTGATCCTGGGCATTCTCCTAGGTACATTGTTTCCTTTCAGCATTCCTCAAGAATACGCAAAATTCATGTCGATTGCGCTGCTGGCCTCGCTGGATTCAGTATTTGGCGGACTTAGGGCCGGGGCGGAAGAAAAGTTTGACAATACGGTGTTTATCACCGGCTTTTTCACTAACGCCCTATTGGCCGCCGGCCTGGTTTATGTTGGCGAACGCTTGGGAATTGACTTATATTATGTCGCGCTGCTGGCCTTTGGTTTGCGTATTTTCCAAAACCTTGCCATTCTTCGACGGTATTTCTTAAAGAAATAGTCATTTGGTTATGTGTCTTTTTCCTAATCAATGTTTATTTGCAAATATATCTATATTTATTTTCCAAATAGAAAGGGAAAATGCTACTTTTGTTGAAACATAAGGAAGAAAGCGTAACCTATAGAAAACTCTCTTGACCGTACATGCGTTGTAAAGTAGAGTTGCTATTTGACGATGATTTAGTTTCGGTAGATTACTGTGAGTTATTAAGGGAGGAAACTTTACATGCTTGAATTTGATATGGATTTGGAGCGTTTTGCAGCGATTAAAGTTATTGGAGTTGGCGGCGGCGGAAATAATGCGGTAAATCGTATGATTATGTCCGGCTTGCAGGGAGTGGAATTTGTTTCAGTAAATACTGATGCTCAAGCTTTGTTGCACGCTCAGGCTCCATACCGTATTCAGATTGGTGAAAAATTGACAAAAGGGCTGGGGGCCGGCGCGAATCCGGAAGTTGGAGAAAAGGCTGCCCAGGAAAGCCGTGAAGATATTATCAAAGCTCTGAAAGGGGCTGATATGGTGTTTGTTACTGCCGGTATGGGCGGCGGTACGGGAACGGGGGCGGCGCCGGTTGTGGCCGAGTGCGCGAAGGAAGTTGGCGCCTTGACGGTAGGTGTGGTGACCAGACCATTTTCTTTTGAGGGCCGTCGCCGGCAGGCGCAGGCCGAACGGGGCATTGCCAAATTAAAAGAGAAAGTGGATACGCTGATTACCATCCCCAATGATCGTTTGATGCAGGTTGTGGACAAGCGGACGCCGATCATGGAGGCTTTCCGGATTGCCGATGACGTACTGAGACAAGGCGTACAGGGGATTTCCGATCTGATTGCCGTGCCCGGGCTTATTAATCTGGACTTTGCCGATGTAAAGACCATCATGACCGAAACCGGTTCGGCTCTTATGGGAATTGGCATCAGCTCTGGTGATAACCGTGCCGTGGTGGCTGCCGAAACGGCAATCAAAAGTCCGCTCTTGGAAACCTCGATTGAGGGTGCCCGCGGCGTATTGCTTAATATTACCGGTGGAACCAATCTTGGTTTGCATGAGGTGAATGCTGCCGCTGAAATTATTGCCAGCGCGGCCGATCCGGAAGCCAATATCATCTTTGGCGCGGTTATTGACGAAACCTTCCAGGATGAAGTGCGGGTCACCGTCATTGCCACAGGCTTTGACCCTAAACCTGCCAAAATAACTCCCGGTAAGATAGAAACTACTACGATTGAACCGTTTAAGGCAAACAACTTGGAAATACCGACCTGGATGCGGCGGTAGTATAATAAAGAAAAATCAGTCCTGAGGGGCTGATTTTTTTTTCGAATTTTGGGGGGATTTGTGGTTCGGATAGCATCCATAAAATTACATTTTTCCAGCCGATGACCTGTTATACTGGTAATAAATTAGAAACTACGCTCATATATTTTTTAAGTGACTATAACGCTGGCGGCTACCAACTCTCAGAGTTGTGCGATTATATAAGCCGGCTGGAGGCAGGATGGTGCTATGCAAATATACGGAGATGTTGTGCTGCTAATTAATATCTTGGTAAACAGTATACTTTTCCTGCTGACAGCCTGGGGAACAGGCATTTCCTATTCGCTGTGGCGCATTTTTGCGGCCGCTGCTGCCGGAAGCGTATATTCATTGGCGGAGGTTTTCATAGATTTTGGCCTTCTGTATACCATACCGGCCAAATTGCTGGTTTCCGCCGTATTGCTGCTGCTTTGTTTTGGCAAAAGACCGGTCAAAACATTTTTATTACTGTTAGGAGTTTTTTATGCCGCATCTTTTTTCTTAGGCGGAGCTATTTTAGGCTGGCTATATTTTATCCAAAACCACGGGTGGCTGGAACGGTCGCAGCTTGCCTTGCAGAGTGTCACCTGGAAGCAGGTGAGCGGCGGGTTAGCAGTGGGAGTTTTTCTGATTTATTTCGTTTTTAAACGGATGCTGAGTCGTGTAGAAGCGAAAAATTCCTTATACCAGCTTGTTATCGATTATGCGGGGAAAGCAGTTCAACTCCCGGCTATACTGGACACAGGCAACCATTTGCGTACCATGCTTGGCAGAACGCCTGTTATCGTCGTTGACTACCAAGCGCTGGAGAGCATTTTGAGCGAGCAGGCCGCTCAGTTTTTGCGTGAGACTCCCCAGGAATTTTGGTTGTCTGACTTCGTCGAGTGCAAGGATAGGGCTTGGCTGCAACGGGTGCAGATCATTCCCTATCGTTCCGTGGGCGACTGTAGTATGATATTGGGTTTCCGGCCCGATCGGATTACTGTCCTGACACCGGACCGTGAATTTCAGGTGGATGATGTGGTTGTGGGGATGTATCCGGCGGAATTGGCGGGAGATCGATCTTTCAGGGGATTGCTGCCTGGCGGGATATTTGCGGAAAGTCACATTATTAGCAGTAAGATTAGGGAGGCAGGTAGTGTATGCGCTTAAGTTGGCTCAAATTCAAGTTGTTAGTAAAGTTGAAATTTATTGTCCTATTGCAGTTCCTGCACATCTTAAAACCGGATGAAGTATTTTATGTGGGCAGTACGGAAATCTTGCCTCCGCCGCTCAGCAATGATGAAGAGGTTTTTCTCCTAACCCGTCTGCAAAAAGGTGACAAGGCGGTAAAAAGTATTTTCATCGAACGTAATTTGCGACTGGTCGTATACATTGCACGAAAATTTGAAAATACCGGAGTAGGCATTGAGGATTTGGTCAGTATCGGCACAATTGGTTTGATTAAAGCGGTAAATACCTTTGACCCGGTCAAAAAAATCAAGCTGGCGACTTATGCTTCCCGCTGTATTGAAAATGAAATTCTGATGTATTTGCGGCGCAATAGCAAAACCCGGACAGAAGTTTCTTTTGACGAGCCGCTCAATATCGACTGGGATGGCAATGAACTGCTGCTGTCCGATGTATTGGGAACGGAAAATGATATTATCTATAAATCCATTGAGGAGGAAGTGGACAAAAACCTGTTGTACCATGCGATGAACACGCTGTCTGGCCGGGAGCGTAAAATCATGGAGCTGCGGTTCGGTCTTAATCAGGACGGAATTGAACTGACCCAGAAGGAAGTCGCTGATATGTTAGGCATTTCCCAGTCGTATATTTCAAGACTGGAAAAACGCATTATTAAGCGATTGCGCAAGGAGATTATCAAAATGGAATAGTGGTGGTATACTAAATAAAGTGGCATTGTTTGCTCTTTATCTTTTGTGGGACTTGGCACAAGCCAAGTCTTTTTAGCTTTTGGCAGGATATTTGCTTTTGGTAAGGAATTTATTCCGTAAAGTATAGAGGGCGTGTTTTCAAACTATCCGAAACATTCCCTGACGGTTCTTTTCGTCCATCTTTCGTTAACATTTTTTGAAATAGGGGCCACTTTCCTGCAAAAAGGTTACCTCGTATGGCGCAAAAATCACCCGTCATGGAACATTTCATTAGTTGAAAACACGCCCTAGTCTAGGAGGAAAATACGTGGGGACATTGGATGAGAAGTTTTTAGACTCGAAGTTTGTCTATGACGGTCGTTTGTTAAAGGTATATTCAGATAGAGTGCTGCTGCCCAATGGCAAGGAGTCTTTCCGGGAAATCGTCAAGCATCCGGGGGCGGTTGCGGTGGTTCCGGTGCTGGATAACGGTGATATTGTCATGGTCCGGCAATACCGGTATCCGGTTGGCGATACCATGCTGGAGATTCCCGCTGGAAAACTCGATCCGGGAGAAGCCCCGGAGACTTGTGTGGTACGGGAGCTGGCGGAGGAAACCGGCTATGTATCGGGGCATATTCGGAAGTTGACAGCCATTTACACTACGCCCGGCTTTAGCAATGAAGTGATTCACATTTATCTGGCCACGAACCTGGTTATGACCGAGCAGCATACCGATGAGGACGAATTTATCAACGTGGAAACCTACAGCAGGAAACAATTGAAGGAGATGGTTATCACCGGCGTGATTCAGGATGCCAAGACCATTATTGGCCTGTTGCTGGCCGACCTATAGCTGCGATGAAGCAGTTTTTTGCGGATTTACATATTCATGTCGGGCAGACGGCTGGCGGCAAGTGGATAAAGATTCCTTCCTCACGCCATTTGACGGTGGAAAATATCCTGGTAGAGGCTACCAAACGCAAAGGACTCCAAATGGTGGGCATTATCGATGCCCTGTCGCCGCTGGTAATGGCTGATGTAACGCGGCTGGTGGAACAAGGCCTGCTGCGACAGGCGGGAGGCGGCGGTTATCTGTATGAACAGGAGACGCTGCTGTTGCTGGGGGCTGAGATCGAAACGGCGGAGGCTGACGGCCGGCCGGCCCATACCCTGGTATATTTGCCTGATCTTGATACGATGCGGGATTTTTCGCGTTATATGTCGCGTCATATAAAGAATGTGGAGCTGAGCACCCAAAATGCTCATATGCCGTTTCAGAAGCTGGTACAGCTTGCGGCTTCCTTTGAAGCTGTCATTATTCCAGCTCATGTGTTTACGCCGTTTAAGAGCCTCTACGGCGCTTGTAGTGAGCGGTTGTCATATCTGGTGTCCGACCGGGAGTTGGCCAAGCTTAGTGCCATTGAGCTGGGCTTGAGTGCCGACAGTGATATGGCTGATCGGTTGGCCGAGTTAGCCGGGTTTTCCTTTGTAACCAATTCAGACGCCCATTCGCCGCAAAAAATAGCCAGAGAGTATACCGCTTTTTTGCTGGAAAGGGCCGACTTTAGTCAATTCCGGGCGGCTTTGGCGCGAACCGGCAGTAACCGCATTCTCGCCAATTATGGCCTTGATCCCCGGCTGGGAAAGTACCACCGTAATTTGTGCAATGCCTGCGGGCAAAGCGGTATCGAGCTAGTCGGTGGCCCGGAACCGGTTTGCTCCCATTGTGGCAGCAAGAAGGTGGTTCGCGGGGTCCGGGAGCGGATCGAAATCCTCGCCGACTGGGAAAGTCCCAGGCATCCGGCGTATCGACCACCTTATTTCTATCAGATTCCTTTGGAATTTATTCCGGGCCTGGGTACTAAATCGTTCAGCAAACTGCTCACTTCGTTCGGGACAGAAATGAACATCCTGCATCAGGTTTCTCTGCTTGAACTGGAAAAGGTGGCTGGAAAGGCGATTGCCGGACAAATTGCCAGAATCCGCAGTGGCTCTGTCAGCATCACGGAAGGCGCCGGCGGCATTTATGGAAAACTAAACATAGAATGAAGGCATAGGTATAATCCCTGTCTGACGGGCATACATTTTAGCAGGTATGGACAGGGAGGAAAATCTATGTGGGGATATGTACGTCAAAATTTAATTCAGCATGTAAGAGCCAATGCCGTTGCCTACTTCTTTACCATTCTTATTTTTCTCATTGGGGTGGTCCTGGGAGCCCTATCGGTTAAAATTTTGCCCGCCGATCAAAAGGCGGAGCTGGCCGGATATTTGCAAATTTTTTTTAACGGTCTGGGAAGCGGACAGGGAGATGTGGCAGGACTGTTGGGGACTGTCATGTTTCACAACGCGAAAGTCATTGGGCTGATGTGGTTGCTGGGCTTTACCATTGTTGGCATTCCTTTCGTTTTGTTCATCTTATTTACCCGGGGTTTTATTATTGGTTTTACTGTGGGATTTTTGGTGAATGAATATATTGTGAAGGGTTTGCTCTTTGCTTTGGCTGCTGTTTTGCCGCATAATTTTCTGGTTATTCCCGCCGTTTTCATTACCAGTGTAGCGGCTACGAACTTTTCCCTGATGCTTTTAAAGCGCAAGGGAAATGGCAACAGCAATTTGCTGTATGCTTCCTTTGCGTATTCCTGTCTTTGCCTGATCATGGTCATCGTTATGCTGCTGGCCGCCCTGGTGGAAGTATATATTTCACCTGTATTTATGAAGATGATTGTCAATATGTTTTTGAACGGGTAAAATCCGCAGTGCCCGGTAGACTGTCTGCTATTTCTGTGAATAATCCCCATTTCAAACGAATAATTATAGTATTAAGTTAAGAACCTGTATTCAGCCATTAAAAAAACGCTGTATCGGCGGCGATTTTTCCGCCATACTATGTTAAATTTTCTTGACATAACCCCATTATGCCCACGAAAATTTGCCTCGTCTGACGAAAAAATCACTCGCCGCTCCAGCATTTCCATGACTGAATACAGGTTCTAAGTTTGCGGAAATGGGAGGGCATTATGACAATTATTATCAGCAGGGCGGGAATACTACATAAGATAAGAATCCTTTTGCGGAGCACAATTTTCCTGCTTGTCCTTGTGTTTGTGCTCTTACAGATTATCAGCATGGTCTGGACTGCCGGGACAGAAAACCGGGACTTGCATCGTCAGCAGTTGCTGGAGAAGCCGCTAAGAGTATGTAGTGACAGTGTAAATAGCAGCTGAATTTCCCGAATCGACAGATAAACTACAAAATTATCGTAAATATGCATTAATTTTACAGGGAAACAAAGGAAAAACCAGGATTATGTTGAATAACATAATGAATTATGTTCGATTGAGTGCAGCTAACTTCATGACCGGAAAACCTGAAAAAAAGGGTGGTAAAAATGGAAGGCTTTGTTAATGAGTTTATTACTTATTTGGCAGTGGAACGGGGCCTGGCGCAAAACACGTTAGAGTCCTACGGACGTGATTTGCGCCAGTTCCAGGAATATTTGGAAAATAGTAAAATGGAGTTTTTGAAAGATTCAAACCGTAACACCATTCTAGCTTATTTAACTAATCTTCAAACCAAGGGGAGAGCCGTATCTACTATTTCCCGCAATTTGGCTGCAATAAAGTCTTTTTATCAGTATCTGGTCAGAGAACATTATTTGGAGAAAGATCCGGCTGCTCATTTGGAATCGCCTAAGCTGGAGAAAAAGCTGCCGAAAATTTTAACGGTTGGCGAAGTGGAAGAACTGCTCAAACAACCTAACAGTTTTTTACCGGCCGGTTTAAGAGATAAAGCTATGCTGGAACTCTTATATGCTACGGGAATACGGGTATCGGAGCTGATTTCGCTCAATATTTCCGATGTCAATCTCGATATGGGATATATAAAATGCTATGGTAAAGGCTCGAAGGAACGGATTGTACCGCTTGGTTCGATTGCTTCCAAGTGCGTTCAGGATTATATGTCGAAAGGGCGTCCTAAGCTGGTACGCACCTATGAGGAACCGTCCCTCTTCGTCAATCATCACGGCAATCGCCTCACCCGTCAGGGCTTTTGGAAAATCATCAAGAAATATGCCCAGGAGGCCAACATCACCAAACAGATTACGCCCCATACACTACGACATTCCTTCGCCACGCATTTGCTGGAAAATGGCGCCGACCTGCGTTCTGTCCAGGAAATGCTGGGACATGCGGATATTTCGACGACCCAGATTTATACCCATGTGACCAAAAATCGGCTAAAGGAAGTATATGATAAGGCCCATCCCCGTGCATAATACATAATAAGAAAACAAATAAAGGGGAGCACAGGACATGTTTAGACGAATTATTATCGTTGTACTGGATAGTGTCGGCATTGGCGCTTCGCCGGATGCAACTGAATATGGCGACAGCTCCAGCGTGAACACCCTTGCCAATATTGCCCGCTCGCAGGGCGGGCTTTTTCTGCCTGTTCTGGAAAAACTGGGCCTTGGCCGTATCGCGTCTATTCAGGGGGTTGAGCCGGTAGCTAAGCCGTTAGCCGGATTTGGTAAAATGGCCGAGTTGTCCAAAGCTAAGGACACAACCAGCGGTCACTGGGAAATGGCCGGCTGCCCGGTATTTACACCGTTTCCTGTTTATCCGGAGGGCTTTCCGGCGGAGGTTATCGAGCGGTTTGTCACTTACACCGGCTGCGGCAGTGTGCTGGGCAATAAGCCGGCTTCCGGTACGGTCATTCTGGACGAGCTGGGAGCGCAGCACATGGCGACAGGCCACCCGATTGTCTATACTTCGGCCGATAGCGTGTTTCAAATTGCCGCTCATGAAGATATTATCCCTTTATCCAAGTTGTATGAATTTTGCCAGATTGCCAGGGACAAGGTTTGCGTCGGTGAACACGCGGTAGGCAGGATTATCGCCCGGCCGTTTATCGGTGAACCCGGTGCGTTCAGCCGTACCGCCAATCGTCATGATTACAGCCTGGAACCTGGGGCAGTCACTGTGTTGGATCGGTTGAAGGATGCCGGACAGCAAGTAATTGGTATTGGAAAAATTGGCGATATTTTTGCCCAACGGGGCCTGACTCAGTCCTTAAAGTCCAAATCAAACGACGAGGGGATGAGTCATCTTGCCAATCTACTCAGCCAACCGGGGCAACCGGGTCTGATTTTTGCCAATCTCGTTGATTTTGACAGTGTGTATGGACACCGCAATGATGCGACCGGTTATGCGAAAGCCCTGGAGCGGTTTGACGCTCAACTTTCGCTGCTCTTACCTCAGTGGCAGGCCGACGATTTGCTGCTGATTACCGCCGATCATGGTTGTGATCCAACCTCTACCGGTACCGATCATACCCGTGAATACGTGCCGCTCATTGCTTATTATCCAGGTGCCGCAGGGACCGATCTGGGGATCAGAAATACCTTTGCCGATATTGCGGCTACCATTGCGGAAAATTTCTCCCTGCCGTCGCTGCCTTATGGACAGAGCTTCCTAAAAAGCTTATAAAAGACAATAAACTGATTAGTTAAAAAGAACCGGAATTTTCCGGTTCTTTTGTCGTTCCCAAGCCTCGGCAAATTGCCGGGGCTTTCTAAATTTTCCTGTGTAAGGGCTTTTTATCGTGGACAACCTAAAAAAAAGTTAAAGGAGTGATAACCATGCATCGATGGCAGCGGAAAATGGTTTCGGCAATACTCACCGCGCTTTTGCTTTTATTAACTTGTCTAGCACCGGTATTTGCCGCCAATACCAAGGAAAAGTCAACTCAACTGACTACTACGGCGGAATCAGCCGTACTCATGGACGCGAATGGCACGGTGCTGTTTGAAAAAGACTCTCATAAAAGGCTGCCACCGGCCAGCGTAACCAAAATCATGACGTTGCTGCTGGCAGTGGAAGCAGTGGAACAGGGTAAGGCCAGCTTAACTGATGAAGTCAGTATCAGCGAAAATGCCTATAAGCAGGGCGGCTCTCAAATTTGGCTGGAGCCCGGAGAAAAGATGAATTTACGGGAACTCTTAATTGCAATTGCCGTGGTAAGTGCTAATGATGCGGCGATGGCGGTTATGGAGCATATTTATGGTTCAGAGCAGGCCGGTGTGGAAGCTATGAATCGGCGGGCGGCCGAACTGGGGCTGGCTGACACGCATTTTAACAGTGTTAATGGTCTGCCAGCGCCGGAGCATTACATGAGTGCTTATGATACGGCAATCATTGCCAAAGAAGCGGTTACCCATCCCTTATATCTGGAATTTTGCGGTATTAAAGAATACTGGCTGCGGGGCGGGAAAAACTGGTTGGTAAATACCAATAAATTACTATGGTGGTATAAAGGCGCTGACGGACTAAAAACAGGCTGGACCGAAGAGGCCAAATATTGTTTCGCCGGCACAGCCAAACGCGACGGTTTGCGGCTGATATCGGTTGTTTTTGCCACTCCCGAGCCGCGCTCTCATTTACGGGAAAGCATGAAGCTGCTGGACTGGGGTTTTGCTAATTTTTCGGCAGCACCGATTGTTACACAGGGAACGGTTGTTGAACAGGCAAAAGTAATGAAAGGCGTGACTAAAGAGGTTCCATTGGTAGCAGCTAAAGATTTAACGTTGCTGATGGCGAAAAACAAGAAAAACAATATCGAAAAAAAGGTTAACATAGAATCTGATATTATGGCTCCGGTTAAAGAAGGAGAAAAGTACGGCGAGTTGATTGTCACTCAAGATGGGCAGGAAATTGGCAAAGTGGATCTGGTAGCGGAACAAGCTGTGGAAAAGGCCGGTTTTATTCGGATTTTGCAGGACATGCTGACAGGTTTGTTCACTTTAGGCTAATCATAAAATTTTGAGGTTACGGTATTATTTTTTACCGGAAACCTCAAAATTTTTTTGTTATTTAAGGAGGAAATATTTTCCTTTTTAGCGAAAGGAAAATAAGGAAGGAGGAGATGGATTGAAAACTACAACCGTACTTAAACAAGGGGTGTTAATTGTTCAGATAGAAGGTGAACTGGACATGCATGGCGCCGATAAATTCCGGGAGACTATCGATACGGCACTGGATGCCTGCGGCGCCAAAAACATGATTTTAGATTTGCAGGATGTATCTTTCATTGACAGTTCCGGCCTGGGTGTTATCCTCGGACGGTACAAACGTTTAAGCGCTCTGGACGGAAGGATATTGGCCGTTCACGTTCAGCCCCAGGTGGCGCACATTCTGGAGTTGTCGGGACTTCTAAAAATTATCGAAGTTTATCCATCGCAAACGGATGCCTTGGCACAATTATAGGGAGGATGTCATGGAGATAAAAAATCAGCTAACAATGAAATTACAAAGCCTCAGTGAAAACGTGGGCATTGCCCGCATTGCTGCCGCCGCTTTCGCCGCACAGGCCGATTTGCCAATCAGTGAAATTGACGAAATAAAAGTGGCTGTCTCGGAGGCTGTTTCCAACAGCGTTATTCATGGCTATGGCAATGACCCTAAAGCGGGCATTATTGAATGCACAATGACGCTATATGAGGAGATGCTGGAATATATTGTTATCGATTACGGTAAGGGAATAGAGGATATTGCTTTAGCCAGACAGGCTTCCTATTCTTCCGATCCCGAGCGCATGGGCCTGGGGTTTGTTTTTATGGAGTCGTTTATGGACGAGCTGGAGGTCCGTTCCGAAGTGGGCCAGGGAACCACCGTTAGAATGTGTAAAAAATTTAGCCCCCGAAAAACGCATTAGGTGGGGTGGCTATGCTTGCAGACGAGGAAGTGCTCAGATTAATCGAACAGGCTCAGCAGGGAGACCGGGCGGCAAAGGACCGCATATTGGAAAACAATTTGAATTTGGTACGAAGCATTGTATATCGTTTTGTAAACAGGGGATACGAATGGGATGACTTATTTCAAATCGGCTCGATTGGTTTGATGAAGGCTATCGAGCGATTTGATGCGAAGTTTGGTGTGAAGTTTTCCACCTATGCAGTACCGATGATCATCGGCGAGATACGTCGGTTTATGCGTGATGACAATCCGATCAAGGTCAGTCGCCCGCTGAAGGAACTGGCTTATCGGGTTCATAAAAGCCAGGAGAAGCTGCAAGGATTAATGGGGCGGGAACCGACCATCCACGAAGTAGCCGAGGATTTGCAAATTGCGCCTCAGGAGATTGTGGCGGCCTTGGAGGCCGTTCAACCGACGGCTTCGCTTTATGAGTCGGCTTTCCGGGAAGATGGCGATAAGGTGCTTCTATTGGATCAAATCAAATATTGTGAGCAGGACAATTCTTTCTTCGATAACCTTGTGCTGAAAGAAGTCCTGTCCCGGCTGCCTGTCAAAGAACGGCGAGTTATCGAAATGCGGTTTTTTGAGGACCGAACCCAGGCAGAAATCGCTTCATTAATTGGTTTGTCCCAGGTGCAGGTATCACGAATTGAAAAGCAGGCGCTCCGGCTGATTAGAAATTTTTTACAGACTTCTTAACGCAGAGGTCTGTTTTTTTATTTATAACCGATTATATTAGGACATACTAGTGTAGTGACATGTTCACATTTCAACTAAAGGACGCAGGATACATTTTCATCTGCAAGGCGGAGGAGTGAGGCATAGTGGTTCCTACGCCGATTGACGACAACGACGCAGATGGAAATGTAGACAAGTAATTTAGCGAAATGTGAATGTGCCACTACACTGGGGTCATCGAGGTGAGAATATGTCGGGAAAAAAAGCGTACATCTTATTATTTATTACGGCTATTTTGCTGGTCGGCAGTGTGACTGCCTGGTTCTATTTTTTTGACGATCTTCCCAAAAAGGTTCCTGTTCGTTCACGACAGGTCCAGTGGCATGATGCCGTTGCCGAGCAGGCCTTTTCTGTGGCGCCTTTTGGTACGTATAACATCGTCTCAGGCGCGCACACTATACTTGCATATTCGCAATAAAAAAAAGAAAAACAGGAGGTATTTGTTATGGTGGTAAAAGTCATTGAGCTTGTCGGGACTTCGCGGCACAACTGGACGGATGCGGTAGATAATGCGGTTATGGAAGCCTCGAAAACACTTGAGGATATTCTTGGCGTGGAAGTAACTAATTTTACGGCCAACATTGATAACGGACATATTGAAGAATATAGAGCGGACGTGAAAATTGCTTTTCAAGTACATTAAACAGTAGACAAGCTTATCGGGCCGACATGTTCATTGCAGCAAGGGAAGCGTTGATTTAATGAGCTTGCCAGGCTGGTGAGAGATTTTTCCGGCTGGCAAGGAAGTAAAACTGCAGGAATAGCGGTCCCTATTTCAAGGTTTAGCTGACGCAGCCAGACGGAAAAAGATCCGCCAGGATGCGCAATGTGAATAGATCAGTGATTCCCAAGAGTTTCCTGGGAGCGCTTAGGGCGCTCCTTTTATCTTACGCATGATTTTGAGGTTTTCGGACAAAATAGTCAGGGGTGATGTTATGGTAGGAAAGACGGAGAAGGAGAAAATGCAGCAGCGGTATCAGGATAAATTTAATCAAGTTAAACCTAAACCGCCGATCATTAAAAATATTATCTGGGCCTTTTGTATCGGCGGGCTGATTTGTCTGCTGGGGCAATGGATTGCCAATTACTTTATGAGCAGCGGACTGGATAAGAAGGAAACTGCTGCCGCTACTTCCGTGGTCATGGTCTTTTTAGGTGTCTTTTTTACAGCTCTCGGCGTATATGACGAACTTGGCAAGCATGCCGGCGCCGGCTCGGTCGTTCCCATTACCGGTTTTGCCAATTCAGTGGCCGCACCGGCAATGGAGTTTAAACGGGAGGGCTTTGTCTTTGGAGTTGGGGCGAAAATGTTTGTCATCGCCGGTCCGGTAATTGTGTACGGGCTGGTAACGGCATTTATCATGGGAATGATCTATTGGGTTAGACATCAGGGGGTTATGTAGCGGTGAAAAAGAAAATAGGCAAACAGAGTATAGCCTTCCTCAAGCAGCCGGTTGTTACCAGTACGGCCAATATTGTAGGACCTATGGAGGGGGAAGGCTATCTTGCCGAGCATTTTGACCGAATTATGAAGGATAATTTGGATGGTAACCAATCCTGGGAGCAATGTGAATCGTCTATGATGGAATGGGCCATTAGCCAGGCCGTCAAAAAAGACAATAGACAGATGGCCGACATTGATTATGTTCTAGCCGGTGACCTGTTGAATCAATTGATGAGCACCCACTTTGCGCTGCGCGGGCTGGAACGTCCGTTCCTGGGACTTTACGGCGCCTGCTCCACTCTGGTGGAAAGCCTGCTGCTGGGAGCTGTCCTGATTGACGGGGAATTTGGTGACACGGTGGCGGTGGCTGCTTCCAGCCACCATGATGCATCGGAACGGCAATATCGTTTTCCTACGGAACTTGGTGTGCAAAGACCGCCGATTGCCCAGTGGACAGTAACCGGTGCGGGAGCGGCCGTGATCGCAGCGGCCGGTAATGGGCCGCGCATCACGGCGGCTACGGTTGGGAAGATTAATGATCTGGGGATTAAAGACCCCAACGCTATGGGGGCGGCAATGGCGCCGGCGGCCGTGGATACTCTGTGGCAGCATATTCAGGATACCAAACGGCAGCCGGCCTATTATGACATGATTTTTACCGGCGATTTGGGCAGTATCGGAAAAACCCTGGTATTGGAGCTATTTAAGGAAAAGGGACTGGATATAAAAAGTAATTATGAAGACTGTGGCTGCATGATTTACCGCGATGAGCAGGATGCTCATGCCGGAGCAAGCGGCTGTGCCAGTTCGGCGGTCGTTTTCTCGGGATATATTTACCGGCAATTACTGGAGCGGAAATGGCGGCGGGTGCTGTTGATCGGAACAGGCAGCCTGCATAGTACGACTTCTTATCAGCAAAAGGAGTCCATACCTTGTATAGCCCATGCCGTTGCACTGGAAATGTAGAGGAGAGGTGAGCTGATGCAGGATTATCTTATGGTTTTTGTTGTTGGCGGACTTATTTGCGTGATCGGTCAGTTGCTAATGGATTTGACGCCGCTGACGCCGGCCCATGTGCTGGTTTTGTTTGTGGTAGTAGGCGGGATTTTAAGCGGTCTTGGCCTATATCAGCCGCTGGTGGATATGGCTGGAGCCGGGGCCAGCATTCCGTTGACCGGTTTTGGCCACTCTCTGGTGGCAGGTACGTTGGAAGAGGTAGATAAGTTAGGCTTTTTAGGAATATTCACCGGTGCATTGAAAGCAAGCGCCGCAGGCATTACGGCAGCCGTTTTGTTTAGTTTTCTGGCCGCGTTGCTATGCAATCCCAAGGGGTAAACCATGGTTGTTGTCGATATTGTTGGCCTTTTGTTTACCGTAGTGCTGGTTGGCGTACGCTACCCTCACTATGTTCTTGCCGCGGCGATGATCCATGAAGTGGGAAGAATTGCGATGACGGTATTTTTACATCAACATATAGAATTGCTGGTAGCCGCCGGTGCCTTTGGCAAGACTACCATCAATAATCAGGAAACGATGCTGGCGGCCGCCTGTATTGCAGTCAGTGGTCCTTTGGCCAATTATATCGTGAGTGCGGTTGTTGGCGGTATCGAGTATGAACGGGGCGGTACTCTGCTAAATCCTCTGGCCCGGTTGAAACATCCTTTCGGGGTAGTCAATTTACGGCTGGCTGTAGTTTCTTTTGTGTTAAGTATGATACAGCTCCTATGAGAAAGGTGGTTTACATATGCAGACCAGGTTTTCGCGCCGTATGCTCAGGCGCAGCAAAGAGGAACCCAGAGAGGAACAACAACGGGACGTTTTTGAGGAAAAAAAAGCCGAGCCGTCAGCACCGGACCAATCTTTACCGTCCTCGGACGCTGCGATAGCCGATCTTGCCAAGAGTTTCATGCGGCTGCAGGCTAACGCCGGCCAGACGGCTGCGGACAACACGAACCAGGAAGTAATCGGTTTGCTGGAAAAGCTTAACAGGCAATTGGAGAACCTGCAGCAGAACGCTAAAACCAAGGACCGCACCGATGAACAGGGACAAGAGAAAACAGCGCCGCAAAATTCCGAGGAACTGTGCAAGCTGTTCAGTCAATATTTGCAAAGTAACGGACAGGAAAAAGAAAGCGCCATGAACAGTGAACTACTGGGCGGTCAGGGACAGAATGCCGGCACGAAGACAGCGGGCGGCGCGCAGACGGCACAGGAACTGCTGGCCAGGACACAGTATGAATTGGCCAACGAGCTGGAGGACAGTCTGAAAAAATTAAAGCAGGTGATCCAGGAAAGTGAGAAGGTTGCAGCAAGGATCAGTCATATGCTGGATGGCAAAAAAAATTGATGTTGAGGTGACTATATGCCGGAGAAAGTGAGAGTTATTTTGGTTACTGACGGAGATAAAGTAGCACAGAACGTTGTGGAGGATTTGGCAGCTTCGTTGGGACTGCGTTGTATATCGGCATCCGGCGGAAATCCGACACCGATTAGCGGCAAAGAAATTGTCAATTTGCTGAAAACAGTAAAATCTGACCCCGTTCTGGTTATGTTTGATGACCGGGGCAGGCGCGATAGGGGGCAAGGCGAGCGGGCTATGCAGTATGTAGCCGATCATCCGGACATCGAAGTGCTGGGGGCGGTCGCGGTAGCCTCCAATACCGGTGGCAGCGGCGGCATCGAGGCAGACGTCTGTGTAACGGGAACGGGCAAGATGGTGGATCACCCGGTTGATAAAAACGGTGATGTAAGAAACAGGAGCAATCATATGGTAATCAAGGGAGATACGGTAGATGTGCTAAATGAGGTAGAGGTGCCTGTCATTGTCGGTGTCGGCGATATCGGCAAAATGGATA
The DNA here is from genome assembly GCF_900110485.1 of Propionispora vibrioides. NCBI lineage: Bacteria > Bacillati > Bacillota > Negativicutes > Selenomonadales > Sporomusaceae > Propionispora > Propionispora vibrioides. The sequence continues at coordinate 288,098 of NZ_FODY01000001.1, read as the reverse complement.
AGGCCGATGATATTTCCCGGGGAGCGCCGATTACCCGCCGGGCTATTGAAGAGATTTTGAAACGGAGTGGCATTCCCTATGACGGACAACAATGAAGAACAGAAGATTCACAAAGAGCTTGATGACAATATTAACTATTTAAAGGAACTGCTGGGGGTCGGTGAGAGCTTTGATATTGTTTTCCGGGAATATAAGGTAGGCCGGAGACGGGCGGCATCCTTTTCGATTAACGGCATGACCAACGATGTACTTTTAACCAATATATTCCAGGACATGATGCTGTTTAATCAGGAAGATTTGACGGTCAACACGCTGCAGAAGATATTTTATTCACGGGCCACCCATTCCCAGGTTAAGCTGGTGGATGCGATGGATCCGGCATTGACTAGTCTGCTGTCGGGAGAGCTGGTATTTTTTATTGACGGCGAAACGCAGGCTATTGTATTCGATGCCAGAGCCTATCCCGTCCGGGCACCGGCAGAATCTAATATTGAAAAGGTGACCCGGGGTTCCCGGGACTCTTTTGTGGAAACCATTCCCTTTAACACAGCCTTAATCCGCCGGCGGCTGCGTGATCCCAATTTGCGTTTTGAGATAGTAAAAATCGGCAGTCGGTCACAAACCGATGTGGCCGTCTGTTATATAAAAGATATTACCAATCCGGAACTGGTGGATAAAATCAAGGAACGGCTCAATAAGATCAATGTGGATGGTATTCCGATGGCGGAAAAGGCGATTGAAGAGTTTATAGTCGGCGGCCGGCGCTGGAATCCGCTGCCGTTAGTCCGCTATACCGAGCGGCCTGACGTGGTTGCCGTACATATGCTGGAAGGGCATGTGTGCCTGGTGGTGGATACATCGCCTAACATCATGATTTTACCGACAACCCTTTGGCACCATGTGCAGCATGTGGAAGAATATCACCAGCATGTGCTGGTGGGTTCGTACCTGCGGCTGGTGCGCTTGGGGGGAGTGGGTTTATCTCTGATTCTACCGCCGCTATGGCTGTCCTTGGTATTGCAGCGTCATCTGCTGCCTGCTTCGTTAGCATTTTTAGGACCCCGCGATCCCGGTATTGTACCACTTGGTATTCAATTTATTGTGGCCGAGCTGGGGGTAGAATTGGTGCGGATGGCAACGGTGCATGTGCCGGCGGCACAATCGACGGCTCTGGGCTTCATTGGGGCTTTTATGCTGGGTGAATACGCAACCAAGGTAGGGCTGTTTGGCAATGAAACCATTTTATATACGGCCATTGCCGCCGTAGGCGCCTTTGCCACGCCCAGTGTCGAGTTTGCCCTGGCCGTACGCCTGTTCCGGGTCATTTTGCTGCTCCTGGTTCTGTTCTTTAAATTACCCGGGCTGCTATTTGGACTGGTGGCTCTGTTTGTATTACTGGTTACTACGAAATCCTTTGATGTACCCTATCTTTGGCCGGCGATTCCGTTTAATTTCAGTGCCATGAAAGGCGTGATCCTGCGATTGCCTATCCCCAGCAAGCTGCTGCGTCCGGCCGCGTTAAAACCGCAGACTCGGGTGCGTTACCGTGAAGAAAACAATAAAGATAAAGATGAAGACAAAGATGAAGATAAGGACAAATAATAAAAATCATCCCCGGCTCAGTGAATGCCAGGGATGATTTTTTTATTTACCGCGGTAAAAATCGCGGATACGGCCCATGCTATAATTAATATTGGCAACCTGCTCATCAAAGGCTCCTTTGTTTTCACCGTTGACGGCATCTTTCATTTGGGTGACCGCCGAGTGACCCTTTACGATTTCATCCAGGATACCGACGCTTTCCATACTGGTTTTAACCTGGCCCCAGGTACCTTCCAGGGCCTTGACTTTGGAAGCGGCTTTGCTCCAATCCTGGTCTTCGACGTAAAAACAAACGCTGCGGATAGCATTATCAACGGCTATGATGTCCGCCAGGGGCGAGAGTTTGTAGGATTTCCCGATGTCGCTGATGCTGCCCATGAACTTGTTCAGTGTTTCATAGGCTTGTTCCTGCGTTTCTTCGTCAATGGCCGTTGTCAGTTGACCGAGGGCGGCGTTGGCTTCTTTGACGCCTTTTTTGGCGCCAATCGCCGGTTGTACTTTCTCCCAAACGGTGGACAGATTGTTAAGTCCCTCTTTTGCCTGCTGCCAGTTTTTTTTGTTGACGCCTTCGAAAATTACGCCGGCAGTGGCCGCCAGATCATAAAGTTCGGCCGGAGGAGAGACAAAGCGCTGGTTAAACGGCGGATTTGGCAGGGAATCAAGCGGCTTTCCCGCCGGGCCGATTTCCGGCTTTGGCGCCGGCTGGAGCATACTGCAGCCGCTTAGCGCGCACAATAGAAAAACGGTTATCACCGTCATAAGTATAGTATTTTTAGTCATTCTTGCCTGGATACCTCCTGCTAGATTTTTCTTACCGGTGTGCCGGGCCATTTGTCGGTTATAGGTTCTGCAAAGTGCAAAAAAATATGCAAAGCAAGCCGAAGCGCACGGTTTACTGAATTTTTTATGTTTTTTGTATGCCAAAGCTTGCTAATATATTGGTAATATGACACAATAAATAGATGACTGGTTATAGTGAATGGTTACAAGGGGGAAACAGCGTGTTCGGTTTTGATCCTGATATGATTTTTCGTATTCCTGCATTACTTGTCGCATTGACGCTTCACGAATATGCCCATGCCCGGGCCGCGGTCTGGCTGGGTGACAATACGCCGCGCTACCATGGGCGATTAACGTTGAATCCAGTAGCACATCTTGACCCATGGGGCCTCATTATGTTGTGGCTGTTTAAATTTGGCTGGGCCAAACCGGTGCCGATCAATCCGAGTAATTTTGATAATTACCGGAAAGGGACTATCCTTGTGTCCTTTGCCGGCCCGGCGGCTAATTTATTGATTGCAGTCACCTCGCTGTTGTTGCTTTTTCTGCTGGAAAGGACTTCGTTGCAGAGTGTAATGACCGGTAAATTGCTAGTCAATATGTATTATTTAAATCTGGGTTTTGCTTTTTTCAATTTATTGCCTATACCGCCGCTGGATGGATCGAAAATTGTTTCCAGCCTGCTGCCGGCCCGGTTATCTTACAAGTTCGACAAGCTGGAGCCGTATGGTATGATTATTATGGTTGCTTTGTTGTACCTGGGCATTATAGGTCTGGTGCTAGGGCCGATCATGTCTGTATTTACCAGCATACTTTATTTATTTTTGAGCTAGGGGGAATCTATCATGGTAAAGGGCCGTATCTTTAGTGGTATGCAGCCGTCAGGTAAGTTTCATTTGGGAAACTATTTGGGAGCATTGGAAAACTGGGTTAAATTACAGAAGGACTACGAATGCTTTTTCAGCATTGTTGACTGGCATGCGCTAACTTCTTCCTATGAAGACACCAGCAAGCTGCAGCAAAATATTTTTGACATGGCTCTGGACTGGCTGAGCGCCGGTCTGGATCCGGAGCATAATGTGATTTTTGTTCAATCCCATGTCAAAGAGCATGCCGAGCTGCATTTACTTTTGTCGATGATGACGCCGCTTTCCTGGCTGGAACGGGTGCCTACCTATAAAGATAAAATACAGCAACTGGGCAACCAGGGAAAGGATATCAATACCTATGGTTTCATGGGGTATCCCGAGCTGATGACGGCCGATATTCTGCTATACAAAGCAGACACGGTACCGGTAGGGGAGGACCAATTGCCGCATTTGGAGTTGTCCCGCGAGATTGCACGCCGGTTTAACCATATGTACAAGCCAATATTCCCCGAGCCCAATCCTTTCTTAAGCAAAGCTTCGCTGCTGCCCGGCATTGACGGCCGGAAGATGAGTAAATCCTATGGCAACGAGATTCCCTTTGCGGCTAGTCCGGACGAGCTGCGGGCCAGAGTGCGCCAAATGATTACCGATCCGCAGCGGGTGAAGAAAAGCGATCCGGGCAATCCCGATGTCTGTACCGTGTATACCTTCCATAAAATCTATAGCCCTGATGAGCTGGAATCTATTGGAACCGCCTGCCGGCAGGCTACTATCGGCTGTGTTGAATGTAAGAAGCGCCTGGCGGAACGGATGGTTACCGCCCTGGCCGATATTCATACGCGACGCATTGCTCTGGAGGCGAACCCTGGCAGGGTAAAAGAAATTTTGGAATATGGCGCTGAACGGGCCAGGGCGGTGGCTGCGGCCACCATGGCCGAGGTCCGTCAAGTGATGAATCTGAGCTGACCATGTCAGAGTATAAAATAAAGCTGGAAGTGTTTGAAGGGCCGTTGGCGCTCTTGATGCACTTGATTGAAAAAAATAAGATCGATATCTATGATATACCAATTGCCGTGATTACCGAGCAATATATAAATTATCTCCGTGACTGGCAGGAGTTTAATATTGATATTGCCAGTGAATTTCTGGTTATGGCGGCCAATTTGCTGCAGATCAAATCCCGCATGCTGCTGCCACGTCAGCCGCATGCCGCCCAGCTTGAGGAGGAAGAGGAAGATCCGCGCAAGGCGTTGGTAGACCGCCTGCTGGAATACCGTAAGTTTAAGCAGGCTGCCTTGGAACTGGAACAGAAAAAGCAGGAGCGGGACCAGTATTTTTTTCGTTTGCCTCAGGAATTTTCGGTGCGCTACACCTTACCGCAGGGGCTTGATCTGGATGTTTTGATCACCGCCTTCGCGGCTGTCTGGGAAGGGACGGCAGAGGATTTTGCCGTTGTCGCGCGGGAGGAAATCAGCGTCCAGGATAAGATGCAGGATATTGTCAATTTGCTGCATAAAAACCGGGGCAGGCTGGACTTTAAGGAAACTCTGATTCGGCAGGGATCGCGAGCAGAGCTTATTGCCGCTTTCTTGGCTTTGCTGGAGCTGATTAGGCTCAAGCGGGTGACCGTTCGCCAGGAAAAAAGCTTTGCGGCCATATATATTTTTCTTAATTATGACGGACAAGTTCAAGCACAGGAGGGTGATCTGCCCTGATGTTTTATAATCACCTAAAGGGGCATATTGAGGCACTGCTGTTTGCCTGCGGCAAACCTATGCCGGCCGGTCGTTTGGCAGAAATACTTGAGGTGACGGAGCAACATATTGAGCTTTTAATTGCCCAGATGAATGAGGAAATGGCGGATAACTCCCGCGGATTGGTGATCAGTCAGGTGGCTGGCGGCTATCAACTGTGCACCAGACCGGAATTGGCTACAGTGATTGAACGTCTGGGGCAGGTGCAGGAAACCAGGCTGTCCATGGCCGCCATGGAAACGCTGGCGATCATTGCCTTTAAGCAGCCCATTACCAAGCAGGAGATTGAAAGCATTCGCGGCGTCAAGGTGGATAGTGTTGTCAATCTGCTGGTAGAGCGTCAACTTATCAAGGAGATGGGACGGAAGGAAGCCATTGGCCGTCCTATCCTGTATGGAACAACCGAAGAGTTTTTGAGTTGCTTTGGTCTGGGCAGTTTAGAGGAACTACCGGATCTGGCGCAATTCATACCGACAGAATAGCATTAGTGCTCCGCCGACTTTGAAAGTGTACTTTCAGCGTTGGTGGGGCACTAAGGCTGTTCTGTTTATTTATATCTTCCGTTACATAATCATGGCGTTTTCTGCCCAAGCTATAGTAAGGAACCACTGATTTATCCGCATTGCGCGTTCTGACCGATCTTTTTCCGTCTGGCTGTATGAGCAAAACCTTGAAATAGCCTAACTATCCTCCAGGTTTTACTTTTTTGTCAGGCGAAAAAATCTCTCGCCAGGCCCACAGGCTCATTACATCAGCGGTTCCTTAAATTGGGCTGACGGTTTTAAGGTGATCGCGGTACCGGTGACCGGCAACGAGAAAGGGCATTGTCTTATATGGAAATCGGGATAATCCTTGCCGTGGATTTTTTTATTTTGCTGTTAATACTGGCTAATATTCCTCTATATCTCCAGCTTTGCTACCGGCGCAATGCGTCGGATGACTATATTGTGGTGACCGTATATGCAGTATACCGCCTGCTGCATTATTCCATGAAAATTCCTGCTTTGCAATTAGAGAAGGAAGGAAAGGTATGGCCGACGGCAGAAGTGGCCAAAGGGCAGGAGTCTGTCGACAGTGATCCGGGGAGGGAGCAGGTATTTGTAAAGCGATTTATCGAAAGATATGTGTTGCATCCAGGGCGGTTGCGGCATGTTCTGGCGGAGATCAAGGAACACTTTATTGTTTACCGCCGGTTCATGAATGCCTTGATCGGCAAGCTGACCTGTGTACACTTAGCTTGGCGAACCCGTTACGGAATGGAGGACGCGGCGCTTGTCGGAATTTTGTATGGCGTAATCTGGAGTGGCAAGAGTTTGCTGCTAAAGCGGCTTGGACAAAGGGTGACTTTTTCCGCCAGACCTATTGTAGCTTTGATCCCTGTCCAGGGGAGAAGCCTGTGGGAAATTGAATTTGACTGTATATTCAGCTTGAAACTTGGCAATCTTATAACTGCAATTGGAATGATGGTTTATATTATGGCCAAGGAGGCGAGAGATAGTGGCAGAGCATCCGATACAAGGCTTAATGAAGACGGCTATGGCAAGTATCAAGGAAATGGTTGATGTTAACACCATTGTTGGCGATCCGGTGGAAACCCCGGACGGGACTGTTATCATACCGATTTCACGCGTAACGTTTGGCTTTGCTGCCGGCGGTGGAGACTATGAACCGGAAGAAGTCGAGAGCAATGAAGTTGTTCAATCGTTTGGCGGCGGCAGTGGGGCAGGAGTCAGTGTGAAACCGGTGGGTTTTTTGGTGTGTTCGCCCGTAAACGGTGTCCGGTTTATGCCGGTTGACGGTGATTTACTGTTGGATCGGGTCATTGATATGGTGCCTAAGGTACTTAACAAGCTGCAGGAAATGATCCAGGATAAAGAGGAGGATAAGCAATTGGATGCCTTGGCCGAAACGGCCGAGACTCAATATAAGCACCAGGAGCAGCGAGTATAACCAACGATAACAGGCCATGCAGCAGTCTGCATGGTTTTTTATTGTCAATATACTGCTTTAAGAATGCCGGTACGGCATAACTGCAGGGACACAAGCATATAAAATATACAGGGATATTGTTGATTACAATATCCCTGTATATTTTTCTGCAGGAATCATTAGAGAATCACTGATATAATGAGTCTGCCGGCCTGGTGAGAGACTTCTCACCTGCCAAGGAAGCAAACGTGCAGAAATAATTGGGCCATTTCAAAATTTTGCTGGCTAAGCCAGGCGGAAAAAGATCCGTCAGGCGGCTCAGTACGAGTAAAGCAGCCGTTCCTTAGGAAAGCTGTTCCAGCTTGTCCTTAATTTGGGTGGCGTGTAAGGCTTCGGCTTCGGCAAAATGCTTAAACATTTTGGCGATGTCGGGATCATTGATTTGACCGGCAAACGACTGATAGTCGCGGACTAACTCCTGCTTCTGAGTCAGGGTAGAGCGCAAAGCCGTCTTTATGTTTAATGTTTCCAGGGATGCTCACCTCCTCTATAGGATAAAAGTTGTTGGGATTAAAGAGTTTTTAACGAATAAGAAATTTGGCAGAATAGGCTCTTTAACCCTCTTATCTGCTTCTATTATTGCCTGGAGGTCTTACAATCATGTATGGTGGCTTTGACGATCGGGAAAAACATATATATAATATCTTGGTGACTGTTTTGTAATATATCTTGTGTCTCCTAAATACATGGATCATCTTGCCGTCTTTTTCTGTCCTGCCTCGTTGTCGTCGCCTTACATATGTGCGATATGCGCGGCTCCTCCGTCTTGTGGGACGAAAAAATCCTTGCAAGCTTATCCTCAGGCTTAAGTGACGCAAGGTACTCGCCGACTACTTACTATGCTGAGAGGGTTTTTTTAGTAATGAAAATCAAAACAACTGTACTTTGTATCTTAACATTATTGATAGCGTTATATGCTGTTCCGTCTTGTCAGGCGGCAGAAAATGCCCCGGACATAACAGCGAAGTCGGCCATCGTCATGGAAGCCTTAACCGGTAAGGTTCTGTATGCTAAGGCCGCGGAAGAACGGCGTTATCCGGCCAGTACGACTAAAATCATGACCCTGATCACGGCATTGGAGTATGGTAATCTTGATGATATGGTAACCGCCAGCGAGAATGCCGCTAATACGGAAGGATCCTCCCTGTGGCTGACGCAGGGTGAACAACTGAGCATGCGCAATATGCTGTACGGCATGATGCTGGTATCGGGCAATGACGCTACCGTATCGGTGGCGGAACATATCGCCGGATCTGTTCCGAAGTTTGCCGCGCTTATGACGGAAAAAGCCCATGCTATAGGGGCCATTCATAGCAATTTTGTCAATTCAAGCGGGTTGCCCGATGAGAATCACTATACTACGGCACACGATTTGGCGCGGATTACGGCATACGGTTACCAAAACAAAGAATTTCGCGAAATTGTCAGTACGAAGAATAAAGTGATTCCTTGGCAGGGCAAGGAGCATGACCGGGACCTATATAATGAAAACCGGATGTTGTGGCTGTATGAGGGCGCCAATGGCGTGAAAACAGGTTATACCGATGCGGCGGGACGCTGCCTGGTATCCGGGGCCAACCGTGATGGTGTTCAGTTGATTGCCGTTGTGCTGGACAGCGAACACATGTGGGACGATTCGATTGCCCTGCTGAATTATGGGTTTTCCCAGATGCATACTGTGAATGTGCTGGAAAAGGGAGATATACTAAAAACGCTGCAGGTCCGTCACGGCAAGGCGCAGACCGTGCAGGCGATTACCGCTGCGGCGCTGACGGTGCCTGTAACCGAAGAAGACCGGCAGGAAATACACACCGTGGTTGAGGCTGATCCCACGGTGGAGGCGCCTGTCGCTGCCGGGCAAAAGCTGGGCGTGGTACGGGTATTTTATAAAAATACGCCGATTGCCACGGTAGACCTGCTTGCCACCGATACGATCGAACGTAAATCCTTTTTTACGCAAATCTGGAGCTCTCTGTTGCAGGTGTTTTCTTTGATTTTCCATAACCTTGCTTAGGTCATGTCTTCGAACTATCTAAAACGTTTCCTGACGGCGATTTTTGTGCCATACTTCATTAAACTTTTTTGAAATAGGGGACCACCGCTATTCCCGCCAAAATTCGCGTGCCCTTTAGGGTATAACTCGTCTGGCGCAAAAATCGCTCGTCATGGAGCATTCCGTTAATTTGAAGACACAGACACACCCCGCGTTTCAGCTCCGGTTAGCAAGACGCTTATCTTTCAGGGTAGTCATATCCTGTACGGGATAATGAGAGTTCTATTCGCCGCTATTGCCTCATACGTTCTTAAGAGGTGATGGCGGTGATTAATTTTATCTGGATGTCTCTTATAGCCATTGGCATTATTTACGCCGGGCTGCAGGGCAATATACAGCTTGTGGTGCAAAGTGCGATGATCGGGGCAGAAACCGCTGTTGAGCTGGCGCTTAAACTGACCGGAGTTATGTGTCTGTGGCTGGGAATGATGAAAATTGCCGAACGGGCCGGGCTTGTTACACTCTTGGCGCTGCTGCTAGGGCCGCTGATCCGCTGGTTGTTTCCCGAAGTCCCCCGCCGGCATCCGGCTATGGGGGCTATTGTTATGACTTTAAGTGCCAATCTGCTGGGGCTGGGGAATGCCGTCACGCCGCTGGGGATTAAAGCGATGCAGGAGCTGCAAACCCTGAATCATGATAAGAGGACGGCTTCAGCCAGCATGTGTACTTTACTAGCTCTTTGTACAGCCGGCTTTACGTTAATTCCGGCCACGATGATCGCGCTGCGGACTGCGGCCGGTTCAGCCAACCCCACGGAGATCATTGGCCCGACGCTCCTGGCAAGTCTTTTTGCGACGGTTGCCGTTATTTTTGCTGATCGGATTTGCCGGACCTGCTTCACTTTGCGGGTACGGAGGTAACCGGGATGTTTCTTGCGGCTTGTGCACAACTTTCCCTTTGGGCTATTCCGTTGCTTTTGCTGCTGATTCCCCTGGCGGGATTGCTGCGTGGTGTCAAGGTATATGAAGCTTTTGTCGAGGGGGCCGCGGAAGGCTTTGCCACCTCGGTCAGAATTATGCCTTTCCTTGTGGCGATGCTGGTAGCCATTTATATTTTCCGGGCCTCCGGCGCTCTGGCCTTTTTGACATCCCTGCTGCAACCTCTATTGGAAATCATCGGCATCCCGGCCGATTTGGTGCCACTGGCAATCATGCGCCCTTTATCCGGCACAGGTTCGTTAGGCTTGACTGCGGAGCTGATCAACAACTTTGGACCGGACTCGTTGCTGGGCCGCATGGCTTCAACGGTTATGGGCAGTACCGATACGACCTTTTACATTTTGACTGTTTACTTTGGGGCAGTGGGTATCCAGAATCCCCGTTATGCAGTATTTGTCGGACTACTGGGCGATATAGCCGGTTTTTTTGGAGCAGTGTATCTTTGCCGTCAATTGTTTTCATAAGATTTGATTGCCGAATCTCATATATTCTGTTTCGAACGCTTGTGGCAAACTCTGCCAGGGGCGTTTTTTGCTTTACAGTGGCATTTACTTCCGGTAGGAATAGACTATATTGTGCAATGAGAAATGGAGGGGTGCCTGTGATAAAAGTGATAGTTGCCGGAGGTGGATGGGCAGGCTGTGCCGCCGCATTATCAGCAGCGAAAGCCGGTGCTCAGGTGCTGCTGATTGAACGTACCGACCTATTGCTCGGGACCGGCCTGGTTGGTGGAATATGCCGCAATAACGGGCGGTATACGGCAGCGGAAGAAGCCATTGCCATGGGCGGCGGCGATTTTTTTGTGGCCATGGATGCCAACAGCCGTCACCGGGGCATCAGTTTTCCCGGTCATAGCCATGCTTCGCTGTACGATGTAACCACAATGGAACCACTGGTGAAAAAGATACTGCAAAACTATGGCGTGGAACTTCGGATGATGAACCGGGTGGTGGACGTTCAGAAATACGGCAAGAAGATACAGGCAGTAATGCTGCATAGCGGTGAAGTGACCAAAGGCGATGCCTTTGTCGATACGACCGGAACGGCAGGTTCGATGGGCAATTGTCTGAAATACGGCAACGGCTGTGCCATGTGTGTACTCAGGTGTCCCTCGTTCGGGCCCCGGGTTAGTCTGGCGGCCAAAGCTGATGTAAAAGAGATAATGGGACAAAGAGCGGATGGTTCCTATGGCGCGATGAGCGGCTCCTGTAAATTGAATAAGGATTCCCTGAGTGAAGAAATCCGGGGCAAACTGGATACGGACGGTGTAGCGATTGTCCCGATCCCGGAAAAACTGCGCAAAAAGAATTCTCTGACGAAGAAAGCCTGTTCCCAGTATGCGTTACCGGCGTTTGCCGAAAACCTGGTTCTCCTGGATACGGGCCATGCCAAGCTGATGACATCCTATTTTCCGTTAGAAGATTTAAGGGCCATACCCGGCTTTGAAAGTGTCCGTTTTGAAGACCCTTATGCCGGCGGCATGGGAAACTCAATGCGTTATTTAGGCATTGCTCCCTGCGATGATTCGTTAAAAGTGGAGGGTGTCGATAATTTATTTTGTGCCGGAGAAAAATCCACCATTCTGGTAGGTCATACGGAAGCTGTACTTACCGGTCTTTTAGCCGGCCACAATGCCGTGAGGTATTGTCTGGATATGAGGTATCTTACTTATCCGCGCAGCTTGGCAGCCGGTGATTTTATTGCTTTTAGTCATGAACAGATGTTGTCGGAAGAGGGTAAAAAGGTCCGGTATACCTTTTCTGGCGGGGTATATTTTGCCAGGATGCAGGAACTGGAATTGTACTCGATTAACCGGGCGGAAATTTCCGAGCGTATTGCCAGCGCCGGACTGACCGATATTTTTAACGGCTGTCTGGTCTAAGGAGGCGAAATATGCGTAATATACATTTAAGGTGTATTGATCTTAACTCCAAGTATTGCCCCTGTCTGTTGGCGCAGACCAATAACTGTGTTTTTTGCAGTCAGTTAAGAGGGGAAAATACCTGTGACTGTAACTGGTGCGGTATTTGTGTGCTATACGAAAAATTCTGGCAAACCGCGGTGGAGGGGCAGGGAGAGAAGGTCCTGAGCCGTCTGGAGGAAGAGGCAGAATATACTATTGTCAAGGCTATGGCAGATCATATGTATATTCTGGAGTTTCCCGTATCGGCGCCATTGGCTGAACAATTGCAGAAGACAGGGTCCTTTGTTTTTTTACGTAAGCCTGATGATCCACAGTTTTGCCAGTTTCCGGTAGGAATTATGGATGTCACGGCCAACAAAATCAAAGTGGCCATTGAAGTGGTCGGTCCTAAATCGGGCCGGATATTCTGGAAAGGTAACCGGCGTTTAGCCGTGAAGGGGCCTTATTATAACGGAGTCTTTGGGCAGCCCTGGATTGAGAACCTTACCGGTGGCCGAGTGCTGGTGGTAGCCGGCGGCATTGGCCAGGCACCGGCATTGCCATTGATTAAAAAGCTGGTGGAAAATAAGAATCAGGTAATCGCCATTTTGGCACCGGGTAAAGTAAAAGCGCTGTTTATTGAAGAAGAACTGCGACAATTGGGTGTAACTGTTGAGCCGGTGCGTTCCATGCGGCAAAACGGCATGAAACGCCTGGATGAAACCATTCGTGGCAAAATCGATCTGGTAGTCAGTGCCGGCCCGGATGAACAGCACCAGGCCGTCATCGCCGCCATGCAGGCCGCCAATATCAATATCCCCATGGCAGCCACCAACAACGCCACCATGTGCTGCGGTGAGGGCATCTGCGGCAGTTGCGAGAAGGAAGGCAAGAACGGGGAAAAATTAAAGCTCTGCAAAGTGCAGAGCGATGTGGAGAATATCATAGGGGAATAAAATTAAAAACAGTCATTCAACTGTTGAGAGCGAATGACTGTTTTTAATTCCTCTAAGATAAATCGTTATTGTATTGTATCAATGCCAGATTAACTATCGTATTGTGTTAATAAGTACTAGTACCAAGTTCCTACTTCTACGGTTGAAGCAGATCCTGATTCCGATGAATCATCTATTAATTGATTATAATTCATGGCTTCTTTTGAATAGGTTATTGTATTATTGCCACTGGAAGTTATATTGCCCTTTGCATATACTGCCCCACCGTTTAAAATTCCACTATACGTAATTGAGCCATATGATATATACACCGCACCACCAAGATTACTGCCACTCATTGTAATGCTATTTCCAGCAACCACTAAACAATTAGAATTAAAATTCATCGTTCCAGAATAAGTAATATTACCAGACACCAGCAGGGTCGTATTATTGAAACTCTTATTACCGGCCATAGTTAAGTCCCCATTTATAATAATAGTCTGGTTGTTATAGTTTTGGCCTGTAAGATCACTACTACGAGTTATCTTTGTATTTATAGGCCTATTCGTGCTATCAAGAAAGCTTTGCGCAGTTTTTGCGGTTTTAAAAGTATTGTAGTCAGCAAACCACCATTTTTCTTTTGGATTTTGTATTATTGCAGAATCGTGATCGCCATAATTTACTGTCCCGCTGCGTGTTACAGTTCCCTTTGCTACCAGTTTTCCATGCAGAAGTAGATTACCTGATAGAATAATATTACTATCTGAATACATTGCGTAATCAGATCCAGAAGGAACAGCCGGGCCAGTCGGATCACCTCCTGAAACAGTTACCGTAACATGTGTGGTTTTGCTTGAATTTCCCTCTCTACCTGTTGAGGTAACGGTATAAGCTCCCGCAGTCGCTGGACTTGAGGGAACTGGGCTAATCTGCACATTATATTGTGCATCTCCTATGTCTTGCCAACTATTTAACCACTTCCAGTCTTGAGATGATTGGTAAAAAGTAGAAATCGCTTTCTTGGCGCCTGACTCAGCTGCGTACTGAGCAGATAGTGAATTATGCTCTGTGCTGCTGGCGAATATAGCATTATTTAATTTTGGAAATAAAACAGCCATCATCCCGAGTAGAAAAACAGTAGTAAGTATTGACAATATAGTAGCATATCCTTTTTGATTCATAATATCACCACACTTATTCTATTGTAGCAGAATTAATGGTCGTAATGGTAACCGTGTTATTACTTTTTCCGTATAAATTAAATATTGCAGTAATAGTTGCTTTGCCATTACTATTTTTAGCGGTAAAGTTTAAGCTTTCAACTTGCCCGGGAGCAATGATAAATTCATTAGCAATTAAAGCGTGTTGTATTGTATCCAATTTTATTTCACGGCTATTAGATGCGACAGTGTATTGCAAGGTTGATCCTAATGCTTTAACTTTACTAGCATACCGAAGTTCGTTGGTAATTGCTGCGGAAACCTCTCGGTTATATGTGGCCGCATCAAGTCTACTAGAAGAAGTGTTATATATTTGATTTGAGGTAAACATGATTCCAAATATCCCTGCACCGATAATTGATAGAATTGCTATTCCGACAAGTAATTCGACTATGGTTAACCCTTTTTCGTTTTTTCCCATTTTCATGGTTTTAAATAATAGTAGTTTGTTATAGTCATGTTATTCGCTCCCCAAGATACGGTTATATTAACAGATAATAAATTAGCGTTTCCTGCAACTGGTGCCGGTGTCGAGACACTAACAGTATAAGTCATATTTCCAGTTGTTATTTTATCGGGTATATTGATGGTAAAGCTGTTTGTACCATCATTCACTCGTAATGCCTCGGCTGCTTGTTGTGCTATACGTAAAGCACCGTTATAGTTTTCAACGTATGATGATGCACGTACAGAATGTTGAAAGGCGAAGCCTATAGAGAGCAATGCCACTGATAGTATTAAACACCCAATTAAAATATCAATTAACAAGGAGCCCCTTTGATTTTTCATATTTTTTCCCTCAATGTAAAATGGAGAATAGCTTAAATATTATATTAATATGTATAATAATATAATAGTCTTCCGGATTATTATACCAGATAATACAAATATTGAGCATTGTTTTTCTAAACATTTAACGATTAATTTTTTAGTTGCCTAACTTTGTTTCTTAATTTTAATGAATTATCTTTAGCAGCTATCAAAAATTTACGAAATAACTTCCCTGTTTGTGGTCAATGGCTAAGTAGTAGCCATATGATAGAATTGTTATAATTAATACAAATTGATTAAAAATAATGGTTCTTAGCCACAAAAATATTACAATTGACAAATTACAGCAAAATTAGTGGTTGACAAAAAAGGTAAAATAAATAATGATTATAAATGAAAGTTTTTTACAATATATGCGTACATTTTGTATGGAAGCGATGAATATTGGTTTGTATCTGGACGCTTGAACCAATAGGAGTGAGTAGCGTAACCCCCCATCTGAATATTTTCAGATGGGTTTCTGTTTTTTGTAGAGAAATTTATTAGATTATTCTAGAATGGAAAATCAATTTCTCTTAAAAGGCACTAGATATAGAAAATTAGATGTATTTTTATACTTTATACTAAAAGGACGGTGCGATCTTTTTGAAGATTAAACAAGATATGTCATCTTTGTCGTCGAAGCTTATCGCAATTATAGCCATAGGTGTGACGGCACTAGCTGTCTATATATATGTCGCGCCGGATCATACTGGCGAATCGGTTCCTCAACCAGTTCTTGCCGACAAAAGCGTTCAAGTGAAAAAGGCGGTTGTAGTCAAAAACGTTAATGTAACCATTCCTGCCGTTGAAAAAAAACAGGAGGCAGTTCGCAATCCCTTCGCTGTTCCACCGGAATATTTAAATAACCAGGCCAAAAGCACGGATGGTAAAGAACCACCAGAGCAGCAGCTATCGCCGGGATCAGGGCAGATGTCTTCTTTCGATGATGGACATGGGGCAGCAAAAGCGGCAACTGAAGTTCCTAAAATCAGTGTTACAGGTATTGTAAGCAGTGATGACGGGCAACAATTGGCTGTTATCAATGACGGCAAACAGTCCAGAGCCTATCGTCTAGGAGAATGGATCGGCCTTTATCGAGTTAAAGGAATCGCGTCAGATATAGTGTCGCTAACCGGCCCGGCCGGAGAGATCATTCTACCTATCACTGACAATATAAAATCGGAAAAAGGCATAGCAAAAGAAAGGACAGGTAGTGGCAATGACCCAATACATAACATGGCGCAATAAGGTAATCGCTGTAATTACGATAATTGTAATTCATATCTTTGTCGTTTCTCCATTATGCTTTGCTAATCCGGGTTCGATCAGCTTAAATTTTATTCAGGAGGATATCCGGATTGTCTTACATACGTTATCGCTGTTAAGCGGTGTTAATATGATTATTGACGAATCGGCAGCCAAAGATTCGCCGACCATT
Source organism: Propionispora vibrioides (assembly GCF_900110485.1). Classification (NCBI taxonomy): domain Bacteria; kingdom Bacillati; phylum Bacillota; class Negativicutes; order Selenomonadales; family Sporomusaceae; genus Propionispora; species Propionispora vibrioides. Next base: position 271,801 of record NZ_FODY01000001.1, on the reverse strand, counting down.
ACGGTCCGAATGGAAAATGTTTCGCTGGACACGGCGATTGATTTAATTGCCCAGGCCAAAGGACTTACATATCATAAAGTGGATAACACCATCATTTTTGAACGGGCTGATGTGGCCGATTCTGCGGTAATTAAATTGCAATATGTTACGGCACCGGATATGAAAGATACTATTACGTCAGCGGCAGAAGGGTTAAAAGTAAAGGTAGAGACCGATATTCCTTCCAATTCCCTGCTGGTTACCGGTTCCTCGCTTGGGATTTCCCGAATAAAGCAAATCGTTGGTGAACTGGATAAACGGTTGCAGCAGGTAGAGCTGGAAGCCAAGGTAGTTGCTATTAGTAAATCAGCAACTAAGGATTTAGGGATTAGCTGGACTTGGGATGAGACGCCGAAGAGTGTGGAATACGATCCTCCTACCTATAGCTATGATTCTGATACAGGTAAATATGTTATGACTGATCAGGGGACAATTACTCGTCATGCAAGTTCTAGTGTAGGTGGTGGTTATCCGGGAATTATTCAGTTCGGTTCATCACCTATAAACGGGTTGCCTTATGAATTTTATTATTCAGCTAAAATCAATGCTCTTGTAAGCAAAGGGAATGCAAAGATTCTGTCTCAGCCTAAGGTTATTACTGTGAACGGTAAACAGGCCCGTATATTAATAGGAGACCGGATTCCGGTGCAGACTAATACTGTGGCCAATGGGACAACTTCTACTTCTACAACCTATATTGATACAGGGATAAAGTTAACTTATACTCCGGTAGTAGGGGCTGACGGGCAAATAACCGCCAATGTGCGGACTGAAGTTAGTACGCCGCAGCTGGTTTCTGATATCAAGCAATATCAAATTACGACAAGGGAAGCCGAAACCAATGTGCGAATGAAGGACGGAGAAACTATGGTGATTGGCGGTTTGATTGGCAGTCAGGAGTCAAAGACTATTACGAAAGTTCCTTTCTTAGGTGATTTACCCATATTGGGTTCACTGTTTAAAAGTGTAAGCAATACGGGCAGCGAATCGGAAATTGTCATATTCTTAACGGCTCATGTTCTTCAATAAAGGCTAAATTGCTTTTAGTAGGGGGTATTTGACGATTCTTTTTTATAAACTTTTTTGTCCTGATCTCTATGTAAAATCCCTCCAGGAGATTCCTTGGGCGGGTATTTCGCAAAAGAACATTAAAGGTTTACTTTTTGATTTGGACAATACGCTTCTTCCCTGGGGAGGTTGTCAAATTCCCGGTGAAATCAGCAACTGGCTGCAATGCGCAAAAGAGAAGGGGTTACAACTATGCCTGGTTTCCAACAGCTATGAAAAGCGGGTAGCTGGAATTGCCCGAAGCCTTAATATTGATTATATATCCTGGGCACGTAAACCGGCTAACTACGGTTTTGCCAAAGCTATCCGTAACATGGGTTTAGTACCGCAAGAAGTAGCCGTTATTGGTGACCAGATCTTTACAGATATTTATGGTGGGAATCGGCTAGGTTGCTATACGATCCTGGTTGTTCCTTTGAGTAGCCATGAATTGCCTATTACTAAGCTGGTACGAATGTTAGAACGCAGGTTATTGGTAAAATTGGAACAAAGAGGATTGTTGATAAAGTTAAATAAATAACAAAACAGATGACTATGTGCAAGGATTGAGGAACTCGTTATGATAACAGGGAAAACAAAAAAGATTGGAATCATCGGCTGGCCGGTAGGACATTCTCAGTCACCGGCAATACAAAATGCCGCTTTTAAAGCGGCCGGGTTGGATTATGTGTATGTTCCACTACCCGTTGAACCTGAGCATTTGGAAGCTGCGGTTGAGGGATTGAAGGCGCTGGATTTTGCCGGAGTCAATGTTACCATACCGCATAAAGTGGATATTATGAAATATTTGGATAAGCTTGATGAGAGTGCGACGAAAATCGGCGCGGTTAATACGCTCGTCATTCGCGAAGGAGTTTGCATCGGTTATAATACCGATGGCGACGGTTTTATTAAAGCTCTTTTGGCGAAGGGTGTAAACCCTTCGGGAAAAAAAGTAGTAATCCTGGGGGCGGGGGGAGCGGCCCGGGCTGTGGTTTGTGGCTTGTTGCAGCAAGCTGTGACGTCAATTACAATATGTGCTCGCGACCAGGAAAAAGCAATGCATTTTTTAAAGCTCTTTTCTAATTCTGATAAAGTTACTTTTTGTTTGTGGCAAGAAGGAACGGAGTTTAGCGAACAGCTAAGTGCCTGTGATATTCTTGTAAACTGTACTTCCCTGGGAATGGTGCCTAAACTGGATAGTCAGCCTTTTGTTGACTGGCAAGCTGTCTCTAAAACCATTACGGTTTGTGATTTGGTATATAATCCATTAGAAACTGTTTTTCTAAAAACAGCGGCTGCTTTGGGACATAAAATTGTTACCGGTGACGGTATGTTGATTGAACAGGGCGCGTTAGCCTTTTCGTTGTGGACAGGATGTGAAGCTCCTGTACCTGTAATGTATCAAAGCTTTAAAATGCCGGATTGCTAAAAAGTTCTATTGCCAGGTTAGTAATTTTTCATTCTGCTATGTAAGGCGGTGGTATGAGTTTTGATATCCAATCGGAAGAGACTGGGTGACCTGTTGGTGGAAACCGGGTTGATCACACCGGAACAATTGGCAAAAGCCTTGCAGGTGCAGCGCCAGACCAAGGAAAGAATCGGTAAAGTGATCTTAAACTTAGGCTATATTACCGAAGAGAATATGATCGAAGTGCTGGAATTTCAGCTGGGAGTCCCTCATATAGACCTGAGTAACCTGCATATACCGGCAGCGGTTGCCGGGCAGATACCGGTGCAGATGGCGGAAAAGTATAAGGTAATTCCGGTCAATAAGCAGGGACGTAAATTAACCTTAGCCATGGTGGACCCGACTAACTTTTATGCGATCGATGATGTCCGTTTGTTTTCCGGCTGCGAAGTGTTGCCAACTATTGCCCGAGAGAGAGATGTTCTGCGGGCGATCAGTAAAGCCTATGGTGTCAATGAGTTGGTGGAAAAGGCAATTAACCGTCTGCGACCGGAAGAAACGCTGGAGATGGAACAAATCCAGACGGCGGATGATGCGCCGGTCATCGGAATTGTAAATAGCTTATTCAGTCAGGCTGTACGCGAACGGGCTAGTGATATTCACATCGAACCGCAGGAGGTAAATCTGCGGGTCCGTTTCCGGATTGACGGTGTACTTAGGGAAATATCTTCTTTTACCATGAACATTCATGCTGCCATTATTTCGCGGATTAAAATTATGAGTCAAATGGATATTTCGGAGCGGCGGGTACCGCAGGACGGCCGTATCCAGATTCAGGAGGCCGGTCGGACTATTGATATCAGGGTATCTACCCTGCCGACCATTTTTGGCGAAAAAGTGGTTATGCGAATACTGGACAAGCAGGCGGTTATGCTGGATATTGCCCGTTTGGGGTTTTCAGCGGATAATCTGAAGCAATATCGAAAACTGTTCAACCAGTCCTATGGGATGATCTTGGTGACCGGCCCTACCGGGTCAGGTAAAACGACTACGTTATATTCCACTTTGGGTGAGCTAAGCACACCGGCTAAAAATGTGATTACCATTGAAGATCCCGTGGAATACCGTCTGGAAGGTATCAATCAAGTGCAGGTCAATCTCAAGACAGGTATGACCTTTGCAGGTGGACTGCGGTCTATTTTACGGCAGGATCCCAATATTGTGATGGTAGGGGAAATCCGGGACGGGGAAACGGCTGATATTGCTATAAGGGCTGCTTTGACTGGGCATCTAGTGCTAAGTACCTTACATACCAATGACGCGCCGGGGGCAATTAGTCGGTTGCTGGATATGGGAGTGGAGCCTTTCTTGGTGGCTTCTTCAGTACTGGGGGTTATTGCTCAGCGCCTGGTCCGGGTTATTTGCCCGGCTTGCAAGCAAGCCTACTGTTCGGCACCAGGATCACCGGAACGAGCTTTTCTTGGCGAACAGAGCAGCCAGGAGGTTGTGCTTTACCGGGGAACCGGTTGTTCAGAATGCGGCAACAGCGGCTATCAGGGGCGTATGGCTATTCATGAAGTGATGCCGGTTTCGCCGCTGTTACGGGAATTGATAGCCAAGAGGGTTTCAGCTGATGAAATCAAGAATATGGCGATTAAGCAAGGGATGTATTCGATGAAGGATGATGGACTGCAGAAAGCCCTACAGGGTTATACAACAGTGACCGAAGTCATGCGAGTTGCTTATGCAACCTTATAAGTTGATTGACTTTATTGGGAGATATAAACTATGTTGAAACAATTATTGCAAGAAGCGGTAGAGCGCCGTGCATCTGATGTTCATATTACAGTCGGCGTTCCGCCGGTTTTCCGGATTAACGGGCAACTGGTTAGAACGGAACATCCCGTTCTTTCCGTCCAGGATACTGCTTCTTTTGTTGAAGAGATTACCAAAGAAGAACAACGGCAGCGGTTTATGGAACAGGGTGAACTTGATTTTTCTTTTGCTATTCCCGGTGTCAGCCGGTTTCGGGTGAATTTATTTCGGCAGCGCGGCTCCATGGGATTGGCTATCCGGGTGGTGAATGAACGAATTTCAACGCTAGACCAATTGGGTCACCCTGAGATATTAAAAACGTTGGCACGCAATTCTAGAGGACTGGTATTGGTCACCGGTCCAACCGGCAGTGGTAAATCAACAACTCTGGCTGCTATGATTGATTTAATTAACAACGAGCGGGCCTGTCATATTCTTACTTTAGAGGATCCGATCGAGTATCTGCATAAACATCGGAAAAGCATTGTCAATCAGCGGGAAATCCACGCCGACAGCAAATCCTTTGCCAATGCGTTACGGGCAGCTCTGCGGGAGGATCCTGATGTCATTCTGGTGGGAGAAATGCGGGATGCTGAAACTATCGGCATTGCGGTAACGGCGGCTGAGACAGGACATTTGGTGTTTGCTACCTTACATACCGGTGATGCCTCCCAAACGATCGACCGGATTATTGATGTGTTCCCGCCTTATCAGCAGCAGCAGATACGTGTACAGTTATCATTAACATTGCAAGGGATTATTTCCCAGCAACTGATCCCGCGCCGTGATGGGACAGGCCGGGTAGTGGCTCTGGAAATTTTGACGGCTACGCCGGCAGTGCGTAATTTGATTCGTGAGGGGAAGAGCCATCAAATTTTGTCAATTATCCAGACAGGCGCTCGTAATGGGATGCAATCAATGGATTCTTCCTTGAAAGCTTTATATACCAGCGGTGCCATTACTTATGAAGATGCCATCATCCGGGCCAGCAATCCGGAGACGTTTGTGAAATTAACGCAGCAATATTGAGTCTTGACAGTACGTGAGGTGGATAGGATATGGCCAAAAACTTTCAATATAAGGCACGGGACCGTTCCGGCCACATCTTATCTGGTGTGGTACTGGCGGAGGATCAGACGGCTGCTGCGACCTATGTCCGGGAACAAGGGTATTTTATTACTTCCCTGCAGGAAGAAAAGAGCAAAACCTCTACCGGGCAGTTATTAAAAAGTCTGCGTCGGGTGAAAACGAAGGATTTGGCGGTGATGTGTCGCCAATTCAGTACGATGATTAATGCCGGTATGCCTATTCTATCCTGTGTAAATATTTTGGTGGAGCAGTGCGAGAACTCCTTATTGAAGGAAGCCTTGCAGGATTGCTATAAACAGGTGCGGGAGGGAGATACACTCTCGCGGTCATTAGGAAAGTATCCCCGTATTTTCCCACCCTTAATGATTAACTTAATTGAGGCTGGCGAACTAGGTGGGGTGCTGGATGATGTACTGGAGAGACTGGCTGCTCACTTTGAAAAAGAGCATAAGCTGAATGAAAAGGTAAAGTCAGCGATGGTTTATCCTGCTGTGGTTATGGGGATTGCCTGCTTGGTGGTTGTCTTTATTCTTACCTTTGTATTGCCAACTTTTACTAAAATGTTTGCTGATATGCACGTAGAGCTGCCGTTTATGACGAAACTGCTCCTGGCTGTCAGCGATGTATTACAACATCATTACTTGGTGCTCTTGGTATGTATTGGCGGTTTAGGTTATGGCTTTGTCTTTGCTTTACGCAAACCTTCCTTCCGTAAACAGTTTGATCAATTAGTTCTGCGCCTTCCAGTGGTTGGCATTTTGACCCGCAAGATTTCCATCGCCCGCTTCAGCCGGACATTAAGTACGTTGCTGCGAGGCGGTGTGCCGATTATCGTAGCCTTGGAGGTTGTCGAAAAAATACTGGGCAATTTGAGTATGACCGAAGCTATGCGCCAAGCTAGAGTTAGTTTGCGTGAGGGTCAAGGCTTGGCACAGACTCTGGGTGCCAGCCGGATTTTTACACCGATGACGGTGCAGATGGTAGCCATCGGTGAAGAAAGCGGCAGTCTGGATCAGATGCTGGAAAAAGTGGCCGATTTTTATGATAATGAAGTGGAAGATATGGTGGGCCGGTTGAATAGCTTGATAGAGCCATTGATTATCGTGGTTTTAGGCATCACCATTGGCAGTATTATTCTCGCAATTATGTTGCCAATGTTTGATATTATGACAGGTGCAACATTGTAATCATTTTGAAAGGGGGTGATAAAGATGATATTCAAAAAAATCCGTACCTTATTGAAGCGTCAGCAAGGGTTTACTCTGATTGAATTGCTGGTTGTAGTTGCTATTATGGGTATTTTAGCGGCGATTGCGATTCCTAAATATGTAGACTCCACAGCTTCAGCCAATGGAGCAAAAATGATGGCTGATTTACAGGCACTTGACAGTGCTATACAGCAATATACGGCTGATCATGGCGGAACTGCGCCTGCGGCAATAGCTAATCTTAATACCTATTTTGCTGGTGATACTATTCCGACGGCTCCGACTGGAAAATTTAAGGGGAAACATGTAACTACTGCCACTGATATTCCTGCGGGTGGATACACACTAGGTGCTGAAGGAGCAGATGCTGGACGTGCAGTTATTGGTAATTATCGGGCTGATGAAATATAAGCTCCCATACAAATATAGGTAAAGGTGTGGCATGGTTTAATTTCTAGTAGATCAAGGCAGTTTGCTATACTGTCTTGATCACCTTTTCTTTTTATAATGAGGTACTATAATGATTGTTATATATTTCTTTTTATTTGGTCTATGTATGGGTAGTTTCCTTAATGTTTGTATTTATCGTTTGCCTCAAGGAGACTCTATTGCCTACCCTCCATCGCACTGTATGCACTGCCAGAGTCGATTACAGATGGTTGATTTAATCCCAGTACTAAGCTATTTGTTTTTACGTGGACGTTGCCGCCAGTGCGGTACTCCTTATTCTATTCGATATACTTTTGTGGAAATCCTAACAGGCTGCTTATTTATCTGGTGCTATACGGTCTTTGGGATAGGGTTTCCTTTAATTAAAGCTCTTATACTGACTTCTTTTTTACTTGTCATTACTTATATTGATTACGACCACCAGCTTATTTTGGACAAGGTGTTATTATTTATGGCCGGGGCTGGTGCACTGATAGAATGTTTGACACCGTCTGTAGGATTACTTTCTATTATAGCTGGAAGTTTAGCTGGCGGCGGACTGTTGTTGCTCATCGCCATTGCCAGCAAGGGTGGCATGGGCGGCGGCGATATTAAGCTGGCGACGGTGCTGGGAATTTATTTGGGTGCTAAACTTACCTTGCTGGCACTGTTTCTCTCATTTGTCATCGGCGGAGTTGTTGCTGTTTTTATTCTCTTGTTCAAGCGCAAGGGACGGCGGGATTGTATTCCCTTCGGACCGTTTATTGCTGCCGGGGCTTTTCTTAGTCTGCTCTACGGACAGGAATTGATCCGGTGGTATTGGAGCTTATGTATGGGGTGAGCGTATGCAGCGCGGTTTTACCTTCCCCGAAGTGTTAGCTATTTTTCTGATTGTCGCGTTGACGGCTACCATGGCGATTCCGGCGGTAAATAACGGATTGGCGGCACGGGACCTTGAATCGGCAGCTGTGCTGCTAGCCTCTGATTTGCGTTATTTGCAGCAGCTTTCGCTCAATGCGGCGCCAGGGAAAACCTATACATTGGTATTTCGAAACGCAGCTCCTTTTGGTTATTATCTGATGAGCAATTTACAGGTTGTTAAACAGGTTCAATTCGATTCATCCATTGAATTGAAAGCGCCGCCACCTTCGGTAAGTTTTTCTGTCGCCGGAGTGCCGAAAAGCGGCTATACTATTACCTTACGCAGCAAGAAAATCGGCAGATTTAAGTATATATTGATTGAAGGGGCCATTGGCAGAGTTCGTGTAAGTGACAGCGGTGCATAAAGCGAAAAGGTGTGAAAGCTTATATGCGTTACTTTCGTGGGCAGACTGGTTTTTTCCTGATCGAAGCATTATTTGCCGCGCTGATTCTACTCATTGCATTACCTTCTTTGACGATATTGACAACCCAAGCCTTTCAGCGTGCGCAGCATGCTCACCGGGCTGTGCTGGCTGCTAATCTGGCACGGGAAAAGCTGGAGGAGTTAAAGGCCGGCATTGAGACCGGAAAACAACTAAATTTTGTTGAGCTTCCCTGGCAATTGCCGGAAGAGCGGCTGAGCGAGCCCGGTGGACAAGCGGTTTATATCCGAAACGGGCAGGTTACCGAGGCTGGGCCGGTTGGCCGGTATTCGCTCGTACAGGTTTCGGTACAGGTGACCTGGCAGGAGCATAGTCAGTCGCAGAAAGTCGTACTCGAAACTTTTTGCGTGCTTACTCAAGTGTCTGCCGGCAGCGAGAATGGCCGGCCGGTGGTTGTATGAAACCTTGTCGTTGGTCTATGGCAGGTATCTCGTTTGTAGAGCTGCTGGTAGGTTTGCTGTTGAGTACGCTGGTGATGACGGCCGCACTGCCGGTGGGAACGCAAAGTCTCCGGCTTTGGCAGCAGCATCGACAGCAGATTGATTCCCGGCAGGCAGCCCGGTTTGCCATGGATTTTATGGTACGGCAGCTGCGTTATACCAGCTATATTTACCTGCCTGTTCCGAACGGCAGGGAAGCCGGTGAGCTTGATTTCCAGGACTCTGACCTCCCTAACCCTTCCGGGGGAATATTATATAAAAAATCAGTTTCCTTTAGGTTGGGAAATGGTGCCGGCACAAGAATGAAAACCCTTTACCGGAGTGTGCCGGGCACCAGCCAGCCGGTAACCGAGGAATGTATTGCTAATTTATCCTTTCATCGTGATCCCAGTATGCCGCAGCAAGTGTCCATTGAATTTGATATTTGGGAGCCTGTGGCCAGGCAAACTGTCGGACATTTGAGAACGGTCGTTTATTGTCCCAATCTTTCATTGCCGTGAGGTGTTGATCATGAAGGATGTATCCATATGAGATGGTCAAAGCCCTGTTTGAACGAGCGTGGCATGGTAACCGGCGTGGTATTAGCCGTGGTGCTGCTAGTCCTGGGTATTGGCGGTGCTATGCTGCAGCTCAGCGCTTCAGAGGGAGCGTCTGCCGACGGGTATATCGACGGTATGGCTGCCCATTATTTAGCTGAGGCCGGTGTAAAAAAAGCAGTCAGCCAATTGCCGCAAGATCCGTTATGGCCGGGAGAATCGGCAAAACTGGGGGAAGGGATGTACCAGGTAACGGTGAATCCCCTGTCTGGTAAAATTAGTTCAACCGGCAAAGTTCACACAGCTGCCCGGCAGCTTACCGTTTCCTATACCATTTCCGAAGATGATAAAACAGGAAATAAAATTATTCAATATACGTGGGACAACAATTAGGAGGGATGATCGTGGAAGTTAGAAACTGCATGGAAGACTTGGTGTTTGAAGTACTGGATGAAGTGATTGAACGGAATAAGGATATGTGTAAGTGCCCGAAATGCCGGGCGGATATTGCCGCAATTGCCTTGAACTTTTTGCCTTCCCGTTATATTGCTACTGCTCGGGGAGAGATGTATTCCAAGATTAAAACCTTGGAGCAGCAGTTTGCCATTGATATTATTACCGCGATTACCTATGCCTGCCAAATTGTTGGTAAAAACCCGCACCATGGACAAGGGGAATGACAGATGAAAACGTGGGCTGCAAAACTATTTAAAACCAAAGCATCTTCACATGTAGGGCTGGATATCAGCGCCACATCAATAAAAGTTGTGGAAGTCGCCAGGCACAGAGACGGTGTAGTTGTGCAGCGTATTGGTTCGACGGACATTCCGGAAAGTGTCATGCAGGATGGGACAATTGCCGATGCGGAAAAGCTGGCGGACGTTATCCGGACACTGGTAGCGACCACGGGAATTCAGTGTAAGGAAGTAACCGTCGGATTGGGTGGCCGAAAAGCTTATTCCCGTGAAATTTCCCTGCCAGTAATGAGTGAGCCGGAGATGCGGGAAGCCATCAAGTGGGATATTGATCAGTATGTACCTTACGCACCGGGATCTTATTATTATGACTTTGCCGTACTGGACACCGTTGAAAATGAGACCAAGATACTAATTGTGGCCGCTCAGCAGGAGCATGTCAAAGTTATTTCGGACTTATGTTCCCAGGCCGATCTAAAATTGCTGACTGTTGATTTTGAGGCACTGGCCTTGCAGCGTACCTTAGTGCAGGATCAGAATATGATGGTGGTTGATATCGGTGAGATTGTTTCTCAGGTTATTATCTACCAGGGACGTTTACCGGTATTGGTGCGCACCATTCCTTTTGGCGGGCGTCAGTTTACCGAGACTGTTATTCATCACTGCAATGTAAGCTATCCGGAGGCGGAGCAGCTTAAAAACAAGGAACTGAATTTGCTGCAAGCGCAGCCGGCGATAGCAACAGATGATACCTATGCGGCACTGCGGCAGCAATTTATTATCCTGGCGGAAGACCTAAGCCGTGAAATACGCCGGACTTATGAATATTATCAAATGCAGAATCCTCGTGTGGTAATGGACCGGATTTATCTTAGCGGCGGCGGAGCTAAACTGGCCCATTTACCGGAGTTTTTGCAGAAACAATTGCAATTGCCCGTTGCTGTGCACGATCCCTTACTTACGTTACAGACTGTTCCCATGTACGATAAACAATATTTGACTGCTGAGGCGGCACGTTTGGCGATTGCTGTCGGTTTGGGCTTAAGGGGGCTTAGTGATGATTAAAATCAACTTGTTGCCAGTAGCTGAACGTCCCTCGTTGATTCCGGTTACCAGGATCATCACTGCTATGACGGCGGGAACACTGGCTCTATGTGCCATGCTGTTTTTTTATCATGCCGGCTGGCTGTGGCATTTGGAACAACAGGTTGCCGATGCGAAAAACCAGCACGAGCTCTTGCACCCGGTGGAAAACAATCGGACAGAGGCCAATACCCGCTTGGGCAGAATTAGTCAAAGAGAGATTATCTTAGCGGAGCTTACTAAGGAGCGCAAGCCTTGGAATGCCTTGATTACCCACTTGGCGGAAATCACACCGCCGCAAGTTTGGTTTACCCATGTAGGATTGGATGATAAGGAAAAGGAAAAACGCATCAAGATTGTGGGAATTGCCGATAAATATACCGATTTGGCCTCATTAATCAGCCGGCTCGAGAGCGATGACGTTTTTGCCAATCCCGTATTGGCAACAGGAGAACGGAAGACTGAGCAGGTGGTTCCTTCTACCCGGTTTGAGATTACGGTACAGCTTAAGGAGTCAAAACCATGAATACGTTGCTGAGCAAGCTGACAATGGATATTGAACAGTTATCTGTGAAAAATAAGATTGCCGGGGCTACTGCCATTCTGGCTGCTTTTGTGGTAATATTCATTATGATGGTAATTTTGCCGCAAAGGGAACGTATGGCAGAACTTACCGTTACGTTGCAGCAGGAAGAACAGGTTGTAAAACAATTGGAAGATTACTCCCGGAAACACCCGGATCTGCAGCAATATGTAGCCGAACTGGATGTGAAAGAAGTCCAGTTGGGTACTTTATTGCCCGAGTCTGCCAAAGTCAGCGATGTATTGGTGGAACTAGACCGGGAAACCAAGGCAGCAGGACTTGAACTTGTTTCGATAAAACCCGGTGAAATGATAAATCAAAAGGGTTATCGGGCATTGCCGATGGAACTGGTGGTTCATGGCGATTTTCACAACATTCTTGATTTTGTAACCAAAATGGATAATCTGTCCCGTTTTACTAATGTTCTCAGCATATCGACTGACTTGCATGATCAGATTTTGGAAACTAAATTGATTATAGCCACTTATATTTTAGGTGAAGCTCCAAATCAGAAAAAGACGGAAGAGCCGAAAAAATGAGGGCATCGCAGTTAATAGTCCTGCTGCTCAGGGAACCGTTGATTTAATGAGCCTGTTGACCTGACGAAAGATTTTTTCGACTGGCAAGGCAGGAAAACTGCAGGAATAGTTCAGCTATTTCAAGGTTTTGCTGACGCAGCCGGGCGGGAAAAGATTCGTCTGGACGCGTAGTGCGGATGAATCAGTAGTTCCCTAGTAAAATACTTGACAGAGGTGGATGGCATTGCGTTTTTTCACAGCAGGAGAGTCACACGGACCGTGTCTGACAGCTATTATTGAAGGGCTGCCGGCCGGTTTGTCCATTGATATTGACAAAATCAACCGGGATTTGGCAAGACGGCAGCAGGGTTACGGCCGGGGCGGCCGGATGAAAATTGAACAGGACACCGCCGAGGTGCTGTCAGGCATCCGTTTTGGCGAGACGCTGGGCAGTCCGGTTACCTTGGCAATTAGAAATAAGGACTGGGCTAACTGGGGCGGCCGGATGGCGGCTTTTGGTGAACCGGAAGGAAAACAGGTGTTGGAAGCGCGCCCGGGTCATGCCGATCTGACCGGGACGTTGAAATATGACCGGGAAGATATCCGGGACATTCTGGAACGGGCCAGTGCCCGGGAAACGGCGGCCCGGGTGGCGGTCGGAGGGATTGCCAAGCAGCTATTAGGCGTATTTGGTATGACCATTGTTTCTCATGTCACCAACATCGGCGGCGTGCAGATCAGTGAAAGTGTTGATTATGCATTGCTGGAACAAAGAAAGGCCGGTTCTGATCTATCCTGTATCCAACCGGATGTTGAGGAAAAGATGAAAGCGGCTATTCAGCTGGCTAAGGAAGCCGGCGATACGCTGGGCGGCATTTTTGAAGTGGCAGTGTTACAGGTCATGCCGGGACTGGGCAGTCATGTTCAGTGGGACCGGCGGCTGGACACCAGACTGGCTGCTTTACTTATGTCTATTCCGGCGATTAAGGGCGTGGAGTTTGGCGCCGGTTTCGGTTATGCCGCTTTGCCGGGCAGTGTGGCCCATGATGAGATTTTCTATAGCGAGCAGCAGGGGTATTACCGTCAGACCAACCGGGCCGGTGGCATCGAGGGCGGTATGAGCAACGGTGAAGTGATTGTGGCCCGGGCGGTAATGAAGCCGATTCCTACGCTGATGAAGCCGTTGGCCTCGGTGGACATAAAGACCAAGCAAGCGGTCAAGGCCAGTACCGAACGCAGCGATGTCTGCGCCGTTACGGCAGCGGCTGTTGTGGGTGAGGCCATGCTGGCTATTGGGCTGGCGCAGACCTTATTGGAACAGTTTAGCCGTGACAATATGGCTGACCTGGCGGCAGCTGTAAAAAGCTATACCGACCGGGTAGCTGCGAAATAAACAGTTGCTTTTATAGGGAACGATTGTTAAAATTGATGTAAAAGCTAACAAGTCGGTGTGTGTTAGTGGTTGTTGTACCGGGGGATGAAATGAAGAATATCGTATTAATCGGCTTTATGGGAACAGGCAAGACCAGTACGGGACGGCTTTTGGCAAATCGCCTGGGGCGTCCTTTTATTGATACAGACAAGAAAATTGAGCAGGAAAATAACATGACCATTCCCGAGATGTTTTCTCTTTACGGGGAAGCTTTTTTTCGCCAAAAGGAAAGGGAAATGGCCGCCAAAGTAGGACGGTATACTAATGCGATTATTGCGACAGGTGGCGGTATTGTACTTGATTCGGAAAATATTGTCCGTTTGCGATTCAATGGTTATATTATTTCCCTTACCGCTTCGGTTGAGGTGATTCTGGAGCGTACCGGCCGGCGCAACACCCGCCCGCTTTTAAACTGCGCCGACCGGGAGCAAAAAGTAACGTCTTTGCTGGCGTCGAGGGCTTCCCTGTATAGGGAAGCTGCTGATTTTGTGATTGACACCAGCGTCTGTACACCGCAGCAAGTAACCGACGAAATTATCGCCTTTTTGCGCAGAGGAGGGCGTTTACGTGGAAGAAGTTAGAGTAAAGGTAGGACAAGATGGGTATTCCATCTATATTGGGCAACATACGCTGGCGCAATTGGGCAGCCTGATGGGCCGGAACGGTTTGACCGGAAAGGCTCTGGTGCTGACTGATGCACAGGTGGGCGCTTTGTACGGTGAGCAGGTGCTTGGCATATTGGCAGAAGCGGGTTTTACCGCCGAACTGTTTGCCGTTCCTTCTGGTGAGGATTCCAAGTCACTGGCAGTTGCCGAAACGGTATTTAGCAAGGCAATTACTATGGGGCTTGACCGCAAGTCGGTTATTGTGGCTCTCGGCGGTGGTGTCGTCGGTGATTTGGCCGGGTTTATTGCCGCAACTTATTTGCGCGGCATCCCCTTTGTCCAGGTGCCGACTACCTTATTGGCGCAGGTTGATTCAAGTGTTGGCGGCAAAGTGGCTGTGAATCATGCATTGGGAAAAAACCTGATCGGCGCCTTTTATCAGCCGCGGCTGGTGCTGATAGATATTGCCCTGTTGCAGTCGCTGCCCGAGCGGGAACTGGCTTCCGGACTGGCGGAAGTGATAAAATACGGTATTATAGAAGATGCGGACCTATTTTCTTATTTGCAGAAAAACAGCCGGCCGGTGCTGGCGAAAGAACCTGAAGCGCTGCAGCACATCATTAAACGCTCCTGTGAAATCAAAGCCGGTATAGTGGAACAGGATGAGAAAGAAAACTCCCTGCGGATGATTCTGAATTTTGGTCATACCATGGGGCATGCAGTGGAAGCCGACACCGGCTTTGGTTTATACAGCCATGGTGAGTCGGTGGCTATCGGGATGGCAGGAGCCGCCTCCTTAAGCGCTGCGCTGGGACTTTGCTCCCAGGAAACAGTGGATACGATAAGGTGCATAATAACTCAGTACAAGCTGCCGCTTGGTGCTCCGGAATGTACGGCCGAACGGCTGTTGCCGTTCCTGGTGCGCGATAAGAAGGCGGTAGGTGGCAAGATTCACTGGGTGTTGGTGCGGTCTATCGGCAGTGTACTCATCAAAGATGATGTAGCGCCAATGACGGTTGACGAAATTTTACAGGAAATCACTTGCTAACAGGCAGTAAATGGTCCATACTAATATCGTAGCAACTCTGTTTTGGGAGATGCGCACCGGACCTTATCCTTAAAAAGAATATAGCAGGATCAAACATAGAGTTGTACTCCTAAGAAAACATGGGCAGGATAAAACTGTCGTGAATCAAACAGTGTTTTTCTATACTAAACGAGCAACCCTATGGCTGCTCGTTTTTTCTTGGTGAGGAATCTTTTTGGTGAATCTTTCATAAAAAGAGGCAGGAGAGTTTTCCCTAAAGTAGAATAGGTATTACAAAATTGTATTTTTGGATATGCTAAACGTTTTCCATAGAGGGACGTTGTCATATATTTGGTTTCAAAAAAAGTATTTATAGCCGATAAAACTACTTATTTTTTAGTGATGGAGGATGAAAGAATGGCACAGCGAATTGCAGTATTGTCAAGCGGCGGCGACGCTCCGGGAATGAATGCGGCTATACGCGCGGTAGTGCGTAAAGGCTTGTATCACGGTTTTGAAATGATCGGTGTGGAAAGAGGCTATGACGGTGTTATTGGCGGCAAATTCATGCCGATGAATGCAAAATCGGTTTCCGGTATTATTCAATATGGCGGAACCATCTTAAAAACGGCCCGCAGCGAAGCTTTCCGTACTTCCGAGGGCTTTATTGAAGCGATCAATCAGCTGAAACGGTTTGATATTGACAGTTTGGTGGTCATCGGTGGCGACGGTTCAATGGCCGGCGCGATGAAACTGGCGGAAGCCGGCATTAAAACGATGGTGATTCCGGCGACAATCGATAATGACATGGTCGGTACCGATTATACAATCGGTTTCGATACAGCTGTCAACACCGTGCTTGATGCGGTGAACAAGATCCGTGATACAACCGCTTCCCATGAACGGGTGGCTATTGTAGAAGTCATGGGGCGCCATGCCGGTCATATTGCCCTGATGTCCGGACTGGCTTGTGGAGCAGAAATCATTCTGTTGCCCGAACGTCCGCTGGATATTGAAAAGGTTTGTGAACGTCTGCAGAACACCTACCGCCGTGGTAAGCTGTATAGCATTATTATGCTGGCCGAAGGCGTGGCTCACGGTTTTGATATTGCCAAGATTATTGATGAAAAAACCAGCTTTGAACCCCATGTTACTGTGCTGGGCTACATCCAGCGTGGCGGTATGCCGCTGGCGACGGATAACATCATGGCCAGCCGGATGGGCGGCGCTGCCATCGACAGCATTATCAAGGGGGAGGTCAACCGTCTGACGTCGATACAGGCCGGTAAGTTGATTACCGTACCTTATGAGGAAGCCGTGAAGTACAAAAATACCATTGATATTGCCGATTATGAACTGGCAGGAGTATTGGCTACCTGATAAAAGGCAGCGGGTTATCGTACTTAGGTGCGGGTAACCCGCTTTTTTTTGAGTGCTATGTAATTTACTGTCTTATGTATAATTTTTAGTCGGTTTGGTAATAATTATGGCAATATTACTCGCCGCTAGTGGTCCGGCAATTTTGAAAGGACAAATTAATTTGCGAGGATTTTTTCGCAAGGCAAGGCGGCGTCAGCTTACCTATTGAACATAGGTAAGCTGACGACAACGAAGTCTTGCGGGAAAAGAACTGTGAAGTAATGGGGTAGTTTCAAAGTTGCTGGAATACTAAGGCAGCGGCTCAAGGGGTGCGAAATATGTTGCCATTTTCCAAATTTACCGGAAAGTTAAAAATAATAGGGTTGGTTGGCGGAATGCTGGTGGCCGCAGGATTGGGTTTTTATCTGTATGTTCATCCAAACGCTTTCCATAAACCGGATATCATACAGGATGCCGAAGTCAGCAAGCCGGAAAGCAAAATAAAAATCAATACCGAGACTGCCTTGGTCCAGCATATTCTTTATACCAAATGCAATGATGAGGAAGTCTTACAAACCAAAGCGCCGGATACCATGGCCGGCTTTACGCTGGCTCAGGTGCAGCAGGTATATCCTGGCTGGACAATCAATAAATTTGATACGGCGGAAGTGGATATGACCCTCAAGGTCGACAGCTATTGCCGGGAGCATGCCAACAATATGTTCCTGGGGATTAAAGACGGGCATGTCGCCGTTTTCTACGGGAAACCGGGACCAAAGGCCATCGTGAAAGAGGTCACATCCATCCCGGTTAACCGGCTGATGGAACAGGATTTGGCTGAACTGCGTCAGGGCCTGGTCGTCAACTCTAAGGAGGAAATGCTGCGGACTATTGAGGGATTGCAGTCACGGTAAACAAGACATAAAAAAAGAGGGGGAAGCCCTCTTTTTTTACATTATAGATAAGACGGCAGAGAGAGTAAGCTTTGGTAAACGCAGGCTGGATATAAGGCGGAATGTACCTTGCCAGGCTACACGAAAGGGAAAGTTGCCGGACTGCATAAAAAAGGAATCTACTGTCCGGCTGTAGAATTTAGTAATCCAGGATAGGAGAGGATTACTAGATGTTGGCATTAGGTATTGATCCGGGAACCGCTATCTGCGGTTATGGATTGGTCGAACTGCGGCGCAACACGTTAAAGGCTGTGGATTACGGAGCGATTGAGACCAGCCCGCAACTGACGGCGGCTAAGCGGCTGACCATTATTCATCAGGAACTGGATAGGCTTATCAAGAAATACCAGCCCGATGTGGTTGGTGTGGAACAACTTTTTTTCAGTAAAAATGTCCGGACCGCGATGGCTGTCGGGCAGGCTCGCGGTGTCATTCTGCTGGCCATTGATCAAAATAATATTGCTTTGGCCGAATATACGCCGCTGCAGGTAAAACAGTCGGTTGTCGGATATGGCAAGGCGACCAAGGAGCAGGTTATTTTTATGACGCAGCGGCTGTTAAATCTGCCCTGTAAGCCCAGTCCGGATGATGTGGCGGACGCTTTGGCCATTGCTATTTGCACAACCCATTCGGCAGGAAATAATCTTGTGTCATGGGGTACTAAATTATGATCGGTTATTTGCGGGGGGTCATTTCCCACCTTATGCCGGAATACTGTCTGCTTGATGTGCAGGGAGTGGGCTACCGGGTATTTATTGCCGGTTCAACCAGGCAGAAGCTGTCGGTTGGTGTGACGGCTTCCCTGTTTACTTATATGCATGTCCGGGAAGATGCTTTATTGCTTTATGGTTTTTCCACACAGGATGAATATGATCTGTTTATCCGGGTCACCTCGGTGAGCGGGATCGGTCCCAAGGTAGCGATGGGTATTCTGTCTGCCTGCAGTCCGACAGATTTTCGACTGGCTGTCGCCAGTAACCATATCGCCTTCTTGACCAAGCTGCCGGGAATCGGCAAGAAAACAGCCGAGCGGATTGTTTTGGAACTGAAAGATAAGCTTGGTGCTGGCCTGGCGGCAGGAGCCGACGTGCTGACTACTACCGGTCCGGCTGTTGCCGTTAACGATAGCGAGGTGGAACAGGCCTTGCAGGCGCTGGTAGCCCTAGGCTACAACCAAAATGAAATCATGCCGGTGTTGAAGGGACTGGACGGTGCCGGTCACTCAGCAGAAACGTTGATCCGGCTGGCGCTTAAGGAATTTGTCAGGAGGTAGTTATGGAGGAAGATCGCATTATAGCGGCCGATGAGCAGGATGTGGACAATTGGCAGTATAGTTTGCGTCCGCGGCGTCTGGCCGAATATATAGGACAGGATCAGGTTAAAAACAGCCTGTCCATTTTTGTGCAGGCGGCGTTAACCCGTCAGGAAGCGTTGGACCATGTGCTCTTATACGGGCCGCCGGGGTTGGGAAAAACTACCATGGCCAATATTATTGCCAATGAACTGGGTGTTAATTTTAGAATCACCTCAGGTCCGGCGATCGAACGTCCCGGTGATTTAGCGGCTCTGCTAACCAATCTGGGTGAAAAAGATGTTCTGTTTATTGACGAAATACATCGTCTGTCCCGCAGCGTGGAGGAAATTTTATATTCAGCTATGGAAGATTATGCCTTGGACATCATTATTGGCAAGGGCCCGAGTGCCCGGTCGATCCGGTTGGATTTAGCTCCTTTTACTTTGGTCGGAGCCACCACTAAAGCCGGTGCCCTGGCGGCGCCGCTGCGGGACCGTTTTGGCGTCATCTGCCGGCTGGAATATTACAGTCCGGAGCATTTGGTGTGCATCGTAAAGCGGGCCGCTCAAATTTTAGAGATTGATATTGAGGAACGTGGTGCCTGGGAAATCGCCAAACGGTCCCGGGGTACGCCGCGCGTGGCCAACCGTTTGCTAAAACGGGTGCGGGACTATGCTCAGATTGTCGGCGAAGGCACCATTACCGACGAGATCGCCGATAAAGCACTGGCTATGCTGGAAGTGGATAAGATCGGGCTGGACCGGACCGACCGGGAATTACTGCTGGCTGTGATTAAAAAGTTTGGTGGCGGACCGGTCGGTTTAGAAACTCTGGCGGCATCGATCAGTGAGGAGACCGATACCATTGAGGATGTTTATGAACCCTATTTGCTCCAACTGGGCTTTATTAACCGTACGCCACGCGGACGGGTGGCTACGGCAGCCGCCTATCAGCATCTGGGTATTGCGGTGAAGGAAGACAGCCAGGTGAAATTATTATAAAAGAGGTATCGTAAAGCATGCGAATGTTGCTGCATATGTGCTGTGGTCCGTGTTCGGCGTTTCCGTTAAAGCAGCTCCGGGAACTGGGACATGACGTGACCGGCTATTTTTATAATCCCAATATTCATCCTTATAAGGAATTCCGCAAAAGATTGGAGACGGCCCAGGATTTTGCCGCCCGCTCTCAGCTTACCATGATTGTTGATGACAGCTATACACTGGAGGAGTTTTTAACCCAGGCGCTGCAGGCGGAAAATGGCCGCTGCGGTATGTGCTATGAACTGCGGCTGCGACAAACGGCCCGGTATGCCAAAGAACAGGGTTTTGACTGTTTTACTACCAGCCTTTTGGTCAGTCCTTATCAAAAGCATGAATTGATTCGGGAAACCTGCGAAAGAGTGGCGGCGGAAGAAGACATCGCGTTCTTATATGTTGATTTCCGGACCGGCTGGCAGGAAGGCGTGCAAATCAGTAAAGACATGGAATTGTACCGGCAGCCCTATTGCGGCTGTATTTTCAGTGAGAAAGAAAGGTATATGAAAAAGCGGAGTGTGAAGTCCTGATGCTGGCGTTTGATTCTTTTGGCAAGACCTTGATCTATCTGGGAATTATCCTGGTCATTGCTGGTGTTGTCTTGCATTATGGCGGAAAGTTTTTTAGCCTTGGTCGCTTGCCGGGAGATATTCATTGGGAAAAGGGGAATTTTAGCTTTCACTTTCCTATTGTTACTTCTCTTATCCTCAGTATTTTGCTTACGGTAATTCTCAATTTATTTACCCGCCGTTGAGAGGAGAATGAGTTTGTTGCGTAAAGCCTTTGTAATTTTATTGCTTTTTTTGCTGAGTCTTCCGTTGCCAGGTTTTGCTACTTCGGCGGAACCGGTGCCAGTGCTGAAGCAGGCCGCTGCGGTGCCGCAAATCAGGGTAGGCTTATGGGTAAATCAGCCCAGTGTCGTCCTGTCTGCCGATGTGAAATTTGCGGTGGTGGACAATGATACCGGAGCGGTATTGGTTCAATTGGGTCCCAAGGAGAAGCTGGTTGCCACGGCGGCGGACAAGCTTATTTTAAATGGCCGGGCACAGACGGCTAAATCAGTCAGACTGGTGGTGGAAGATAGCAAATCATTCATCGAAGTAAACAAGCGTCATTATCGCGGTACGATTGAGCTTATGGTGGCGAAAAAAGGCTTGACAGTCATTAATCGGCTGCCGGTGGAAGAATATGTGTACGGGATTATTGGCAAGGAAATTTCCCCCTATTGGCCGATGGAAGCCATTAAGGCGCAGGCCGTGGCTTCCCGTTCCTATGCCCTGGCCAATCTGAATAAACATGCCCAGCAGGGCTTTGATGTTTGTGCCACCACCGACTGCCAGGTATATGGCGGGGTCGATGATGAAAATCTGAAAACCAACCGGGCTATTGATGAAACAGCCGGTATGGTGCTTACCTATCAGGGGAAGGTCATTCCCGGTTATTTTCACAGCAGCGGCGGCGGTTATACGGAAAATAGTGAAAACGTCTGGGGCAGTTATCTGCCTTATTTGCGCGGCGTAGCGGATTTTGATCAAAATAATCCGAACTATTCCTGGGAAAAGAAGTTTAGTGCTGCTGAATTGCAGTCCCTCCTGGAACGGGCCGGCTACGCCATCGGCAAGCTGGAAGCGGTAGAACTGTCGGCGTTGACGCCGCCGCCTGTTCGCAATTCTCTGGACCGGGGAATTTCCGGACGGGTCAATGAAATGATGTTCATTGGCTCAAAGGGCAGTGTCACGTTACCGGGGACGAAAGTCCGCAGCTTATTGTCGCTGAAAAGTACGCTGTTCGATATTTCGGTCGTCGCCCCGGCCAATAAGACGCTGGAGGTTGAAATTACTGACTCCTATGGTGACCATGAAACCAAGGAGATACCGGTCAACCTGCCGCCTAATAAGCAAAAGGGATTTTTGCTGGATCGTGACAGTATCCGTCATATAAGCGGGACCGGACAGGAGCAGATTGTATTTAATGGTTTTGGCTCCGGCCATGGTCTGGGTATGTCGCAGTGGGGTGCCAAGGCTATGGCGGAAAAAGCTCCGGCCGGTAGTTCGGAATACTTTAAAGCCATATTGAAACACTATTATCAGGGAATTGAAATTAAAAAGTTGTATTAGAAGGCCGCTGCTGTAATGAGCCTATCGCGGCTGGTGAGTGATGTTTTCGTCTGGCAAGAGAGTAAAACCGGAAAATAGCTGGAGTTATTTTAAGGTCTTGCTGACGCAGCTAGACGGAAAAAGATCCATCAGGACGTACATTGCGAATGAATCAGTGGTTTTCTAGGTATTTAAGGAGACTGACTTGATGCGATTAGAAGATTTTGACTATCTATTGCCGGAGGATCGGATTGCCCAGCTGCCGTGCGAACCGCGGGATGCTTCACGGCTCTTGGTGCTGGACCGGGGCAGGGACGAACTGGAGCATAAGCAGTTTTTTAACCTGCCAGAGTATCTGCGTCCCGGCGATACTCTGGTCTTTAATGATACACGGGTTATTCCGGCCCGATTGATCGGACATAAGGAGCAAACCGGCGCAAAAATTGAGGTGTTCTTGCTGAATCGCTTGACGGCAACCGATTGGGAGGTGCTGGTTAAGCCCGGCAAAAAAGCCCGTCCCGGCACGGTTATTGTTTTTAGCGAAGCACTGCGCTGCGAGATTCTTGACTGTACCGACTTTGGCGGCCGGGTAATCCGCTTTCAATTTGACGGTGTATTTGAGGAGATCCTGGACAAGCTGGGCGAGACACCGCTGCCGCCTTATATTAAAGAGCAGCTTACCGATAAAGAACGTTATCAGACGGTATACGCCCGGGAGCGGGGCTCGGCAGCAGCACCGACAGCGGGACTTCATTTTACGCAAGGACTTTTAGAGCACTTGCGACAGCAGGGCATTAATCTGGCCTTTGTAACCTTACATGTCGGACTGGGGACTTTTCGGCCGGTACAGGTGGAGGATATTACCCAGCATACCATGCATAAGGAATATTACACCATTACGCCGGAAGCGGCCGAACTGATCAATGCCACTAAACAGGCGGGCAACAGGGTTATTGCCGTGGGAACGACCTCGGTGCGGACGCTGGAAACAGCGGCGGCGGGCGGTCAGGTGAGGAGCGGCAGCGGCTGGACAAGTATTTTTATTTATCCCGGCTGTCAGTTTCAGGTTGTCGATGCCATCATAACTAATTTTCATTTGCCGAAATCGACGCTGTTAATGTTGATCAGCGCCTTTGCCGGGAGGGAAAGGGTTCTGGCGGCCTACCGGGAAGCGGTGGTCCGGCAGTATCGTTTTTTCAGCTTCGGCGATGCCATGCTGATTATCTAGGGAACCACTGCTTTATTCACACCGCGCATCCTGGCGGATCTTTTCCCGTCTGGCTATGTCAGTAAAACCTTGAAACAGGGGCCGCTATTGCTGCCGTTTTACTTCCTTGCCAGCCGAAAAAACCTCTCGCCAGGCTGGCAGGCTCATTAAATCAACGGTTCCCTAACGGAATTATAAACAGGGATGGATGATACATATGGCTGTACAATATGAATTAATTAAACGTTGTTCGAAAACAGGGGCGCGGGCCGGACGGCTGCATACGCCTCACGGCACCTTTGATACTCCGATTTTTATGCCTGTGGGCACCCAGGCTACCGTTAAAGCCATGTCGCCCCATGAGTTAAAGGAAATGGGTGCGGGAATTATTTTAAGCAACACCTATCATTTATATCTCAGGCCGGGTCATGAGCTGGTGGCGGAGGCTGGCGGACTGCATAAGTTTATGAACTGGGATGGCGGCATTTTGACCGACAGTGGTGGTTTTCAGGTATTTAGCCTGGGGCCGTTGCGAAAAATTACCGAGGAAGGTGTTACCTTCCGTTCCCACATTGACGGATCAAAGCAGTTTCTTTCACCGGAACGGGCCACTGAGGTACAGATGGCGTTGGGGGCGGATATCATTATGGCCTTTGATGAGTGCGTGCCTTATCCGGCTGATCATGACTATGCCAGAAAATCCACCGAGCGGACGACCCGCTGGGCCGAACGCTGTAAAGGTGCCCACACCAGGGCCGATCAGGCGCTGTTCGGCATTGTCCAGGGAGGTATGTATAAAGATTTGCGCAGTATGAGTGTCCGCGACTTGGTTTCCCTGGATTTTCCCGGTTATGCCATTGGCGGTCTCAGTGTGGGTGAGTCCAAGGATTTGATGTATGAAATGCTTGAGCATACAGTGCCGCTGCTGCCGGTTAATAAGCCGCGCTATTTAATGGGCGTGGGGACACCTGACTGTTTGGTGGAAGGCGTGCTGCATGGAATTGATATGTTTGACTGTGTGTTTCCCACCCGTGTTGCCCGCAATGGGACAGTGATGACCCATCAGGGGCGCCTGGTGGTGAAGAACGCGGAATATACCCGGGATTTCAGACCGATCGATTCCGATTGCGGCTGCTATACGTGCCGCAATTTTTCACGGGCCTATATCCGCCATTTACTGAAAACCGAAGAAATATTCGGCCTGCGCCTGACTACTATTCATAATCTGTATTTTCTTATTCATTTTATGAAAAAAATGCGACAGGCTATTATTGACGACCGCTTTTTGGAATTTAGAGCGGAGTTTTGGTCGCAATATCAAAAGTAACAAGGATTTGCCAGTTCTATGTTGAATATATTTGACTGGTACAAAATTTTATAATCAGGAGGTGATTTTTTTGCCGGGAATAACACAGGAAATCATGCAGTATGCTCCGTTGATCGTAATGATCGTTATTTTTTACTTTTTTCTGTACAGACCGCAAAAAAAACGTCAGCAGCAAAGAAATCAGATGCTGGACAGCTTGAAAAAAGGGGACCGGATTGTGACTGTTGGCGGGTTGCATGGCACCATAGTGGCACTGAATGAAAGAGTGGTTACCTTGAAGATTGCCGAAAAGGTGGATGTTACCGTTTCCCGTTCGTCGGTGAATGGGTTACAGAGTGAACTTAAGAACACTGAAAAATGAGCTGTGGTGAATAAACTTGGCGAATGATGCAGGCAGCAAAAAGAAGGAATTGCGGCAAAAAATCCTGAACCTACGGCGTTCTTTGCCACGGGAGACTATTATGGCGGAGAGTGAGGCCATTGCCGGGCAACTGTACAACTGGCCTGAATATGTTCAGGCCAGGACAGTGATGCTTTTTTTGTCCATGCCCGATGAGGTACAGACCAGGCAGTTGATTGAGCATGCCTGGCAGCAAGGTAAGACGGTTTGTGTGCCCTATCCCGGGGAAGTATATGGTTATATGCAGGCTGCAGTTATACATAATTTTGCAGAGTTGTCAGCAGGAAAATTCGGTATTTTGGTACCGGATGAAAGCACGCTTTCTTTTGTAGCGCCAGAGCAGATCGATTTGGTTATTGTGCCCGGTGTCGCCTTTGATGCCTTAGGCCGGCGGTGTGGTATGGGGGCCGGCTATTATGATCGGTTTTTGTATAAAACATCCCATGCCGTAACGGCGGGCGTGGCGCTCAGCTGTCAGATGGTTCCCGAAGTGGTCTGCGCTACGCACGACCAGACTGTTGATTACATTGTCACCGGGGATCAGCTTATAAAATGCGGTGAAGGCAAGATGTAGCTTTTGCGACATGTTGCCTTCCTTATTAGGATGATTAAACATGGAAGTGAAAATTGGCATAGCCAAAACCCATAAATATGCGATGAGCGAATGTGGCGACAGCGTAGAAGTTGCTGAACGGCCCCGCGGCGGAATTTCCGCCATCCTGGCGGACGGTCAGGGCAGCGGCAAGGCCGCGAAACTGACCAGCAGCATGGTGGTCAACAAGGCGGCGGCGCTTATTGCCGAAGGGGCCCGTGACGGTGCGGTAGCCAGGGCTGTTCACGATTATCTGTATACCATGAAGGACGGGAAAGTTTCTTCGACCTTAACGGTATTAAGTGTGGATTTGGAAACAGAAACTGTACTGTTTAGCCGTAATTCCAATTGTCCGGTTATTATTAAAAATATGTATCATACTGACGTCTATGAGCAGGAAATTAACTCCATCGGTGTGCATAAACGGATGAAGCCTTTAATGCACCAACTTCCGTTAGAGACAGGGATGATCCTGGTCTCTTATTCTGACGGGATTCAGGCTGCCGGACGCAAACGGGGCAAGACGATGGACTTTAATTATTTGCTGAAAATCATTGAGGAGAACGGACCTGCTGATGCTTCCTTTATTGCAGAATCCATTCTGGAGTATGCGCTTCAGCTTGACGATTATCGCCCCGGCGATGATATGACTGTTGTAGTTATGGGATTAACAGACAGTGAAAATGTACACAAAATTCACCGGATGAGTGTCAATTTCCCCTGCTGAGTTTCAGAACCTGTAGGTAATCATGGAAATGTTAGGGTGTGTCCTCAAACTAACGAAATGATCCATGGCGAGCGATTTTTTTCGCCAGATAAGGCCAATTTTGTGGGCATAATAGAGTTATGGAAAAGTATGGTGGGAATCGTCACCAATACAGCATTGATTATGGTTGAGTACAGGTTCTTATATAGGTGGTGTGTAAGATGAGAGTTGTAGTAGTTGGGGTGTGTGCTTCCGGCAAGACAACACTGGTGCAAAATCTTACCAGGATGGGAATCGAAGCTTATAACGCCGCACAGGAACATTCTCAAATAAAACAGTTATGGAAGAAAAAACAACCTGACATACTAGTAATGCTGGATGCCACATTAGCGACGATTCGGACCCGGCGGAAAATTCCCTGGGGTGAGGAACGGTTGATTGCTCAGCGGGAACGGCTGGCTGACGCCAGGGAGCATGCCGACTTGTTTATCGAAACCGATCGTTTAACCAAAGAAGAAGTGGCTCAAGTCATTCTGGATTATATCAGGAGGAAAAACGATGGCAGTCATAACCACCGCTAATTTGAAAGAAGATCATGAAGTAGATGTGTATCTTAGCTGCAGCACTAAATATCTCAGTGAACTTGGCTTTACGGAACATGGACAGCGCCATGCCAATATTGTGGCCCACCGGGCGTATCAGGTGCTTAGCGAGCTCGGCTGCGAGGAACGGTCCTGCCAATTGGCATCGGTTGCCGGATATCTGCATGACATTGGCAATATGGTCAATCGGTTTAATCATGGTGGTACCGGCGCGGTCATGGCTTATGCCATTTTGTCCCGGCTGGCTATGCCGCCCGAAGAGATTGCTTTGGTGATTTCAGCGATCGGCAATCATGAGGAGGAGCGGGGACAAGCTGTTAATGCGGTGGCGGCAGCACTCATCCTGGCTGATAAGTCGGATGTGTTCCGCAGCCGGGTGACTAACACCGATTTTGCCAAATTTGAAATCCATGACCGTGTCAATTATGCGGCGGAAAGCAGTGCCCTGCTTATTGATAAGGGGCAACGGACGATAACCCTGCGGCTTACTATCAATACAGAGATCTGTCCGGTTATGGAGTATTTTGAGATCTTTCTGGTGCGGATGGTTATGTGCCGGCGTGCCGCCGAGTTTTTAAAGTGCCGCTTCAGCCTGATTATTAACGACAACCAGTTGTTATAAAGGCAAGCCGATATTCCGTGTCGGGTGAGGCAATGTGGGTCTTGGGTTCCGGGTGACAACCATAGGGCGTGTTTTCAAACTATCCGAAACGATTCCTGCCGGCGCTTTTTGCGCCATACTCGTTAACATTTTTTGAAATAGAGGCTACTATTCAAAAAATGTTGCCTCGTTTGGCACAAGAATCACTCACCACGGAAATCAATCCTTGTAGTTTGAAAACACACTCTGGGGATTTGTTGACATTATTTCAAATTTTCGGATATAATTAACCTCGTGCAAAAAGGCAAGAGAATATGAGAATAGGGGGAGAAATCATTGAGAGTGGGGAATCTGACTAAGTTTTTAGTTGCAGTAGTAGCGATTTTAGCTATTGCCGGCTATTTCATTTCACCCCTGGCTACGTCCATTAAGCAAGGTCTTGATTTACAAGGCGGTACCCATGTCGTGTTGGAGGCGGTAGACACACCGGAAGCCAAGGTCGATGAGGATGCTGTGCAGCGGGTGGTCAAAATTATTGAGCACCGGATCAATGACCTGGGTTTGACGGAACCGATCATTCAACGCCAGGGAGACCGCCGGATTATTGTGGAGCTGCCGGGAATTAACGATCCTGACAAAGCGATCGAATTAATCGGCAAGACGGCTATGCTGGAGTTTAAGGATGTAACGGGAACTACCGTGATGACCGGGACTGATCTGAAAAATGCGCAGGCTCAGATCGAACAGTCAAACAAAAATGTGGTTGCCCTGGAATTTTCCGATGAAGGGGCGAAGAAATTCGCCGACTTGACAACTAAAAATGTGGGAAAGCCAATTAGCATTTTATTGGATAAGCAGGTGCTTACCAGCCCTGTGGTGCAGGAGCCGATTACCGGTGGCAAAGCGCAGATTACAGGCAGCAAGACGCTTGAGGAAGCACAGAATTTAGCCATTTTGCTGCGTTCAGGCTCTCTGCCGGTAAAAGTGGAAGTTATGGAGACAAGAACAGTAGGTCCTACCTTGGGGATGGATTCAAAGGAAAAGAGTAAAACAGCCTTTGCCATCGGCATTTCCGCCATTGTTCTGTTTATGCTGGTTTTCTATCGCCTGTCCGGTTTTGTGGCCAACATCAGTCTGGCGTTATATGTCGTGCTGCTGCTTTTTGGCTTAAAATCATTGAATGCCACGTTGACCTTGCCCGGTATTGCCGGTATTATTTTGTCAATTGGCATGGCCGTGGATGCCAACGTTTTGATTTTTGAACGGTTTAAGGAAGAATATCGCTCCGGCAAAACGCTGCGGGCCGCGATGGATGCCGGCTTTAGCCGTGCTTTTAGCAGTATTATCGACTCCAATGTCAATACACTGCTGGCAGCCGTTGTATTATTCTTTCTTGGCACAGGTCCAGTTAAAGGCTTTGCCATTACTCTGGGGCTGGGGATTATATTGAGTATGTTTACGGCAATTACCGTTACCCGCTTCTTATTGAAAATGCTGATAAGTGCAAACTTAGTAAAAAGCGGAAAAATCTTTGGGGCGTAGGGAGGCGAAAACATGAAATTTGATATTATTGGAAGACGATACCTATGGTTTGCACTCTCTGCGCTGATTATCATTCCCGGATTAATTTCCATGGTGCTGCGAGGCTTTAATCTGGGAATAGATTTTACCGGCGGAACGCTGCTGGATCTGCAATTTGTCCGTCCGGTTACGGTAGTTGAGGTGCGTACAGTATTAGACGATTATAAACTGGGCAATAGTACTATCCAGTTGGCTTCGACGAGCCAGACGGAAGCGGCGCAGAACGTCTTTATCCGGACAAGAGTGCTCGATGATGATGAACGGCGCGTTGTAATAGAGGATATGCATAAACGGCTGGGTGATTTTGAAGTCCAGCGGGTGGAGAAGGTCGGTGCCGTCATTGGCTCTGAACTGACCTGGCAGGCTATAAAGGCCGTGTTATTGGCAGCATTCTTTATGGTGCTGTACCTGACTTATCGGTTTGAGTTTAGATTTGCCGTTTCCGGTATATTAGCTATTTTTCATGATGTGCTGGTTGTACTGGGCGTTTTCTCTTTGCTGCAAAAGGAAATTGACTCTTCGTTTGTCGCCGCGATTCTAACCATTGTCGGTTATTCCATTACCGATACGGTAGTTATTTTTGACCGGATCCGGGAAAATCTAAAAATGCAGCGGAAGAATGAAAGCTTGCAGGAATTGGTAAATCACAGTATCTGGCAGACCATGACCCGGTCGCTGTACACCATTCTTACGGTACTGTTTGCCACTGCATCCTTATATTTCTTCGGTGGGGAAACAACTAAGAACTTTTCCTTTGCCCTATTGGTAGGCTTTATCAGTGGCGTATATTCGTCTATTTTTAATGCCAGCCCGATTTGGGTCACCTGGAAGGAATATGCCGACCGGAAAAGACTGGCCGGGAGAGCAAAAGCGAAATAATACATTTTCGGAAAGTCCGGTATAAACCGGGCTTTCATTTATTTTCAGCATTCTTTCACCAAGTGACGGCGTTGCTAATATCATAGTAGCAGTAAAGGCGGGTGAAAGGATATGTGGATATTTTTACCGGCTTTCTACCTGGCGGTAGCCCATATTGCGGGAGACAATGTAGCCCTTGTCCCCGATTTGGCTGCTTTTTTACCAAGAGAGGTTTTTATAGCCACCGTTGTCGTATATATCCTTCTGGGAACCGGGATGACCGGCATGGCAGGGTGGATTGGTGTACAGGGGAGACAGGAATTAACTGTGCTGGCCGGTGCGATGTCCCGGCGCTGGGGGAAAAAGCTGCTGGCTGTTACCGTGCTGTCGGTTTGCCTGCCAGCCAGTGCTTTGACCGGTGGCTATTACACGGGATATATTTTGGAAAAGCTGTTTTCCATTCCGCATTTTTGGGGTGCTCCATTTTGCTTGCTTTTATTTTCCTTGTTGGCTGCCGGGCGGGGTAGGGATATCGTGAAATTTTCCAACTATCTGGCTCTGGTGCTTATCCCGTTGGTTTTTTACCTGCTGGTTTCCACTAAACCGGAATGGTCACTGAGCTGGCCGCAGTGGCAGAATATTAGCTGGATTACCTTAAGCATTCTAATTGGCTATAATATCGGCGGTATGCGTTCCATTCTCACCGTGGAAGCGGCAGCTCATCTAGCGGGGAAGGGGTATAAGACCATTCTGCTGGTAATACTTGCCAAGCTTCTGGAAGGCATGTTTACCCTGCTGGTTGCCGAGTTGATCGTCGGGACAGCCGCAACAGGGCCGCTGGCCTTATCCGGCCTTGCCGGCCGCTTTTTAAGCGAACCGGTGTGGTGGCTTTTTCATTTGGCATTGTTTTGTACCTTTTTGAATACCATGGCACCGGCTATGCTGGTCAACGCACGACAGGTAAGTGTGTTGACAGGCTATTCTTTTTGGCGTTCGCTAACCATTGCCTATGTCCTGGTTTCACTTGGCAGCTATTTGCCTTTTACCGTTATGCTATCGATTATCAGTATTGCGGGGCTTAGTATGGTGGTGTTTTTATTGTATAGCGTATATTTCCTATACCGGCAGTAAAGGCTAGTGTAGTGGCATGTTCCTATTTTGGTCAAAGTATGTAGGATGAATTTTCATCTGCAAGACAGAGGAATGAGGTATAGCCGTTCCTACGCCGATTGATGACAACGCAGCAAATGGAAATTCAGACAAGTCATTTGATTGAAATATGAGTTTGTTACTACACTGTTTTCTAAAAGGGCGTATCCGATTGATGTTGTTATGGAAAGCGATACTGATTTTGTGGATGATGGCTGGCGTGGTTTGCACATTAGCGCCTAATTTGCCGGGAACCGCCATGATTGCCTTGGGGATTGCCGGTTATTATATGGCGACAGAGGTTTTTTTGCCGTCGTTTTTCTGGCCGGTTGTACTAACGGTTGTTCTGATCGCCGAACTGGGCGGCAGACTAGTGCGAGGCTATCTAATGAAACAACAGGCGTTGCATTTTGTCATTGATACGGCAGTCGGAAATTTTGCCGGAGTATTGATGACCAGTGCCTTTATCGGAACTTTGCCTGGCATACTTGTCTGGCAGACGTTAATTGGTAAGACTCTGATGCCTAGCCGTGATGACTTTATCCGGGGAGCCTCCTATTTATTTATACTTTTGCTATTACGGGGAGTTTGTGGTTTAATCCTGTTTGGACTGGCCGCTAACTATTTGTTTATGCCATGAAGACAACATGGCGTCCGCTACTGCCATAGTAGCTTTTTTATTGCCATTTTTAAAGGAATATTGAGAAATGTTCTAGAAATATAGTACAATTCGTCATTTTATTTATTTATTTTGCTCTGTGGAGGTATCATGTCCAGGATTTGTAGAAGATGGAATCCCGTACAGCCCCGGCCCGATATCCAGTCCCGGCTGAGTGCTGCGCTGGGAATCAGCAGGATTACGGCTCAGATTTTGCTGAACCGGGGTTTGGATAATATAGAAGAGGCAAAGGCTTTCTTGTATGGTGCAAAAGAAGCGCTCCATGATCCTCAGCAGTTGGAAGACATGGACAGAGCCGTACAGCGTATTAAGGCGGCCTTGGACAATAAACAGAAAATCACCATATATGGTGACTACGATGTGGACGGTATTACCGCCACCGCGCTCTTTTACCGGACGTTACGACAGTTGGGCGGTGAAGTGGGATATTATATACCTGACCGTCAAAGCGAGGGATATGGGGTTCACGCTGCTGCGCTGGAGCGTTTGTATGAGCAAGGGGCCGGGTTGATTGTTACTGTTGACTGCGGAATCAGCGCCGCAGCCGAAATTGCCGGTATACAGGAACGTGTGGATATTATTGTCACCGATCACCACCAGCCGCCGGAAAAATTGCCGCCGGCTTATGCCGTAATCAATCCGAAACGACCGGACTGCGGTTATCCGGAGAAACAACTGGCCGGAGTCGGTGTTGCCTATAAAGTATGTCAGTCACTCTGGTGTCACTACCAGGGAAAGGACAGCCTGCTTAATTGTCTGGATCTAGTGGCGCTGGGTACAGTGGCGGATGTGGTATCGCTCCTGGGTGAGAACCGGATACTGGTAAAAGCGGGATTGGCGGAAATGGCAAAGGGAACCAATACCGGTCTTCGGGCTCTTATGAATACCTGTAAACTGCTGCCGGAACAATTGGAAGCTGATAAAATCGGCTTTGTGCTTGCCCCGCGAATTAATGCGGCAGGGCGAGTGGGAAAGGCTGATTTGGCTGTGGAGCTATTGATTACCGAGGATGAGGTGAGAGCACAAGAAATTGCCGCATTGCTGGAAAATGAGAATACGGTAAGAAAAAATATTGAAAAACAGATTCTGGAAGAAGCCGGGCAGGCGGCCGGACAGTGCTCCGATCAGGTCATGGTACTGGCGGGACAGTGGCATCCCGGAATCATCGGAATTGTAGCTTCCCGTTTAGTCGATGTATATTACCGGCCGGTGGTTATGATTGCCCTTCAGGATGGTCAGGGACGCGGTTCGTGCCGCAGTGTTGCCGGTTTTGATATCTATCTGGCGCTTATGCAATGTGCCGATTTGCTCTTGCATTTCGGCGGACATTCCCAGGCCGCCGGCTTTAGCATCTTGCCGGAAAATCTGGAGGCTTTCCGGCAACGGCTGAATGACATTGCCGGAAAGGTGCTACCGCCGGAAGCCCTGATTCCGGAATTGCAGATTGATGCGTTAGTTTCTTTGACAGAAGTGGATTTCAGCTTGGTGGAGGAATTGAAACGATTGGCTCCCTATGGCATGGGAAACGCCGCCCCGCTGTTAGCCTGTGAAAACCTGGAGGTGTCTCAGGCCAGAGCGATCGGCCAGGAGGGACGCCATCTGAAAATGAGAGTTCAGCAAAAAAAATGCGGCAGCGATGTGATTGCCTGGCAGTTAGGTTCTTTGGCTCCGGTTATCGGTAACGGCGGCCGGGTCGATGTCGCTTTTGTGCCGGAAATTAACGAGTGGAACGGTGCCCGGAATTTGCAGCTAAAGGCGTTGGATGTACGTCCGGCAGTGAAAGAAAAAGAAAACCATGCTATAATAAAATCGTCAAACCATCATTTGGAATTGCATGATTATCGCAATGTCGTCAACAAGCTGGAACATATCCTGACAGTTTTGGCGACAGGTGAAAAAACGGTTATTTATGTAAATACAGCGGTGCAGGCAGGCGAGTTGATCGGACAGCTAACGCTGGCTGCTGACGGCCGGTTTGCCGTAGACTGGTACAGCCAGCAATGCACGGCCGAGCGGCGCGGGATGATAGAAAGCCGGTGGCAGAGCCGGGAACTGCAGGCAATTGTACTTGTGCCCAATGCCTGTGTGGACATTACCCTTCCAGCGGTAAGGCATGTCGTGTTTTACCATGCCGCATTGAATAAAAAGGAATTCAGCGAGCAATGCAGCAAGCTGGAACGGGACGCTGACAGTTTTCGGCTGCATTTGGTCTTTGGCAAAAACGATATTGGTCAGACCGGTTCGTTTCTTAAATCCAGCCTGCCTGATAGGGCGATTACGGGGTATGTTTACCTATTGCTGCGGAGCGAAACTGAGCAAGACCGACCAGTGGATATAACGGCCCAGACGATAAAAGAAATGATTTTTAAAAAGTATAATATAGTTATAACAGAAGACGGTGTGGCTGCTGCGCTGCAAATTCTGACCGAGTTGAAATTACTGGAAGTTCTGAACGGACAGGATGGTTGCTGGCGTCTAGCGCTTTCAAAACCGCCCGGGCATAAATTGGATATTGAGCAGTCTCTGACGTTTCGGGCGGGCCAAGCAAAACTGGAGGAGTTTTCCCGTTTTGCTCGGCAACTTATGGAGGCCACTGCCGGTGAAATTCTAACATGGATAGCTTAATAATACCGGATCACGAATTAGGAGGCCGTACAGATGAATTTTAAAGAAAAAATTAGAGTGGTTATGGATTTCCCCGAGCCGGGTATTCGCTTTAAGGATATCACGACGCTGCTGAAAGATGGCGAGGCTTTTCAAGCTGCCATTAATCAATTGGCCGGTTCGTTTAAAGACCAGCAAATCGATTTGGTGGTCGGCCCGGAGGCACGTGGCTTTGCGGTCGGTGCACCAGTGGCCTATGCGCTGGGAGCAGGTTTTATTCCTGTGCGCAAACCCGGCAAGCTGCCGGCTGAAACAATCCGCCATCAGTATTCGCTGGAGTACGGTCATGATGCACTGGAAGTGCATAAGGATGCTATTTTGCCGGGACAAAGGGTATTAATTGTCGATGACTTGCTGGCCACTGGCGGAACGACATTGGCCACGATTGCTCTCATTGAGGAACTGGGCGGTGAGGTGGCTGGCATAACCTTTATGATTGAACTGTCCTATTTGCAGGGCCGAGAAAGATTGGCCGGATATAATGTAGTTTCTTTAGTCAGTTATTGAAGTAAGAATTCAATTCATTATCATATGTTTTATAGCGGGGTATGCGTATGTCTACACAAACCAATATAACCATAGAAGATGTTATCAGCCAGATACAGTCTTACCAGCCGGACGCTCCGATTCATCTCGTTGAGGAGGCGTACCGCCTTGCCTATAATGCCCACGAAGGGCAAAAGCGCATATCCGGCGAGGAGTATATTCTCCATCCGCTGGGTGTCGCGAAGATCCTGGCTGATCTTCAAATTGATGCTGTAACCATCAGCGCATCACTCCTGCATGATGTCGTGGAAGATACGGAATTTTCTCTGGAGGAACTGGAAAAGAAATTTGGCAAGGAAATCGCCATGCTGGTAGACGGTGTTACCAAGCTTAGCCGGATTGAGTATAAATCCAAAGAGGAGCAACAACTGGAAAATCAGCGAAAGCTGTTTCTGGCGATGGCGAAGGATATACGGGTGGTTATGATTAAGCTGGCCGACCGATTGCATAATATGCGTACCTTGAAATATATGCCGGAACCCAAACAGCGAAAAATCGCCCAGGAGACAATCGAGATATTTGCACCACTGGCTCATCGGCTGGGGATGTCGAATATTAAATGGGAACTGGAGGATTTGGCTTTTCGCTATCTGGAGCCTGATAAATATTATGAGCTCGTTGAGAAGGTAAAACAAAAACGCAAAGAGCGGGAGTTGCTGATCAATTCCGCCATTGACATATTGACGGAACGGCTGAAGGCAGTGGAGATCAAGGCCGACATTCAGGGGCGCCCTAAGCATTTTTACAGTATCTACCGAAAGATGGTTAAAGGAAATAAGGATCTGAGTGAAATCTATGACCTGTCGGCCATCCGCATCATCGTGGATACCGTAAAGGATTGTTATGGTGCGTTAGGTGTCGTGCATACCCTTTGGAAGCCGTTGCCGCTGCGGTTTAAAGACTATATTGCTATGCCCAAATCCAATATGTATCAGTCGCTGCACACGACCGTGATCGGGACAGAAGGGCATCCCCTGGAGATCCAGATCAGGACACAGGAGATGCACCGGATTTCCGAGTGCGGCATTGCCGCTCACTGGAAGTACAAAGAGGGCAGTAAAGGGACCAGCAAAGATTTTGATGAAACGCTGTCCTGGTTGCGTCAGTTACTGGAGTGGCAGCAGGATTTACGGGATCCCAGAGAATTCATGGAGACGTTGAAGCTGGATGTTTTTGCCGACGAGGTGTTTGTTTTTTCGCCCAAAGGTGATGTCATCGATTTGCCGGCCGGATCGGTACCGATTGATTTTGCCTACCGGATCCACACCGATGTGGGACATCGCTGTGTAGGCGCCAGAGTGAACGGCCGGATTGTGCCACTGGAGTATACGTTGGTAAACGGCGATATTGTCGAAATTCTTACCAGCAAGCAAAGCAGCGGTCCCAGCCGGGATTGGCTCAATATCGTTGGCTCTTCCGATACACGAAACAAGATAAGACAATGGTTTAAGAAGGAAAAACGGGAAGAAAATATCAGCAAAGGCCGGGAACTGATTGAGAAGGAATGCAAAAAACTCGGTTATGACTGGAAAGAGGTCAGTAAAGGCGACCGGTTGAATGAAATTACCAAGAAGCTGAATATAGCGGGAAATTCTGATGATTTGTTTGCGGCATTGGGCTTTGGCGGTACTACGTCCCATGCCGTCATGGCTAAATTTATTGAAATCTATAAAAAGGAATTGCGGGAAGCGGCGCCACCCGATGTGTCGAAACTGTTGGCCGATTTGAAGCCGAAACACAATACGAAGAAAAAATCCAGCCATGGCATTTTGGTCGAAGGGGAAGGCGGTCTAATGGTGCGGTTGGCGCGCTGCTGCAATCCTGTCCCCGGTGATCCGATCTTTGGCTATATTACGCGAGGCCGTGGCGTATCCATTCACCGGGCCGACTGCACGAACATTTTAAGACATCCCGAGGAGTACGCCCGGATGATTGAGGTTAGCTGGGACATCAATACCGACAGCGTCTATAAGGTGGCCATTGAGGTACAGTGCGTTGACCGGGCTGGCATGTTGTCCGATATTCTCATGGTGATCGCCGAAAGCAAGACCAATGTCAGCTCGGTCAATGCAAGGCCGCAAAAGAATAAAACCTCGGTGATCACTTTAACACTGGATATCAGCAATTTAAATCAACTGGAGCATATTATGACCAAAATCCGTCGGGTGAAAGATGTATACAGTGTGCATCGGGCGACGCTTAGTGTAGGAGGTACGGCATGAGGGCTGTAGTCCAATTAACCGATAAGGCAAGCGTTGCGGTGAACGGGCAGATTGTTTCCCGGATTGAACGGGGCCTGACTGTTTTGCTGGGAGTTGAACAGGGGGATACCTTGCAGGATGTTCAGTATTTATCGGAAAAAATTGTAAACCTGCGCATTTTTCCTGATTCGGAGGGGAAAATGAATTTGTCCCTGCTTGATATCACGGGAGAATTACTGGTCGTTTCGCAGTTTACTTTGCTGGGAGACTGCCGCAAAGGCCGCAGGCCCAGTTTTTCAATGGCGGCACCGCCTAGTGAGGCCAATGAGTTGTACGAAGCGTTTGTAAAAGTTTGTTCTTCATTGGGAGTGAGGGTTGGCACTGGGCAGTTTCAGGCGGAAATGATTGTCACTTTGGCTAATCATGGACCGGTAACGCTGCTGTTGGATAGTAAGAGAACCTTTTAGGAGGGATTACATGGAAGTGATAGCCATCGAAGTAGGGGCATTGGGGACCAATTGTTATATTGTCTATTGTGAGAAAACACGGCAGGCCATTGTGGTGGATCCCGGTGCCAACGCGGCGGAAATATTGCAAACAGTGCAGGAGCAAAAACTCCAGGTAACGGCCATTGTGAATACCCACGGACACGCCGACCATATCACGGCGAACGATAAAATCAGGGAGGCCACCCAGGCGCCTGTTTATATTCATGCCGACGATGCAGCCATGCTGACAAGTCCGCAACGCAATCTGTCTGTTTATATCGGCGCGCCGGTAATCTGTCAGGCGGCGGACCGGCTCCTGCAGGAAGAGGATTTAGTTGCTGTCGGGGAAGGAACGCTCAGGGTGCTCCATACTCCCGGACATACGCCTGGTGGAATCTGTCTGTTGGGAGACAAGTTTTTGCTCAGTGGCGATACCCTGTTTGCCGAATCGGTCGGTCGGACCGATTTCCCCGGCGGGTCCAGCGAACTGCTGATTGCCGGGATACGGGAAAAATTGATGGTGCTGCCGGATGATATAAAGGTGCTGCCGGGGCATGGACCGGCTACCACCATTGGATGGGAGCGCCGGATGAATTCCTTCATCCGTATGTGAGACCTATGTTGACCAAGACGCAAACAGGCTATTTAAAACTGGTGGCTGCGGCCGTTATTATCTATTTGGTAAATGAAGTGAGCGCTATTTATTTACCTATTCTGCTGGCCATGGTGATATCTTTTATTTTAAATCCCGTGGTGGATTTTTTCGTAGCTGTTCCCATCTGGCCTTTTCACCGGCATTTGCCCCGGGGCGTGGCAACTCTTTTATCATTTATTTGTGCAGCCATACTGGTGACGGTCATTGCGGTCTTTTTGTTTACACCTTTTATTATTGAGTTTTATAAATTCCTGGCTGATTTGCCTGCGCTGATCTTTAAGTTAAAGATGATTTCGATAGAGTTTGAAAGAAATACACATAATGTGGAAATACCAGATAATATTCACAATATTATCGATCAAGTCTTGAATGGGGCCACAGCATACACGATTGATCTGGCGAAACGGATGCTGAATACGGCTTTTTCCGTTGCGTCGGGAGCGGTTGAACTAGTCGTTGTACCTGTGTTGACCTATTATTTTCTTAAGGACTGGCGGTTTTTAAAAGGGGATATCCTGGCGGTATTTCCCGGTGAGACCAGGCATAAAGCGAACGTCATTATCGACGAAATGGCGGAGGTGGTAAGTCAATACATTCGCGGTCAGATTCTGGTGAGTATTGTGATCGGTCTCATGGTGTTTGCCGGCATGTACCTTATGGGTGTCCAGTATCCCATGGTGCTGGGGCTGCTGGCGATGCTTACGGAAACCATTCCGATTGTCGGTCCGATTGTTGGCGCTTTGCCGGCCATTTTACTGGCTTACGCAACGGCGCCGGCACTGGCGCTTAAGGTGATTGTTTTTTACCTGATGATCCATCAGCTTGAAAATCATGTGGTTGTACCCAAGATTATGGGACATTCGATTGCACTTCATCCTGTTATCATTATTATCAGTCTGCTGGTGGGCGGAAAATTATTTGGCATTGCGGGAATGATCCTGGCAGTGCCGGTAGCGGCGCTCTTGAGAGTACTTGTTAGACATTTATGGCATAGAGAAAGATAGGTGAAATGAAAAATGAGTATTACTATGGCCCAATTAAAGGAGATGTTCCGGGAAAGGCAGTATAAATTGACTTCACAGCGTCAAATTGTGCTGCAGGCTTTTCTCGATCATCAGGGAGAACACTTAAGCGCGGAGGATGTGCATAACATTTTACGGGATCAGTCCTCGGAAATCGGCTTGGCTACCGTATACCGGACGTTGGAATTGCTGAGTGATTTATCGGTTTTGCAAAAGATGGACTTTGGTGATGGCCGTAGCCGCTATGAGATTAACGAAGACAGCACCAGCCACCATCATCATCATTTAATCTGCCTGTCCTGCGGTAAGGTGAGGGAGTTTGAGGATGATTTGCTGGATGCACTGGAAAGTGCGGTAGCCCGGAAAAGCAATTTTGCGGTGGTGGATCACCAGCTTAAGTTTTACGGCTATTGTCAGGAGTGCCAAAAGAAAAGTGAGACCTAGTACGTATTTCAGCGGAGAAAATCAGGAGCTGTTTTTACAGGATATCCGGGCCATTATGAATCTGTTTCAAATAGGTGCCGCTGGGCCGCCGCTAGGCCGGAGTTCATGGCAACAGCTAGCGGAAGACAGCTTCTATATCGACAATTATGCGGCAATAGAAGCTGACGCAGTCCGGGTCAGCACAGCGGTTTTTGTACGGGAGTCCGCGGCAGTGATCTCTTTTGAACAAGCTCATCAGGCGGCTTCCTTGCCGGTGGAAGCCGCTAAGACGGCCCGCCGGCTGGTACGCCTGAATTTGCTTTTGCTTATGCGGCGGATTACAGGTGAGAAAGGCGGACCCTGGGGCATTTTGTCCGGGGTACGGCCTGGTAAAATGGTCCGGAAATTACTGGAGCCCGGTTTGACACCGGAAACGGTGATTGATAAGCTGATTGGCGATTATGCTCTGGACAGAGATAAGGCTGAGTTGATTGTTGAGGTGGTCGGCCGTCAGAACCGACTGCCTCAGTTTCGTCATAACGCCAGGCAAATCAGTGTGTATATCGGCATTCCTTATTGTCCGTCCCGCTGCCTGTATTGTTCGTTCCCAGGCTTTGCACTCCCCGCAGAAGCCGCGGTAGGGAGTTTTTTGACGGCTCTGGCAATGGATTTACGCGCTGCCAGACAATTAATCGACCAATACGGACTGGAGCTTCAAACAGTATATATTGGCGGGGGAACGCCAACCAGCCTGCTTAATGAACAGTTCCGGCAACTACTGGAAATGGTTAAATTCTTTCTGGGAGAAACCGTTCCTGCGGAATATACCGTGGAAGCCGGCCGGCCGGACAGCTTGAATCAGATCAAGTTGGAGCTACTGAAACAGTATAACGTCAATCGGGTAAGCCTGAATCCTCAGACTATGCAGGAAAAAACTTTAAAACTCATTGGACGAAAGCATACTGTTGAGGATATAATAAGTATGTTCCAAAAATTGAGCAGTATGGAGCAATTTTATATTAATATGGATATTATCGCCGGTTTGCCGGGGGAAACGGAAGCGGATATGCAAGATACCGTTACCCGTATTGCGGCGTTACACCCGGATAATGTAACGGTACACACTTTAGCTTTGAAAAAGGGGTCCAGGCTTAAGATGTCGCTGGAGGAATGCAGTGAGTTACTGCCGGGACGCCAAACGACAGAAAACATGTTGGCCATTGCCAGACAAGCCATGGCTGAATTAAACATGCATCCTTACTATCTGTACCGGCAGAAATATATGTCCGGTAATTTAGAAAATGTTGGCTATGCAAAAGCGGGAACAGAATGTATCTATAATGTCCAGATTATGGAGGAAAACCAGACAATCCTTGGCGTTGGCCCGGCGGCAACGACCAAAGCGGTGCAGCCCCTTACCGGCCAAATTAAAAATTGCTATCATCCCAAGGATGTCCATACATATATGAAAAATCTTACAACCTACCTTGCGGAGCGAAATGCGGTTATTGCAGGGTTGTTTGAATAACGAGGAGGAATTTTTTACATGTTGACAACAGGTCCGCGCGGAACAAAGGATATATTACCGGATTCCAGCGGGTATTGGCAATATATCGAAAAAACAGCGCGTGATGTATGCCGTTCTTTTGCGTATCAGGAAATCCGTACGCCGGTTTTTGAGCATACGGAACTTTTTCTTCGCGGGATTGGTGAAACTACGGATATCGTGGAAAAGGAAATGTACACCTTTACTGACCGGGGGGGACGGAGCCTGACCTTACGTCCCGAGAATACGGCAGCGACAGTCCGTTCTTTTCTGGAAAACAAGCTGTATGCCGGGCCTTTGCCGGCTAAGTTGTTTTATATGGGGCCCATGTTTAGGTATGACCGGCCGCAGGCAGGTCGTTACCGCCAGTTTCATCAGTTTGGCATAGAGGCGTTGGGGGCCAAGGGACCGGCGGTGGATGCGGAAATTATCATCCTGGCCGTAACCTTCTTTCAACGGCTGGGTCTCAATGATTTAAAACTGTATATTAACTCGGTAGGTTGTCCGGAATGCCGTCCTGTCTATCGTAAAAGACTGCAGGACTTTTTAGCGGATAAATTGCCGGAATTGTGTTCCGACTGTCAGTCGCGGTTTGACCGTAATCCGATGCGAATACTGGATTGTAAGAAGGAGACTTGCACTAACCTGTCGGCCGGTGCGCCGGAAGTGATTGATTGCTTATGCGATGAATGCCGGGAACATTTTTCTCAGCTAAAAGTGCTGCTTACCGCAGCCGGTATTGATTATCAATTAAATCCGAGACTGGTGCGGGGTCTTGACTATTATACAAAAACCGCCTTTGAGATTCAGTATGCGCCGCTGGGAGCACAGAGCGCCGTATGTGGCGGTGGCCGTTATGACGGTCTGGTTGCCGAGTGCGGCGGACAGCCGACGCCGGGCATTGGCCTGGCTATTGGCCTGGAACGGGTTATGCTGGCTTTGGAAAAGCAAAAACTATTACCCGATACAACCGGCGATATCGATGTTTTTGTAGCCCCCATGGGCAAAGACATGCAAAGTTATGCCTTTCGCCTGTTGTGCGACTTGCGGCAGACCGGTCTCCGGGCCGATATGGACTATATGGACAGAAGCATCAAGGCACAACTGAAACATGCTAATAAGTATCCGGCCCGATATGTTGCGATTGTTGGCGAAGCAGAAATGGCTGATGGCAAGGTAATGTTAAAGAACATGCACAGCGGCGAGCAGGAATTGGTTGCTGTGGCTGACGTTACAGGCAAGATTCAAAGAGAGACGGAGGAATAGTGAAATGGATACGATGGTAGGACTGAAAAGGACTCATTCCTGTAATGATTTGAATAAGGCGATGAATGGCGAAACGGTTGTATTGTGTGGCTGGGTTGCCCGCCGGCGTGACCATGGCGGTTTAATTTTCATTGATTTAAGAGACCGTTCCGGTATTGTGCAAATTGTATTCTCTTCGGATGTATATGCCGATATTTTCAAAAAGGCGGAAACGGTGCGCAGCGAATACGTACTTTGTGTAAAGGGGAAAGTGGGCTTGCGGTCGGCGGAAACAGTTAACGTCAACGTGGCTACCGGTGAAATCGAGATATATGGAGAGGAACTGCGGATTTTA
The DNA here is from genome assembly GCF_900110485.1 of Propionispora vibrioides. Taxonomy (NCBI): domain Bacteria; kingdom Bacillati; phylum Bacillota; class Negativicutes; order Selenomonadales; family Sporomusaceae; genus Propionispora; species Propionispora vibrioides. The sequence goes on along the minus strand of NZ_FODY01000001.1, from coordinate 228,897 downwards.
AATGCCGCTAAGACACCTCCCTTCTATATTCAGGACAATGTGGATGTTGATGAGTTATTGCGCCTCAAGTACCGGTATTTGGACTTGCGCCGTCCGGAAATGCAACGTAACTTGATGCTCCGTCATCATGTCACCAAAGCCATGCGCGACTTTTTCGATCATAATGGTTTTGTGGAAATTGAAACACCGATGCTGATGAAAAGCTCGCCGGAAGGTGCCCGCGACTATTTGGTGCCCAGCCGGGTGAATCCTGGAAAGTTTTTTGCCTTGCCGCAATCTCCGCAGATTTTCAAACAAATTTTGATGGTGGCCGGTATGGAGCGGTATTTCCAGATTGTCCGCTGCTTCCGTGACGAAGATTTGCGGGCTGACCGTCAGCCTGAATTTACCCAGCTGGATATTGAAATGTCCTTCCTGGACCGCGAGGAAATTCTGGTCATGATGGAAAACATGATTGCCTATTTGTTCAAGGAAACCATGAATATGGACATCCCGACACCCTTTTTGCGGTTGAGCTATGAAGATGCGATGGCCCGGTATGGTTCCGATAAACCGGATCTCCGGTTTGGCATGGAACTGATGGATATTTCTGACGCGGTACGCGGTTCGGACTTCAAAGTGTTTGAGACTGTCCTGGCTAACGGCGGTCAGGTAAAGGCAATCAATGTTAAAGGTTATTCCCAAATACCCAGACGTGAATTGGACGGTCTGGTTGAATATGTGAATATCTATGGTGCCAAAGGGCTGGCTTGGATTTGTTACACGGCGGAAGGAATTAAATCGCCGATCACCAAGTTCTTTAGTGAAGAGAAAGTCCAGCAGATATTGTCTGCCACCAACGCTCAGGAAGGTGATTTGCTTCTGATTATTGCCGATAAGCCGGCAGTAGTAGCAGCCGCTTTGGGCCAACTGCGTCTGGAAATGGCGCGGCGGCTTAATTTGATTGACCCCGATGCGTTGGCGTTCCTGTGGGTTGTCGATTTCCCCATGTTTGAGTATGATGAGGAAGAAAAACGCTGGACTGCTATGCATCACCCGTTTACCGCTCCCCGCGATGAGGATGCTGCTCTGATCGACACCAATCCGGGGCAGATGAAAGCAAAAGCCTATGATATGATCTTGAACGGCACCGAAATTGGCGGCGGCAGTATCCGGATATACAACCGCGATTTACAAGAAAAGGTGTTTAAAGCAATCGGACTGAGCAAAGAAGAAGCTATGGAAAAATTCGGTTACCTGCTGGAAGCCTTTGAATATGGTACGCCTCCTCATGGCGGTATCGCCTTTGGTTTGGACCGGATGATCATGTTGATGGCCAAGCGTTCTTCGATTCGCGATGTCATTGCCTTCCCCAAAACGCAAAGCGCCACCGACGTAATGACCCAGGCGCCTTCGGAGGTATCGCCGGCGCAGCTTAAGGAACTGTCGATTAAGACGGATATTGTACTTAAGAAACCGGTCAGCAAATAAATGAGACTTGTTTCAGGAGGGATTTTGACACCCCCTGAAGCTTAGTCGGAAGTACCCGGGAAGTTAGTTGCTCGACTGTGCCTATGAGGGTATAACGCCCGCTTGCAGAGGACGGTAATCTTAGCACCGCTTGGCTGCCGGATAAACCGCCTGGAATAATGTTCCACGACGGAAAACTTGCAATTGGCGAAATTTTTTGATAATATAAAAGCATAAACATTGCCTTTCTCACCCTGCTATGTACGTGGGTGCCAATGTTTTGAGCCAACACCGTAAATAAGGGAACCTGACTCTGTTTATCGCATGCATGCCTTTCGCGAGGACACATAAAGTAAGCAGGAGGGTGCCCACCTGCTTAGGGCAGGTTCAAAACAGCGGCGATATACGGCATGGTGGGGAAGAAGGCAAGAAAAAGCAACCTAAGCGTCGGCAAGAGGCTTAGGTTTTTTCTATTTGACAGGATAAATAACGATTTGGAGAGAATGTTAACTTATATGAGAGATGCTCTCGCCTATCCCGGGGCTGGCCGGAAAAACAGCGTGGGATACGGTGGTATTGCCGGGAGCAAGGGGAGAAAGGAGTACAACCGGAAATGGATTTGTTTTCATACAGCCTGCAGCAGGAAACAGGGAGGAAGAATGAACCGTTGGCCGCGCGTATGCGGCCTCGGAGCCTGGAGGAGTTTGTCGGACAGGATAAGGTGGTCGGCCAGGGGAGTTTTCTACGAAAAATGATCGAATCCGATAATATTCCTTCGATGATTTTATTCGGTCCGCCAGGTACGGGAAAAACAACACTGGCCAATGTCATTGCCAATCAGACAGGCAGCCATTACGAACAGTTAAATGCCGTGGCGGCGGGGATTGCCGATGTCCGTAAAGTAACGGAAGGGGCTAAGGAGCGCCTTATTTTGCACAGGCAGCGCACGTTACTGTTTATTGACGAAATCCATCGGTTTAATAAGGGCCAGCAAGATGTGTTGCTGCCTTTTGTGGAGGATGGACGGGTTATTTTGATCGGTGCGACAACCGAGAATCCCTATTTTGAAGTGAATTCCCCGCTCTTATCCCGCATGCGGGTGGTACGGTTACAGCCTCTTAATAAAGAAGCCGTCCTGCGGATTATCAGGCAGGCAACGGCTGATGCAGAGCGGGGACTGGGCCAGCTGGCAATCGAATATGATGAGCTGGCCCTGGCGACGATAGCCGATATTTCCGGCGGTGATGCCCGGGTGGCTCTGAATATATTGGAGCAAGCCGTCGGTTTATTGGAAGTGTCGCAAGAAAAACGGCTGACTGTGGACTTTGTACATGCTGTGGCCGGTGAAAAAATACAAATATACGATAAAAATGGCGATAACCATTATGATGTAGCTTCGGCGTTGATTAAAAGCATGCGCGGTTCCGATCCTGATGCGGCGCTGCATTATCTGGCCCGGATGCTGGCGGCTGGTGAAGATGTAAAATTTATTGCCCGCAGAATTGTGATCTGTGCTGCAGAAGACGTCGGAAATGCCGATCCTCAGGCGCTCAGTCTGGCGATGGCGGCGGCGCAGGCCGTGCAGTTTATTGGCCTGCCGGAGGCGCGGATTCCTTTGGCACAGGCTGTCACCTACATTGCGGCGGCGCCTAAGAGCAACGCGGCGTATCTGGGCATCAACGATGCTCTGCAGGATGTAAAACAAAGGGATTGCGGCACTGTGCCGCTGCATTTGCGCGACAGCAGCTATAAAGGAGCTAAAGCTTTTGGCCACGGGAAAGAGTACCGGTATCCGCACGATTATCCAGGGCATTATGTTGAACAGCAGTATTTGCCCGATGCGTTGGCAGGCACTGTTTATTACCGGCCCGGTGATCAGGGCTATGAAGCGGTTGTCCGGGAGCGGCTTGCTAAGCGACAGAATCAAGATAAGAATAATGGCAAAGAAAAAGGGTAGCCCGCTATATTGAGCAGGCTGCCCGTTTCTTTACCGCAGAGGATTATCTTTTGTTTGTTTTTTTTGACTCCTGAATCGGTGTGCCGTATTTGCCCACCCAAATAAATAGGCAGATTCCGGCTAGAATCACTGCTAAACTGGTAAGCTGTGCCGATTTTAACCCCAATAGTAAGGTGCCGTAATCACCACGCAAATATTCCAGGAAAAAACGGGCCGTGGAATAAAGCACCGCATACAGGATGAATACCTGACCCTTGGCGTGATTGGTCGTACGGAAAAGCAGCAGCAGCACAAAGATAACGATATCCAACTGACTTTCCCATATTTCGGCCGGCCATAAGGGCTGTGTGCCATATACCTGATGAGCCAGTGTGGTAGAGGGATAGAGAATGCCGAAGTTGCCGCCTGTAGGATGTCCGAAGGCATCGCCGTTCAACAGATTGGCGGCCCGGCCCAGCGCCTGACCGAGGATAATGGCCGGAGCGGCGACGATGTCGGCAAAAGCCCAGGTGTCAATCTGATGACGCTTGGTATAAAGGTACCCGACTATGGCACCAAGAAAAACGCCGCCTTGGATAGCCATGCCTCCCTGCCAGACGAATGGAATTTCCAGCAAATGATTGTGATAGTACCCCCAGTCAAAGAAAAACACATCCCATAAGCGAGCGCCGATAATGCCGGCGATGCCGCAATAAATTCCCATATCAGGAACGTGCTGATGCCAACGTCCGTCCTGCTTGGCAAAATAGTAAGCTGTACCGGTTGCCAATATGATGCTAAGACTCAGGATCAGACCATAGGCCCGGATGGGAAAATCGCCGATAAAAAACAAATACTGATGCATAGAATCCTCCTTGTTAATGCAGACAGGGGCGGTACAGACGTGACCTGTACAACAAAATCTGTATTCATTATAGGTGATTTATCTGTAATGTGCAATTATTTGCCAATTTATGCTGTTCAGGAGAAGCCGGACGGTAGAGGGAATCGCATAGACAAAAGAAAAAAGAAATGCTATTCTTTAATCATTCGAGTAAGAATAGCATTTCAGGAGAACATCATGACAGAAAAAGATACGCAAGCCAAACTGATTGAGTCTGCCACTTCCTTGTTTGCCCAAAGGGGTTATGCTGCCGTATCCATCCGGGAGCTGGCTGATGCCGCCCAGGTAAACAGTGCGCTCATATCCTATCATTTCGGCAGTAAGGAAGGCTTGTACCTGGCGGTCTTGGAAAATCAGTTCCGGCCGATTACCGGTCTGCTGCAACAGGCTGCTCAAACAACGATGAGCCCGGAAGAGCGGATTGTGTACTACGCCAAGGGCGTGTATGATATACACAAAAGCAGGCCTTTTCTGATCCGCTTTTTACACAGTGAACTGACAAACCCCACAACCGGTCTGGACAGTGTCGTAAAGCGCTATATTGGACAAATTTACCCCTTTTTATATCAAGCCTTTGCCGAAGGAGTGGCGTCCCGCCAGTTTAATGCGGCGCTGAATCCAGGTTATGCCGTACTGTCATTGGTGGGAATTATGAATTTCTACTTTATTGCTAAACCGATAGCCCGGGAGTTTTTGACGGTTGATAATGAGCATGATAAGAATTACCTGCTGCAGGCTGTGCAAATCTATTTACATGGCATCAAGGATAACAATTATAATTCCTGAGACCATTTTTCCAATTGTAGCAACAGCTCGCCGCGGGTGGAATCAACTTCGGCGCCTCGCCATTCCTGCCCTGTGTCGCTGTCGAACCAGACATCTTTACTGGTAAAAGCTGCTGTGGGAATCAGTTTTTCCCTGGCTGCATTCAATATGCCGTCCAGCATGCTTTGTTTGATAGTTTTACGGGCAAGCCGGTTGCCGGTTTTTTCCGTCGTTTGTACGTCAATGCCGTCAGCGGTGGTCCGCAATTCGATCAGGCTCAGCAATTTTCCCTGCTGGCCGGAAGTATGAATGGCCTGTTTGGCGGCGTCGGCAGCTGCCTGCCGGGTAATATCATCATCATGGACGGTGATTCTTACATTGCCGATGATCAGTTTATACATGATAAGCCTCCTTAACCATAGCTGGATGGTTAAATTTATGAACTGTCATCGCTAAATATGAGTATATAGAGAAGACTAATTTTGGAGGTAAATTAAGAATTTGTAGTCAACTATTAGAAAACACTGTATGGGCAGCGGTTTTTTCGCTATACTTCGTTAAGTTTCCTTGTCATAACCTCATTATGTCCACTAAAATTGCCTTGTCTGGCGAAAAAATCGCTCGCCGCTCCAGCATTTCTATGACTAAATACAAGTTCTAAAATTTGACTTTATATAAGAACTACTATATAATGTAATCTGATAATCCGTGGATGCAGAGTAGTAGGTGAGATGACCGGTACAGAAAGTTGGCGGACGATGCAAGCCAAACCGGGAAGGCGCCGAACTCGCTGCAGAGGAGCAGCCGTGAAATGTAATGGCTGACGCAGGATCGGCGTTAGCGATCTAGGAGAGGACGGCAATTCGCCGTCAATCAGGGTGGTATCGCGGGAATGTCTCGTCCCTGGCTTTTATAGCCAGGGACGTTTTTGGTTCTTGGGCACCGAAAGGATTGTTTTATACATTAGGGAGGTTATTAAGTAATGGACGAAAAATATCTTCCGTCTGAAATCGAAGCAAAGTGGCAAAAAGAATGGCTGGCAACGAATGCATTCAGTACGGAAATCAACCGTCAGCGGCCGGAATATTATGTTTTGGAAATGTTTCCGTATCCTTCGGGAAATTTACATATGGGACATGTGCGCAATTACTCTATTGGCGATGTGGTGGCCCGGTTTAAAGTGATGCAAGGCTATAATGTGCTCCATCCCATGGGATGGGATGCCTTTGGCATGCCGGCGGAAAATGCGGCGATCAAGCATGGCGTACAGCCTTCCAAGTGGACTTGGAACAATATTGCCAACATGCGGCGCCAACAGCAGGAACTGGGGCTTTCCTATGACTGGAACCGTGAGGTGGCCACCTGCCACCCGGAATATTATCGCTGGACCCAGTGGCTATTCCTGTTGTTTTACAAGCGTGGCCTGGCGTATAAGAAAAAGGCAACGGTTAACTGGTGTAACGACTGCAATACCGTATTGGCTAACGAACAGGTCATTGACGGACATTGCTGGCGTTGCGATGCCGTTGTGGTCAAGAAAGAGCTGGAACAGTGGTTCCTTAAGATAACCGATTACGCCGAACGGCTGCTGGAGGATTTGAAGGATCTTAAAGGCTGGCCGGAGCGGGTCAAAACGATGCAGGATAACTGGATCGGCCGCAGCGAAGGGGCTGAATTCAGTTTCCCTGTCCCTGAATATGAGGAGAAAATTGCCGTCTATACAACCCGGCAGGATACGGTTTTCGGTGTATCCTATCTGGTGTTGGCGGCGGAACATCCCCTGGTAGATAAATTTATCACCGGCAAACCGAATGAAACAGCTATTCGTGACTTTATCAAACGGGTGCGCAATCTAAGTGAAATCAGCCGTACTTCCAGTGAGATGGAAAAAGAAGGGATGTTTACCGGTGTTTATGCCGTTAATCCGTTCAATGGCGCTCAAGTGCCGATCTGGATTGCCAATTATGTATTGGTCGAATATGGTACCGGTGCGGTCATGGGAGTACCAGCCCATGATGAACGGGATTGGCAGTTTGCTACCAAATATAATTTGGCAAAACAGCTGGTTATCCAGCCGCAGGGCCAGGAGTTAACTATTGAAACTATGACAGGTGCTTACGACGGTACCGGTACTATGGTTAATTCCGGACAGTTTACCGGGCTGGATAATGAGCAGGGCAAGACGGAAATCGCCAAATGGCTGGAAGTGCATGGCCTAGGGAAAAAACGGGTGAACTACCGTTTGCGTGACTGGCTGATTTCCCGGCAAAGATATTGGGGAGCGCCGATTCCGATTATTTATTGCCCGCAGTGCGGCACCGTGCCGGTGCCGGAGAAGGATTTGCCTGTCATGCTGCCTGACGAGGTCCGGTTTGATACAGGATCGGTGTCGCCGCTGGCTACCACTGAGTCCTTTGTACATTGTTCCTGCCCGGTATGTGGCGGTGAGGCCAGACGTGAAACCGATACGATGGATACCTTTATTTGTTCTTCCTGGTATTATATGCGTTATACCGATCCGCGCAATACTATGACGCCTTTTGACCCGTCGAAGGTGAATTACTGGATGCCTGTTGATCAGTATATCGGCGGCATTGAACATGCCATTTTGCACTTACTTTACTCGCGCTTCTTTACCAAAGTACTGAAAGATGCCGGACTTACCAACTTCGATGAACCGTTTAAAAATTTACTGACCCAGGGTATGGTTATCAAAGACGGTGCCAAGATGTCTAAATCCAAAGGCAATGTGGTTTCGCCGGAGGAAATTATCAGCAAGTACGGCGCCGATACGGCCCGCCTGTTCATCTTGTTTGCGGCTCCGCCGGAACGCGATCTGGAGTGGAGCGAGCAGGGGGTGGAAGGAGCCTATCGCTTCCTCGGCCGGTTCTGGCGCATTATCCATTACTATCATTCCTTCCTTACCGCAGAGGTAGCAGAAGTGGCTGCTGCGTCCTTGTCCAAGGAAGAGCAGCATGTAAGACGGATTTTGCATTTAACCATTAAAAAGGTAACGGAGGATGTGGGTGAACGTTTCACTTTCAATACTGCTATCAGTGCCATAATGGAACTGGTCAATGCCATGTATGTATTGAAAGATCAGAATGTTGCCGTCCAGCCGGCTTTTGCCCGGGAACTGGTCGCCGCCCTGGTTCGTTTGCTGGCTCCTTTCGCGCCGCACATTACGGAAGAATTATGGCATGCCATTGCGGGCAGCGAGGCCGGCAGCGTTCACAAGGAAAGCTGGCCTGCCTTTGATCCGGAAGCGGTTAAGCTGGATGAAGTGGAAATTGTTTTACAGGTTAACGGGAAAGTAAGAGATAAAATTGTCGTTCCCGTAGGTCTTGACAATAAAGCATTGCAGGATAAAGCCATGGAACAGCAGAAAGTTCAGGAATTGATTGCAGGCAAGCAAGTTGTAAAAGTAATATGCGTACCGCAAAAGCTGGTCAATATTGTAGTGAAATAAATGGAGACTCGTTTCCAGAAGGGATTTTTCCCAACAGGGAAGCTTAGTCGGTATTATTCAGGGGCTTAGCCATCGGATAAAAAAGTACAGCCGTTCTACCTGCTGGTAGGACGGCTGCTTTTTTTGGTGCATTTGGAGGATTTTGGATATATTTGGCGAATTCGGTGAACCAGATATTCTTTTGCGGAGGGGAACGGATGGATGTTCACCAGAGAACGGATTATCGTAATTATGCTTGTTGCCGCCATTTTGTTAACAGCCAGTTTCTACAGTTTCTGGCAAAAGCAGGCGGTTAGCGAGCGGATTTCCGTCCAGTCGGAGGAACAGCGGAAAAGCGCCGATGCGGTAAATCCGACCAAGGTCAATACGGCTAAAACGGCGGAGGACTGTGTTGTTTACATCAGCGGTGCGGTTAATCGGCCGGGGGTATTCCACATACCGGTTAACAGCCGGGTGGTGGATGTGGTGCAGGTGGCTGGTGGATTGACGTCAGCCGCTGATCAGATCAAAATTAACCTGGCGGAAAAAATCAGGGACGGAATGCATATCCATGTGCCGGATAAAAACAGTGCGGCAGTGGCCGGTGGTGGCGGAACGGTAACCCATAGCAGCGATGGGCAGGAAAAAGTAAATATTAACAGCGCCGGCAAGGAAGAACTGGATAAACTTCCCGGAATTGGTCCCGCCATGGCGGAGCGGATTGTGGAGTACCGGGAAACTGCGGGAATGTTTAAGGACATTGCCGACTTAAAGAATGTCCCGGGTATCGGTGAAGCCAAATTTAACCGGCTGGCCGATAAAATAACCATTTAATTGGTGTATGCCGATGTCTGTGATAGTAAGCAATCTTCTAGTGGTGGTGGCCGCGGCCTTTGCAGTCGGTATTTGGTGGGCCGGTTTATGCGCGGTTTATTTGCCGCTGCTTTATTGCCTGGGGCTGATTGCGGCGGGAGCTGTGTTTTGTTTTGCCCGGCGGCGCGATGAGGCGGGCTGGTTGGTTTTTGCTCTGGTGGCGCTCTTTTTTTTCGCCGGTGCTATCCGCTATCTGCAGGCAGTCAGTATTCCCTCCAGTGATGTCAGCCTGTTTGCCGGTCAGGATGTAATTCTTAGCGGTCAGGTTGTTGAAAAGCAGGAGCTTACGGCGAACGGGGAAGAAACTAAGTTCAGATATATAGTGGAAGCCTGGGGACTGACAAAACCGGATAACGAAAAAAAAAGTGCGATACCGGTAACCGGCAAGGTCAGTCTGAGCGTCTCAGCGAACAAAGTACCCGCGGCGATTGACTGTGGTGACAGAATTAGTGCTGCGGGGACGATTGTCGAGCTTCATGGGTATAATAATCCCGGCGCGATCAACACCGTGGCCGCCTTGCAACGGGAGGGGATCAGGGCGCGGTTGCTGCCGGCCGGTCCCTTAAGACTTATTGAGTTGTCCGGAGGGGGCATTTCCTGGCAAGCCTGGCGGGATAACTGGCGCCGTCAGGTTGTTGTTGCTATGGAAAAGGTTATGCCTGCGCCGGAGGCGGCTATTCTGTCCGGTATGATCTTCGGTGGCTATCGGGGAATCAGCCGGGAGGTTATCACCGATTTTCAGACAACCGGACTGATTCATATTCTATCGGTGTCAGGAACTCATGTCGCGTTGGTTGGTGTGGCGATGCTCTGGCTGGGAAGACGGTTTAAACTCCGACCGGGTTTAATCGCCGTCATAACGGCCATCGCGGTTACCGGGTATGCTGTTATCGCCGGGTTGACTGCGCCGGTGCTGCGTTCACTGATTATGGGACTGACCGGCCTGGCGGCTGTCGTCTGGCAACGGGAAAAAGATGTAGCCGCCGCTTTTGGACTGTCCCTGCTGCTTATGCTGGCCTTGCAGCCGGAACTGATCTATGATATCAGTTTTCAGCTTTCTTTTGCTTGCACAGCCGGGCTTATTTTGTTTTATGCCAAGACAGTGCATTTGCTGCAACGTTTGCCGAAACGGCTAGCACAGGTTGTTGCCGCGACTTTTGCCGTTCAATTGGCAGCGCTGCCCTTGACGGCCTGGTATTTCAGCAATTACTCCCTTAGTTCCTTTACCGCTAATTTTATTGTTGTGCCAATGGTGGAGGGGATTGTTATAGCGGGGCTAGTTGGTGTGTTGCTTGTGAGCTGGGCTCCGGCGCTTGCCGGACTCGTGTTTGCAGGCTGCAGCCTTTGCCTGGGTGCGGTGCTTCAGGCTACAGCCTGGCTGGCGGCACTTCCCGCCGCTAGCATCTATTTTCCTCCCCTGGATGGGGCTGTTTGTGTCGTCTACTATCTGCTTTTATTTTGGCTATATGGTTACTTTCCCCAACCGGTTATGTTACCATTAGAGATATGGCGGCGATGGCCGGGCCGGGTTCAGGTCTTCAGCATTGTGGCAGCACTGGTTTGGGCTGCTTGTCTGGTTTACCCCAGACCGGTGATTATTCATTTTATTGATGTTGGTCAAGGCGATGCTGCTGTGATTACGACACCTCATGGCCGGGCGGTGATGGTGGATACGGGCGGGTCCATGGGCAGTACTTCTTTCGACCTGGGCGAGCAGGTTGTTTATCCTTACCTGAGACATTACGGGATAACGGAACTGGACTATCTTTTTTTGACTCACGGACATCAGGATCATGCCGGCGGAGCGGCTGCCATATTGAATCATATTCCGGTCAAGTGTGTATTAATGGCCCGGGAGGCGGAGTATACACAGGCAGAAAAGGCTGTGTTATATCATAGAAACAGGCAAGCAGTGATCCCGCAATATCAAGGGCAACAGATTGAACTGGACGGAGTGACCTTTACGGTAGTGTATGCTCCGGCGGGCAGCCGGAGCGCCAGTGAGGGGAATGAAACGTCCACGGTCATACGGGTGGCGTTCGGTGACCAGAGCATACTGTTTACCGGTGATTTGGAAGCTCCCGGCGAAGCGGAAATACTGGCTGAGAAACTGCCGATTAAAAGTAATTTGCTGAAAGTGGGGCATCATGGCTCACGCACGTCATCTACGGCTGCCTTTTTGCAGGCTGTGGCGCCGCAGGTTGCCGTAATATCCGTCGGTTATCACAATTCTTTCGGCCATCCCCATGCGGAAACGCTGGCACGGCTGGCTGCCGGCAAGACCAGGGTATATCGTACCGACCGGTCCGGTGCCGTACGGGTTGTTACTGATGGACAAACGATGACGGTTAATCCCTACCTTTATGATGAATAAGGAGTCGAGGACAACTATGAACTATAGCCAACTGGAAGAGCGGATCAGACAGGGGGAGGTAAGCCCTGTATATCTGTTATACGGTGAGGAGCATTATATTATCCAGCAACTGGAGCATGCCATTATTGATCAATTGCTGACGCCTGATGAACGGGACTGCAATTTGACCGTGCTGGATGGCGATCCTAAACCCGAGGAGTTAATTGGTCTCTTGGAAACAGTACCGTTCCTGGGCGGAAAGCAGGTTATTGTCATCCATAATACGGCTTTTTTCCGGGCGGCAAAACAGGACAATGCTGAGGTGGACGAATCTGGGAAAAGCGATAAGAGCAGTGGGCGATTGCTGAAGGTGCTCGCCGATATGCCGGACTATACTTGTCTTGTCTTAACGACAATTGAGAAAGTGGATAAGCGAAGGAAGCTGTTTAAACAGATTGAAAAATGCGGAATTGCTTTTGAAGCTATTTCCTTTAAATCCTGGGATACCAAAAATATTTCCCAGTGGGTACAGGCGCAGCTTGGCAAAAGACAAAAAAAAATAGCTGCCAATGCGATGGAAGCCGTGTTAGCTATGGTGGGGAGTATGCCCCGGATTTCTTTGGTTTTTTTGGAAGCGGAGCTGGAAAAGCTATCGCTTTACACCGGCAACCGAACGATAATTACATTGCAGGATTTGGAAGCGGTGCTGGCGTCCGTTCCGGAACTGTCAGTTTTTGCCCTGCTGGAGGCAATCGGGCAAAAGCAGGTTGCCAAGGCCCTGCCATTACTGGGCAGACAACTAGCTTCCGGTGAGCATCCGGCTAAGTTGATTGGCCTGCTGGCCCGGGAGATACGTTTGCTCTGGCGAATCAAGGAAATGGTTGCAACCGGTTTGCCGGCCCGTGAAATAGGAACCCGGACCGGACTAGTCAACTATATTTGTGAGAAAAAGATAAAACAAAGCCAGCAGTTCGGCATCGCGCAATTACGCCAGGCGCTGTTATCACTCGCCCAGGCCGACACTGATTTTAAATCAAGTCAAGCCAATGAGGCTGTTCTGGAAGAAATCGTCATTCGTCTATGTCATAATACTACTATCCCATCAAAACCATGACATCTTTGCGGCCTTTTTTGCCTACCGCTGTACTGCCGTCCTTGGAGTGAACCAAAAATTCTCGAAGATCTTATCACATTTTCAAGAAAATAGTATAAAAAGAAAAACAAAAAAACCCTGTCCATCTTGAATGGATAGGGTTTTTATAACTTATTGAGCCATAGCGTTGACTTTGCGGGCTAAGCGGGATTTTTTACGGGCTGCTGCATTTTTATGGATAACGCCTTTAGAAACAGCTTTATCAATAGTGCTGCTAGCATTGGTCAGGAAGGCTTTCGCCTCATCCGCTTTGCCGGTATGTACAGCTTCAGCTACTTTGCGGAAAGCGCTTTTTACAGTGGATTTAGCTGCAAAGTTTTTTGCGCGTCTTTCGGCATCAGTTTTTACACTACGTTCAGATGATTTAATATTTGGCAAGTGTTTCACCTCCTTTGACCATTTTACCTCCAATATTTTAGCATGAATTATCAGTAAAAGCAAGTGAGAATTCTGCGGTATAGGAAAATATGTTCCAGATCATAATAGGGGTAATTGTTGTTGGTTGAGAGAAAACAAAGCTTAGGAGTGATTGATAGATGGAATACGGACACCGGAATTTGCGGACTGATTTGGCTTTGGAAGCGCAGGAAATGCTGACGCAAGAAGTGGAAGAGAAAATTCCCGGTTTGACGGTGAAAACAGCCAATGACGAGGATGTGGTCATCACCCGTGTGACAATCAGTACGCCGCAGGCGGCTCAGATGATGGGCAAGGTTGAAGGCGAATATGTTACGGTGGAAGCGCAGGGATTGCGTTATAAAAACACATTGTTACAGGAAAAGGTTATGCAAATGCTGGCTAAAGAACTTGCTGCGTTGCTGCCGTTGTCGCAAAACGCCACAGTGCTGGTGGTTGGTTTGGGAAACTGGCAAATTACACCGGATGCCCTGGGCCCACGGGCGGTAGAAAAGATTGTTGTCACGCGGCATTTGCAGGATATGCTATCACCTGAGCTGAAAGGCGGCGTCCGTTCCGTCTGTGCGATTGCGCCGGGCGTATTGGGGGTTACCGGCATGGAAACGGCGGAAATTGTTCACGGCATCGTTAGCCGGATCAAACCGGATGCGGTTATTGCGATTGATGCGCTGGCCGCTGCTGCCAGCCACCGGGTGGTTACCACGGTGCAGCTTTCCAATACGGGTATTCATCCCGGTTCAGGCGTAGGTAATAAGCGGTTTGGCTTAACCCAAGAGTCCCTGCAGGTGCCGGTTATCGCCATTGGTGTGCCGACCGTTGTTCATGCCTCCACCATAGCCATGGATACCATTAATGCCATGCAGGAACAGGCGGCCTTTGCCAGATATTTAAAGAGTATGGAGCGGCTTTCCGAGGCCGACCGTCACACCATCGTAAAGCAGGTATTGCCTAATTCCCTGGGCGACCTTATGGTTACGCCGAAGGAAGTGGACCGTCAGATTGCCGATATCTCTGCGGTAGTGGCCGGAGGAATTAATCAGGCCATGCATCCAAATATTGATTACGCCAATATTCACCGTTACTTGCATTAACTGCCATTATTAAGAATCGGTTGATGTAATAAACCTGTCGCTTTGGTGAGAGATTTTTTCATCTGGCAAGAAAATAAGAATGCAGGAATAGTTGGGTTGCTCAAGGATTTGCTGACGCAGCCAGGTGAAAAAGAGATTCGTAAGGACGCGCATTGTGAATTAAATTTAGTGGTTTCTTAAGTCATATTGAATAGCTGCCGGACATATATATAGGACGTGCTGATAGTTAAGGCTATACGGCACTCTTGTAATGATTGATGACAACCATAGAAAAACCAGGTAACTTCCAGGTGATCCCTACCTAAGTTGCCGGTAGGAGGCAATGATGTTATCAAGGCGGCAGCGGCATCGTACGACGAATAAGCGGCAAATGAAGAAGTCCTATTTTTGGGTCGGCGCAGTTATTTTGCTATTGTGTACGTTGGCAGTAGTACAGGCTTTCAGCCAGGATACGGCTGTGCCTGTAGCAGTAAACAAATTCTACCCTATCGAGCAGGAGACATTTACCGCCTGGCCGCAATGGCAGGAGATCTTGTTTTACGGTGTGCCGGGACTGGAATTGGCGGCAAAGCAACAGAACGGAACAAGTCAGTTTACCCCGGCTAGCCTATTATCCAACTTTTTCATGATGTTAACGTCTGTTGATTTACGCGATATGCGCTCGGTGATCAATTCGGAAATACCTGTCGTGGCAAGCATCAAAAGTTCAAAACCGATGACTGGCGGGGAGCGAGTGGCGCTCTTTTCCAAGGCCGCAGGGAAGACAGAACTGGATAAAAGCAAGCCTTTAGTGGGTATCTATCATACTCACACGGCGGAGTCTTATATCCCCACCTCGGGGGTGGACCATAAGCCGGGCGGACAGACCGGCGATATCATCCAGGTAGGACAGGCATTAGTCAAGCAAATGGAAAAATACAATATTGCCGCCGTCCAAAGCACCACTATTCATGATTATCCCAGTTTTATGAAAGCCTATGGACCTTCGGAAATTACGGCAAAAAAAATGCTGGAGGATAATCCGTCCATACAAATGATTTTTGATATACACCGGGACGCGCAAAAACGGGAATACACAACAGCCATGATCAACGGACAGCCGGCTGCCCGGATTATGATCCTGGTGGCGCAGGGGCAACCGGGTCTGGAGCAGCCCCATTGGCAGGAAAATCACGCTTTTGCCAAACTGATTGATGCTAAGCTGAACCAGCATTACCCCGGATTATCGCGGGGGATCCAGTTAGTCGAGTGGCGCTATAATCAGCATCTCCATCCTCACGCCTTGTTGTTGGAGGTTGGCTGTCAGGAGAACAGTGTGGAAGAGGCTGCACGCAGTATGGAAATGCTGGGTGATGTGCTGGCCGAGATTATTGCGGAAAATAAATTTCAGTAAAATGAGCAATTAGCTTGAGGTGATAACTTGAACGATACTCGTCTGGCGGAAACAACAGTTGTTTTGCGAGGACTGCTGGTATTGGTGCTGTTGATCGTTGCTGGTGTCAATGCGGCGGAGCTGCAGATGAATGGGCTCACCCGGCGCCATGAAACCGTGCAGGCGTTTAATGTCAGGCAGCAGGACCAGGGTTATTACGCTTTTTATTTATTTGGCTCTTCGTATCTGGTTCAATCCGATTACCCGCTGGCCGTGCTCAGCAACACCGATACAGAGATCGTTGTTACGGCCGGGACACGACAATGGGAAATTCCCATCCGTTTATGTATCGATGCGGCACCGGAGTTTGCCCTGCTTGATTTATGGTCCAGGCAGTTTAGCGAGGAAGCGGTGCGCACCAAGGTTCAATTGCACGCATATGTACAGGCGGCAAGCCAGACCTTATTTGAGCTGATCAGGAAGCAAAGGTAACACTTGCGGTATGAAGGCGGCAGATGATATAATTTTAAAAGTATTTACATCAGAGGAGAGGCGCCTTCATGAATTCAGCTAATATTAGAAATTTCTCGATAATTGCCCATATTGATCATGGAAAGTCAACTTTGGCTGACCGGATTTTAGAATATACCGGTGCGCTTTCTGCCCGTGAAATGGAAGACCAGGTATTAGACCAAATGGAACTGGAACGGGAACGGGGCATCACTATTAAAGCGCAGGCGGTGAGGCTGTCGTATACGGCCAAAAATGGTGAAACCTATATGCTCAACTTGATCGACACCCCGGGGCATGTCGATTTTACTTATGAAGTATCCCGCAGCCTGGCTGCCTGCGAGGGAGCGTTGCTTGTAATTGACGCGGCGCAGGGGATTGAGGCTCAGACGTTGGCTAACGTCTATCTGGCCTTGGACCACAATCTGGAAATTGTTCCTGTTATTAATAAGATTGACTTGCCCAGCGCCGAACCGGAACGGGTCAAACAGGAAGTGGAGGATGTAATTGGTCTGGATGCTTCGGAGGCTGTACTGGCAAGTGCCAAAACCGGTATTGGCATTGAAGAAGTGCTGGAGGCGATCGTGGCGAAGATCCCTGCCCCGAAGGGCGATAGGGAAGCCCCTTTGAGCGCGCTTATTTTTGACTCTCATTTTGATCCGTATAAGGGAGTCATCGCCTATGTCCGGGTGATGGATGGTACGGTTAAGCCGGGCATGAAGATCAAAATGATGGCGACGGACAAAAGCTTTGAAGTCACCGAAGTGGGAATTTTCCGGCCCTTTCTTGCCAATGTGGATGTGCTGGAACCCGGACAGGTGGGCTTTGTTGCCGCCAGTATTAAAAATGTTAAGGATGCCCGGGTCGGGGATACGGTTACAGAGGCGGAGCGTCCGGTAAAGTCACCCCTGCCAGGCTATCGGAAAATCACACCCATGGTATATTGCGGCTTATATCCGGTGGACAGTGCCGATTACGACAATTTACGGGATGCGTTGGAAAAACTTCAGCTAAATGATGCGGCGCTGGTATTTGAGCCGGAAACCTCCATTGCCTTGGGCTTTGGTTTTCGTTGCGGTTTCTTAGGTCTCTTGCATATGGATGTGATTCAGGAACGGTTGGAACGGGAATATAATTTGACCTTAATCACTACAGCACCCAGCGTTATTTTCCGAGTGACCAAAACGGACGGTGAAGTTTATGAAATAGACAATCCGTCGCATTTGCCCACCCCCCAGGAGATTGATCATATTGACGAGCCTTATGTTAAGGCAACAGTGATTGTTCCCAATGATCACGTGGGTGCGGTCATGGAGCTTTCACAGGAAAAACGCGGCGAGTTTAAAGATATGAAATATTTGGACGTTGCCCGTGTGATGCTGACTTATCATTTGCCGCTCAGCGAAATTATTTATGATTATTTTGACCGCTTGAAATCTTCTACCAGAGGCTATGCTTCGCTGGATTACGAACTGATCGGCTATCAGACCTCCCAGTTGGTCAAACTGGATATCCTGTTGAACGGTGAGCCGGTGGACGCCCTGTCGATCATCGTGCACCGGGACAAGGCGGCTTACCGCGGCAGACAACTGGCGGAAAAGTTAAAAGAAATCATTCCGAAGCAAATGTTTGAAATCCCGATTCAAGCGGCTATCGGCAACAAAGTGATTGCCCGGGAAACCGTCCGGGCCATGCGAAAAGATGTGCTGGCGAAATGCTATGGCGGGGATATTTCGCGTAAACGAAAACTGCTGGAAAAGCAAAAGGAAGGCAAAAAACGCATGAAACAGGTAGGCAGTGTGGAAGTTCCCCAGGAAGCCTTTATGGCAATTCTTAAGATGGACTAGCGCCGATGAAACTGGGCATTTACGTTCATATACCTTTCTGCCGCCAGAAATGTTTGTATTGTGATTTTCCGTCCTTTACCACTGATAGTCAGCTATATTCCACTTATATTACCGCTTTGTGCCGGGAAGCCACTGGCCGGAGCGGTATTTTCTCCCATGCCGTGGTTGATACCGTTTTTATCGGCGGCGGCACGCCAACCCTGTTGTCGCAGGACCTGCTAAACCAGATTCTTAGCTGCTTAAGGGAAAACTATCGACTGAGCGACGAAGTGGAAATTACGATAGAAGCCAATCCGGGGACGGTGGACAGGGCTAAGCTGCAGACCTTGCAGGCACAGGGTGTCAACCGGATCAGTTTTGGCGTACAGACTTTTGCGGAGCGCTTATTGCCTCAAATCGGCAGGATTCATTCAGCGGCAGAGGCAGCTCGGGCCGTAGAACTGGCACAGGCTGCGGGATTTGACAATATCAATGTTGATCTGATGTACGGCTTGCCGGAACAGACAGTGCAGGATTTACAGGAAAGCATCGACCGTGCTATCGGTATGGGCGTCCGGCATCTTTCGGTATATGGGTTGAAAATCGAAGAGGGGACGCCCTTTGCTTCGCTACATGAGCAGGGGCGGCTCGCTTTGCCCGAGGAAGAGATCGAAGAGGCCATGTATGAGCTGGCTGTGCATTATTTACCGGCTCGAGGCTTTAGACGGTATGAAATATCCAATTATGCCCCGGCGGGCTGGGAATGCCGTCACAATTTAAAATACTGGCATTACCAGCCTTATCTGGGATTAGGCCTGGCGGCCCATTCTTTTTTTGACGGTCAGAGGCTGGCGAATACCGTTGACCTGCAGCGATATATCGACTTCTTTTCCGGTACTGGTGGAGAAAAGCAGGAATTTCCTGTAGCGGTTGTGGAAAAACTGGATAGAGAGACGGCCATGGCTGAATTTGCCTTTTTAGCGCTGCGAACCAGTAACGGCGTACATATCCTTGAGTTTAATACTTGCTTTGCGGCAGATTTCTTTAGTCAATATAATAAGGTTATCACTGCGCTCCGCCGGCAGGAACTGATCGAGGTAACAGAAAAAAACGTACGCCTGACAGAACTGGGGATGAAGTACGGAAATGTGGTTTTTGGCGCTTTTTTACCGGATACTTAGTAGGGGCTTGTTTGTAAATTATCCGAAACGCTCTGACGGTGTTTTTGTGCCGTACTTCGTTACCATGTTTTGAAGTAGGGGCCACTATTCCTGTAACATGTTGTCTTATTTGGCGCAAAAATCACGCACCTAAGATCATTTCGTTAATTTACAAACAAACCCCAGTTGCTATCTTGACAGTTGGCGTAAGGAGTGGTATTTTTTTAATAGATATTAGCACTCTATGAGACTGAGTGCTAACAATGGGGGTGGAGTTATGTTAGATGAGCGTAAACGTAAAATTTTGCAGGCAATCATTGATGATTATATTTCCACCGCTGAACCTATTGGCTCACGAACAATTGCTCGCAAATATGGCTTGGGAATAAGTCCGGCCACTATCCGGAATGAAATGGCCGATCTTGAGCTATTAGGCTACATTGAACAGCCCCATACCTCAGCAGGGCGAATCCCATCGGCTAAGGGATACCGCTTTTATGTAGATTGTTTAATTGAACCGCAGACCATATCGGAACGTGAGATTAGTTTGATTGATAACTGGTATCATGCTAAGGTGCAGCGTATTGAAGAAGTATTTCAGGAAACGGCGAAGATTCTTTCCCGGATGACCCGAAATATTTCCATGGTATTGGCGCCGCAGCTTTCGCAATATGTCTTTAAATATATTCAGTTTCTGCCGCTGGACGAACGTCGCGTGATTTTGGTGGTAGTAACCGATACCGGCTTTGTGGAAAACAAGATTATGAATACGCCGCCGGGAACCTCATTAAAGGATTTGCAAAGAATTGCCGAAGGCATTAACAGTCGTCTGGCAGGATTGCCTTTTGACCGGATTCAGACTTCACTGCTGACTCAAATCAAACAGGAGCTTTTGCCGAGCGAAGAATTTTTGGATACGGCTTTGCTTATGATCAAACAAGCACTCTTTGCCGAGAAAAATGAAAAGGTGTATCTGGGTGGCACTACGCAAATGCTGAATCAGCCGGAGTTTCGTAACCTTGACAAAATCAAAGGTCTGTTGACCATGCTGGAAGAAGAGCGTTTGCTCTGCGATATCTTGCAAAAGAAAGAAGACGACGGTGTTATCATTACTATTGGTCAGGAAAATAAGTATACCGGAATGCAGGATTGCAGTGTTGTGCAGGCCACTTATCGCCTGGACGGTCAGATTGTCGGTACCGTGGCTGTCTTAGGACCGACACGGATGGAATATCGAAAGATTATCAGCATTCTTGATTTTATGCACAGCCATTTAGGTGAAATATTGAAGAAATACAAGGTGTAATTTGTATGATACTGGTCTGTCGTAGACCAGTATGATGGCGGCTGTTCCGCCATATACATAGGAGGACGAACGATGAATGTAAAGCAGGCCGGGAGTGGTTCAGACGTTGATGAACGGTTGACCGCCCTGGTAACTAACTCCAACGCCGTCCGGGCTGTTACGGCGGCTGTCGAGGGAACCATAGGTCCCAAGGGGCTGGATACCATGCTGGTGGACCGGGCAGGCGGTGTGATCATTACCAATGACGGTGTCACCATTTTGGATAAAATGGATGTTAATCATCCGGCGGCTAAAATGCTGATTAATATTGCCAAGGCTCAGCAGGAAGAAGTGGGCGATGGAACGACAACGGCTACGCTGATTGCCGGCGCTTTGGTGGCCGAAGGAGTAAATCAGGTCCTGCGGGGTGTGCCTGTAGCCCGGATTATTGAGGGAATCCGATTTGGCGTCCAATATGCGGTTGAACAATTGGCGCAGCGAAGCTTACCGATAGAAAAACTGGAACAGCCGATTTTGCATAATATTGCCATGGTTGCCGGCCGCGAATACGAAGATATTGCGCGACTGGTAGTTCAGGCGGCCCGTTTAATCGGTTCGCCCAAGCTACAGGATAAACATTTTAGACTGTCGGAAATTATTACGGCAAAGGTTGGAGCCGACAATGAAGTGTTTATGGGGGTTGTCATTGACAAAGAACGGATGAATAAAGAAATGCCGCAAGCCATGGACAATGCGAGAATCCTGATTATTGATGATGCCCTTGAACCGGAAAATATCGGTGACGAGGCTTTGGGGACCGAGGCGGGATTTAGGCGGTACCTTGATTTGCAGAATGAATTTCGTGCCAATATATTAAAAATTGTCGAGCAAAATATTAATGTAGTTCTAGTTGATCGTGGTGTTCACGCCGATGCTGAAGAAATACTGACCGACGCAGGGGTTTTGGTGGTGCAGCGGATTGCGGCAAAAGAACTGCGTCGGGCGGCCGATCATACCGGAGCTAAAATGATTAAGCGGACCGGTTTGAAAAAAGAAGCGGGTGAGCTTGTTAAATATATTGGATATGCCGAGAAGGTTTATGAAGATGAAAAACTGGAGCAGCTACGCGTTGTTGGCGGCCAGGGGAAACCGATGGCAACAATTTTGGTCGGCGCATCAACCCAGGAGGTTGCGGGAGAAAGGGAGCGAATTGCCAAGGATGCGGCCTCCAGTGTGCAGGCGGCAATAATCGGTGGGTATGTTCCCGGCGGTGGTGCGATTGAAGTGGCTGTAGCCCGCGCTGTGGAACAGGCGCGTACCCGGGTCAAGGGGATGGCTGTTTATGGTGTGGATTGTGTAGTAAATGCACTGAAGCACCCACTGGCCCAAATTGTGGAGAATGCCGGCTATAATCCACTGGAAAAGGTGGAGGAAGTAGTGGCCGCGCAGGCCGGAACCAGCCAGAACTGCCTGGCTGTTGATTGTGAAACAGGCCTGATTGCCGATATGCTGTCATTAGGTGTTGTAGACCCCGTGCCCGTAAAGATTCATGCCGTTAAGGCGGCCGGTGAAGTGGCTATAGCTATTTTGCGGATTGATACCATTATCAAGAAGCGGGAGGATAACGCCGCCTCTAAAGATCAGGGACCATCCGATTTTTGAGTAGGCTACTATATAGGTGAGGTGAAATCATACATGTCGGAAAATAAGGAAGCCAATAGCTGCGAGCAGGAACTGGTTTTGGATGCAGAAGAAAAGGAAGCTGCCGTTGACGGTGCTGAAGCTGCCGGGGCTGGCGCAGCCAGTGAAACGGAAGTGGAGCGCCTTTTGGCTCTGGTGGAAGAAAAGAATCAATTGGTCAATGAACAAATCGATCGTTTTAAACGTTTGCAGGCGGATTTTGAAAATTTTAAGCGCCGAACCCGTCAGGAGAAAGAGGAATTATCCAATATTGTTGCCCAGAATATACTGGTAGAGATTCTACCGGTCATCGATAACTTCGAGCGGGCCCTGCAAAGTGCTGCCGCGCAGGATGCGGCAAGCGTACTGGCTGGTGTTCAAATGATTTACCGTCAGTTTGCCGGTGTAATGGATAAAGTTGGATTGACTGCTATTGAGGCGGTTGGCAAGCCATTCGACCCGCAGCAGCATGAAGCAGTTATGCGGGTAGAAGATCCGGAGCAGCCGGACGGGACAATTGCCGAGGAATTGCAAAAAGGTTACAGCGTCCGGGGCAAAGTGATTCGTCCCAGCATGGTAAAAGTGGTAAGCAATTAAAAATTTTTACATACAAAACTTAGGAGGTATTTGCAATGGGAAAAGTTATTGGAATAGACCTTGGTACTACAAACTCAGTGGTTGCCGTGATGGAAGGCGGCGAACCGGTGGTTATCGCTAATGCGGAAGGCAGCCGGATTACTCCCTCGGTTGTCGGCTTTTCGAAAACCGGAGAGCGTTTGGTCGGTCAGTTGGCAAAACGTCAGGCCGTATCCAACCCTGATCGCACGATTAGCTCCATTAAACGCCACATGGGAACGGCGCATAAAGTCCGTATTGACGATAAAGATTATACTCCCCAGGAAATCTCGGCCATGGTGCTGCAAAAACTTAAAGGGGATGCCGAGGCGTATCTGGGAGAAACGGTAACGCAGGCTGTTATTACCGTGCCGGCTTATTTTAGCGACAGCCAGCGCCAGGCTACGAAAGATGCCGGAACCATTGCCGGTTTGGAAGTGCTCCGGATTATCAACGAACCGACGGCGGCGGCATTAGCTTATGGGCTAGACAAAGGCGAAGATCACACGATTTTGGTATTCGACTTGGGCGGCGGTACTTTTGACGTGTCCATACTCGAATTAGGCGACGGTGTGTTTGAGGTAAAGGCTACTAACGGTAATAACCGTTTAGGCGGCGATGACTTTGATGAACGAATCATGAACTGGCTGGTTAGTGAATTCAAGAAAGAATCCGGTGTGGATTTATCGCAGGACCGGATGGCTGCCCAGCGGCTCAGAGAAGCTGCAGAAAAAGCAAAAATTGAACTTTCCGGCGTGTTGACGACCAATATCAATCTGCCGTTTATTACAGCGGACCAAACCGGCCCTAAACATCTGGACATCAATTTAACTAGAGCTAAATTTGATGAATTAACTGCCGATCTGGTGGAAGCTACCATGGGACCAACCCGTCAGGCTATGTCTGATGCCGGTTTGCAGCCGAGCGATATTAATAAGGTCATTTTGGTAGGCGGCTCCAGCCGTATCCCGGCTGTGCAGGAAGCGATCAAACGCTTTTTGGGCAAAGAACCACACCGTGGTGTAAACCCTGACGAGTGTGTGGCTGTTGGCGCCGCTATCCAGGCCGGTGTCTTAGTCGGTGATGTAAAAGACGTCCTGCTCCTCGATGTTACGCCGCTGTCTTTGGGCATTGAGACGCTAGGCGGTGTGTTTACTAAAATTATTGACCGCAATACTACTATTCCGACCAGAAAAAGTCAGGTCTTCTCTACGGCAGCCGACAATCAGCCTTCTGTAGACATTCATGTGCTACAGGGTGAGCGGGAAATGGCCGCATACAATAAAACACTGGGCCGTTTTGAACTCTCAGATATTCCGCCGGCACCGCGTGGGGTGCCTCGCATTGAAGTTGCTTTTGATATTGACGCCAACGGTATTGTCCATGTTTCGGCGAAAGATATGGGAACCGGTAAGGAACAGAAAATCACGATCACTGCTTCCGGCGGTATGAGCAAGGACGATATTGAACGCATGGTCAACGAGGCTGAAGCGCATGCGGCAGAAGACAAAAAGCGCAAAGAAGAAGTGGAAGTGCGCAATAATGCTGATTCCTTAGTATATCAAGCCGAAAAAACGATTAAGGATATGGGCGATAAAGCTGATAAGGCTTTGGTTGAAAAAGTGCAAAAAGCAGCCGACAAATTAAAAGAAACGCTGAAAGGTACTGATATTGAACAAATTAAAGCTGACACGGAAGAGTTGACCAAACCGTTGTATGAGATGACATCAGCTGCCTACAGCCAGGCCGATGCAGCTGAGGCTGGCACTCAAGCTCCGGGAGCCGGTGCGGCAGGTGGTGCCGGACAGGATGAAAAGATTGTGGATGCCGAATACAAAGTAGTGGACGAAGATAAAAAATAATTACTTTTTGAGTAAATTAGTGTAGGATGGTGTGCCGTGAGTAAACAAGACTATTATGAATTGCTGGGTGTGCCTAGAACGGCATCGGATGACGAAATAAAAAAGGCTTTTCGTAAACTGGCCCGCAAATACCATCCTGACGTCAATCGTGATAATCCACAAGAAGCGGAAGCTAAATTTAAAGAAATTAATGAAGCTTATGAAGTGTTATCTGACCCCCAACGCAAAGCGCAGTATGACCAGTTTGGTCATGCTGCGTTTGATGGCGCCCGGGGAGGGAATGCTGGCGGGGATTTCGGGTTTGGCGGCAGTGGTGGCTTCTCAGATATTTTTGATATGTTTTTTGGCGGCCAGTCTGGGTTTGGCGGACGCCAGCCCGGTCCGGAAAAAGGTGCCGACCTGCGGTATGATTTAGAAATATCCTTTGAAGAAGCAGCGTTTGGCGTGGAGCGAGAAGTACAGATTCCGCGGACTGAGGATTGTGATACCTGTAAGGGTTCCGGGGCGGCGCCAGGAACACAGGCGGAAGTTTGCCCGCAGTGTAAAGGAACCGGGCAAGTTCAGGTGATGCAGAACACGCCCTTTGGTCGGATGGTCAATGTGCGGACCTGTGACCGTTGCAACGGTGAGGGTAGAATCGTTCAGACGCCTTGCCGGGATTGCCATGGCCGTGGTAAAGTGCGCAACAAACGAAAGATTAAAATCAAAGTTCCGTCCGGCGTAGACAACGGCTCCCGGCTGCGGATCGCCCGCGAGGGTGAAGCCGGTGTTCGCAAGGGACCGCCGGGTGATTTATATGTGTATATTTTCGTAAAACCGCATAAATTGTTTGCCCGTGAAGGCAGTGAGGTAATTTGTGAAGTGCCGATCAGCTTTGTGCAAGCTTCACTGGGTGATGAAATTGATGTGCCTACCCTGGACGGCAAGGTAAAACTGCGTATTCCTGAAGGAACTCAGTCGGGAACGATATTCCGTCTAAAGGAAAAGGGGATTCCCCACTTGCGTGGCAATGGCCGTGGCGATCAGCATGTCCGGGTTAAAGTTCTGACCCCGCAGAAGCTGAATGAGCGCCAGCGTACTTTATTGCAGGAGTTTGCCAAGTTGGGCGGCGAGAATATAAACCCGGAGCAGAAAAACTTTTTTAAAAAAGTAAAAGATGTGTTTGGCGTATGAAGGCAGTCTGTTAAAGTGCACACTGTATTTTACACGGTACTAACAGCATACGGACATAAGGAGCGATTGATTGTATGAAGTGGGCTGAAATCAGTATCCAGACGACACATGAGGCTACCGAGGCGGTAGCTAATATTTTTCATGATTTAGGAGCCAGCGGGGTTGTCATTGAAGACCCTGAGCTGGTTAATGCTTACCGGCGCGCGGGAGCCTGGGATTATTGCGATATTCCCGAGGAAACTGATGTGGAAACCGTTACTGTGAAAGCCTACTTGCCGATGAATGAAGAATTGGACGATAAGCTGGCCTCATTTGAACAGCGGGTTAATGAACTGGTAAACCATAACCTTGATAAGGGCAAAGGTGCCATTGCCTGCAAAGAAGTTCAGGAAGAGGACTGGGAGTCTTCCTGGAAAGAATATTTTCATCCCACGCGGATCAGCCCGCAGATTATTATCAAGCCCTCCTGGGAAGAATACGTGGCTATCCCCAATGATATTGTCATTGAACTTGATCCGGGCATGGCTTTTGGCACAGGAACGCACCACACTACGATGATGTGCGCCCAATGCCTGGAGGAAGTGGTGCGTGAGGGTTCGGTGGTCTTTGATGTAGGGACCGGTTCAGGAATCTTAGCGGTAGCGGCTGCTAAGCTGGGCGCCAAAAGTGTTAAAGCTGTGGACCTTGATCCGGTTGCCGTACGAGTAGCTCAGGAAAATGTAACAATCAATCAGGTCGAGCACCTGATATCTGTTGCACGCGGCGACTTGTTAACCGGGGTCGAAGGTCAGGCAGATGTCATTGTAGCAAACATTATTGCCGATATCATTATTCATTTATTAAAAGACATCCCGGCTAAGCTTAAGAAGGATGGCTGCTTTATTGCCAGCGGGATTATTGTCGAGCGATTGAGTGATGTAACGGCGGCAGCTATTGAACAGAACTTTATTGTGGAAAAGGTTGTCGAAAATGGCGGCTGGGTTGCCATGGTGATGAGAAAGAGGGGCGTCTAACATGCGCCGCTTTTTTCTTAAGGGGCAACTAGGGCCGACGGTAACCATTACCGGACCGGATGCCTATCATATAAACCGTGTTTTGCGTATGAAACCGGGTGAACGGGTTACGCTAATTGCTGAGGATGGACAGGCCGCGATTGCGGTGATTCAACAGGTGGAGGAAAACTGCATTCAGCTTTGTCCGGAAGAAATGATCAAGGAAGAAAGAGAATCGCCGGTGAAGGTCTCGCTGGCGCAATGCCTGCCGAAAAGCGATAAGATGGATTATATTGTGCAAAAAGCAGTGGAGCTTGGTGTGGACAGCATTATTCCGGTTATTTCGCAGAATATCGTTGTTCGCTATGATGCCAAGAAAAAAGCGGAACGGGTCAGTAGATGGCAGAAAATTGCCGGCGAGGCGGCAAAACAATCGGGGCGGCTGCAGGTTCCCGTTGTAGCGGCTGTGCAGGATTTAGCCAAACTGTTTCAGCATATCGATAAAGAGAGCAAAGTCCTTCTGTTATATGAAGGACAGGTTGACAGCACATTAAAGCAGGTTTTACGCAATGGAGACAGCCGGCATTATACAATCATTGTCGGACCGGAGGGCGGCTTTAGTCCCGATGAGGTTCAATTATGCCGGAGTATGGGCGCTTTGGTTGTTACACTGGGACCGCGCATTTTACGTACGGAAACGGCACCGGTTGCCGCCATTTCGATTGTTATGTATGAATGTGGCGACATGGGGGGTGAGTAGGTGCCGTTGGTTGCATTTACTACGTTAGGCTGCAAAGTGAATCAGTATGAAACAGAGCTTATGGAAAGTCTGTTTAAGCTGGAAGGCTATGACGTTGTTGACTTCCATGATTTTTCCGATGTATATGTCATCAATACCTGTTCTGTCACTCATCTGGGAGAAAAAAAGTCCAGGCAGCTAATTCGTAAGGCAATGAAAAATAATCCGGCAGCCATTATTGCTGTAACAGGCTGCTATGCACAGGTTTCACCGGAACAGGTAGAGGCTATAGAAGGTGTGGATGTCATTATCGGCACCAAGGATCGGCGGCGTGTGGTAGAACTGGTCAGCGAGGCCGCACAATCTAAGAAACGGATTAATATTGTCGGTAATGTCATGACGTCGACAGAATTCGAAGATGTGCCACTGTTGCAAGCTCCCGGACGGACACGGGCGTTTTTAAAAATACAGGATGGTTGCACTAATTTTTGTACTTATTGCATTATTCCCTACGCCAGAGGCGCTCTGAAATCAAGGCCGCTCGCCAGCATCCGGCAGGAGGCTGAACGGTTGATTCAGGCCGGTTTCAAGGAAATTGTATTAACAGGCATTCACTTGGGGGCCTATGGCCGTGATAATAACCATAGTTTGGTTGATGCTGTCAAAACGATTCTTGATTTGGACGGACTTGTCCGCTTGCGGTTAGGATCGCTGGAATCCATCGAAGTAGAGGATGAGTTGATTGCGATTATGAAGCAGGATGAACGGCTCTGCCATCATTTGCATCTGCCGCTCCAGTCGGGAAGCGATACCATTTTGCGGGCAATGAACCGCCATTATCGAGCGGCAGAGTATCGCGCGCTCCTTGCCAATATTCGTGAAGCAATACCGGATGTTGCTATTTCAACGGATATCATTGTCGGTTTCCCGGGTGAGACGGACGCTTTATTTGCCGAAACGCTGGATTTTGCCGGCAGCATGGGATTTGCCAGAGTTCATACTTTTCCCTACTCCAAGCGACAGGGGACACCAGCCGCGAATTATCCTGACCAGGTCGGCGAAGATATAAAAAAACAGCGTGTTCAGGCCCTCCAGGAGTTAGCGGCGGCTCAGGCTGCTCACTTTAATAAGCAGTATATCGGGCAGGAGGTAAGAGTACTGTTTGAAAATAAAAAGACAGATATCGCGGAAGGCTTGACGGATCATTATGTTCGCGTATATGCCAAAGGATCGCAGGAAGTAAGGGGAAAGATCAGCCAAGTCCGAATCGAAGCAGCCTATCGTGATGGCCTGTGGGGTGTTATTGTACAGAATTAGCTATGGTGTTTTATTTTTTTGCAGGATATTGCTATAAGCCTACAGAAGTAATAAAGGTATGACTGTTAAAATCGCCGGAGGGGAGGTGCTGTATGCAGACAGAATGCATTTTTTGTAAAATAGCGGCAAAACAAATTCCCGTCGAACCTATTTATGAGGATGAGCAGGTAATTGCCTTTAAGGATATCAATCCGGCTGCTCC
This sequence comes from Propionispora vibrioides, assembly GCF_900110485.1. Taxonomy (NCBI): domain Bacteria; kingdom Bacillati; phylum Bacillota; class Negativicutes; order Selenomonadales; family Sporomusaceae; genus Propionispora; species Propionispora vibrioides. The sequence goes on along the minus strand of NZ_FODY01000001.1, from coordinate 199,775 downwards.
GGTTCATGTTTTGCTCATACCGAAGAAGCATCTGGAACACCTCCTGGCGGCAGGTCCGGAAGATATAGGTTTATTGGGGCATCTTACTGCTACCGCCGGACTTTTGGCCAACCAGCTTGGCTTAGCCGAAGATGGGTTCCGCATTGTTGTCAATACCAAGGAACATGGCGGACAAACGGTCCATCATTTACATTACCATATTCTTGGCGGCAGGCTTATGAAATGGCCCCCAGGTTAATATTGACAATCTGCAAATTGCTAGTGTATAATATTTAGGTGTATATGAACGTAATACACTTCCCCGTAATGGTCAAGTGGAGGGAGGGAGATCAGATGTCAGAAGTCAAGGTAGGAAAAAATGAAACAATTGATAGTGCACTCCGCAGATTTAAGCGTACTTGTCAAAAGGCGGGAACTCTTGCCGAAGTTAGAAAACGCGAGCATTATGAAAAACCTAGCGTAAAACGCAAGAAAAAATCCGAAGCGGCACGGAAACGTAAATTTAAAGCTTAATAGCAGTGTTTCGGAGGTATCTACATGTATCTTAAGGATAGGTTAGCAGAAGATATGAAGCAGGCCATGAAAGACCGGGAAGCGGGCAAGACGCGCCTTTCGGTAATTCGTATGGTGCGTGCTAATATAAAAAATGTTGAGATTGATCAAAAGAAAGAGCTTTCCGAAAGTGAAGTTCTGGATGTTTTATCGAAAGAAGTAAAAATGCGCCGGGACGCAATTGAAGAGTTCCAGAAAGGCAACCGACAAGATTTAGTTGATAACCTGGAACAGGAAGTTGCCGTGTTGATGCAATATCTTCCTCAACAATTAAATGAAGCTGAAGTTCGTGCAGTGGTAACTGAAACGATTGCTGAAACGAATGCTGCTAGTCCGAAGGATATGGGGAAAGTTATGTCTGCGCTCATGCCTAAGATTAAGGGGCGCGCGGATGGAAAGTTAGTAAATTCTATAGTACGAGAGCTGTTAAATCAGTAAAATGAATCCGGTACAACCATTGTGCCGGATTTTAATTTACCCGATAGGACAGCAGGTGGCTGCAGTTGGGAAGAAAAGTGTTGACGAGTGCGTTTATTAAAGAAAATGACCTAACCAAGACTTTCTTCCTTAAAGATCTGCGTAGGGAGTGAGTCTGGGGAAAGGACTGTAAGATGATGCGAACAGTATGGTTGATCTTGTTTATGCTTTGTCTGGCGATATTTGTTCCAGTGAGTGCTCAGGAGGAACAGCCTTCCGTCGTCGTTGTTGTCATGCAGGGAGAGATTAATGAAACCCAGGTAGCACTTTTACATAGAGCTTATACGGAAGCCCGCGCTAAGAATGCGGCAGCGGTTATTTTGGAATTGGATACTTTCGGCGGTTTGGTTGACTCGGCGGTTAAAATGCGGGATATGATTGACAGCATGCCGGTACGCACCATTTGTTTTGTAAAAAATCGCGCCTGGTCGGCCGGCGCGCTGATTAGCCTGGCCCATCAACATATTGTGATGGCCCAAGGCAGCAGTATCGGTGCTGCCGAGCCGATTCCCGCCACAGAAAAAAATATTTCGGCACTAAAGGCCGAATTTGCCGCCACAGCGGGAAAACATGGACGTAATCCGCGGATTGCTGAAGCTATGGTGGATAAAACTATGGGGTATCCGGGGTATGCCGGACAAGGGCAAATTCTTTCGCTGACCGATTCTCAGGCAGTGGCAGTGGGCTATGCTGAACTGATCGCCGCTGACCGTACGGCAGTACTGGCCCACTATGGCCTGCAGAACAGTCCCTTACGGGAGTATACCGCCAATTGGCAGGATTATGCCGCCGGATGGTTGTCAATGGCTGCCGTGAAGTTTGTTTTGCTGACGGTTATGTTTTTGGCCATTCTCGTTGAGTTCAAGACAGCCGGTACCGGTGCGGCCGGTCTGCTTGCCGTGGCGGCGGCTTCTCTTTTGTTCACCGGTCAATGGCTGCTGGGCTATGCCGGCTGGCTGGAGGCTTTATTGCTGCTTATGGGTCTGCTGCTGCTGGGCGCGGAGTTTTTTGTAGCCGGTACCGGTATTTTTGCAGCTGCCGGTACGCTCAGCCTGTTTACTGGCGTGTATTTGCTTGCTGGCGCCGGTAATACGGCTGTTTATAGCATTCTTATCAGTATGCTGCTGGCTATAGGTTTGTTCCTGCTCATCGTCAGGAGGCTGCCGTCCAGCCGGCTGTGGATGAAGCTGGTGCTGCGGGAAGCGGAAACCGGGCAGGCCGGCTTTGTAAGCGGCAATGACCATTCGGCATATCAGGGGAAAACCGGAAAGACCCTGACCGCTTTACGCCCGGCCGGGAGAATTGAAATTGACGGAACTGTGCTGGATGTAGTCTCGGAGGGAGAGTTTATTCAGCCGGGACTGGAAGTGACGGTCATCGATACCACGGGCAACCGTATGGTGGTCCGTTTAACCAAACATTAATGTAGAGGAGATGAATGCATGACATCTTTAATCGGTCCTTTGTTTTTTCTGGCGCTAATCATTATGGGGATTGGCATATTCTTGCATTTTGTGCCGCTGGGTTTATGGATATCGGCTTTGGCGGCCGGCGTACGGGTCGGGATATTTACCTTAATCGGCATGCGGCTGCGCCGGGTGCCGCCGTCTCAGATCGTTTTGCCGCTAATCAAGGCGAATAAGGCTGGTTTGGACATCCAGGTAAATCAACTGGAGGCTCACTATCTGGCCGGTGGTGATGTGGATAAAGTCGTCGATGCTCTGATTGCCGCTCACCGGGCGCAGATTCCCCTGCCGTTTGAAAGATCGGCAGCCATTGACCTGGCTGGACGCAATGTGCTGGAAGCCGTCCAAATGAGTGTTAATCCCAAAGTCATTGAGACGCCTATTGTGTCGGCGGTAGCAAAAAACGGCATTGAGTTGAAGGTAAAGGCAAGGGTTACCGTGAGAGCGAATATTGACAGACTGGTCGGCGGTGCCGGCGAAGCTACGATTATTGCCCGGGTTGGCGAGGGGATTGTTACAACCGTCGGCTCTTCGGTAGATCACAAGGACGTTTTAGAAAATCCCGATCATATCTCAAGGACGGTTTTATCCAAAGGACTGGATGCCGGTACGGCGTTTGAAATATTATCCATCGATATTGCCGATGTGGATGTTGGCCGGAATATCGGAGCCGAGCTAATGACCGATCAGGCAGAGGCGGAAAAAAGGATTGCCCAGGCCAAAGCCGAAGAACGACGGGCTATGGCAGTTGCCAAAGAACAGGAAATGCGTGCCTATACGCAACAAATGCAGGCTAAGGTCGTGGAAGCCCAGGCTGAAGTTCCTCATGCTTTGGCAGCGGCTCTTCAGGAGGGACGGATGGGCGTCATGGATTATTATAATATGAACAACATCATTGCCGATACGCAGATGCGTGAGACGATTGGCAAGGTCGAACCGCTGCAGACTCCGGTAAAAGGCAATGAGCCTAGGAAAGAGTAGTTATGGATATCATTATACCCATTCTGCTTATGCTGGTTCTCTATCTGGTTCCGGAACTTTTGCGCCGGGGAAAACCAAAGAAATATGAATATCCGGAAATTCCCGAACCGCCTGCCGATATGCCATCCATACCTCCTGCCAAAGTCAGCAAGCCGGCGGTATTACCCATGTATCCTGAGGTTGTTATACCACAGGCGGCCGTTTCTCCGGCCAGTGTTGACAAGGCAGGTGTTGCGCCTGGCTTGTCGGTTGAAAGGAATATGCTGCTGCAGGCGGTTATCTACTCCGAGATATTGCAAAAGCCCCGCGCCTATAGACCAATCTATCAAAAAAGAAAATAGATTTTTAAAAATAACAGGGAAAATTAAACCTGTTATTTTTTTTTATATTTTATGCACAATAGAAGCTAAGAATCTGTACTCAACTGTTAGAAAACGTTGTATCGGTGGCGCTTTTTCCGCCATACTTTTGTTACATTTCCTTGCCATAACCCCATTATGCCTGCAGAAATGTTCCTCATCTGGCAAAAAAACGCTCACTGCTCCAGTATTTCCATGCTTGAATACAGGTTCTAAATCGGCAATTTTTTTACGAAGGGAGATAAGTCCATGGCACAATACAAGGGAAGGCTCACTTATGCCAAAGGTACCTATGTGGAGTTTGTCGTGGCTCCTAACCAAGATGTGGATTTTGGGGACATACTGGTCGTGGAGGGACAAAACCAGGACCGTTTTTACATTAGAGCTTATGATTTTAAAGTCAAGTCACGTTGGTCGGGGTTAAACGGAGTCGGTTACTTGATGAGTAAACTGGATGAGAACGGCCAGGTTGCCAATCAGGAAGAATTGGATTTTTATTTAGGCGGCAATCATACGGTAAAAATAGCTATGGCGGAGCAGTTGTGTTATGTGGATCAGCAGGGGCAACTATTAAATCCGAAAACCTGCCCCAATTTTTTTTGTGAAGTACATTCGCTAAGCGGTGAGGATAGCGCCTTGCTTGATGAAATGAAGGGTGATTTGGAAATCGGTTTACTGAAATCCGGACGAAGTGTGATGGACCTGCCTGTCGGGATTTATGGCAACAAAGCTATTACCGAGCATATCGGCATTTTCGGGACCACCGGTTCCGGCAAGAGCAATCTGGTAAAGGTTTTAGCCAGCTCGGTCATGCAAAGCGATCATTACGGACTGTTGATCTTTGATGTCCATAATGAATATTATAAAGACCTGGCTCTCCATCCGCTGGTTAAGGACAGACTGGCGATTTACAATACTAACCCGGTAAATGAAACGGCAACAAAATTCAAAATTGCCTATGAAGAGATAGAACCTGATGACATATTGGCCTGCGGCAGTTTCACTGAGGCGCAGTTGGATGCACTCTACAAGATGCATGCCATCTGGCAGGAAAATTGGATGAAATATATTCTCAACTATGATACGGCCGATATTGTGGAAGAATTGTCAGGCAGCACCGGACAAAAATTTAATTCCCGGACAATCAACAAAATAAAAAGCCTTTGCTGGAATTTGGAAAAGGAACTGAATATTGCTGAACAGCAGGAACGGACCTTGCCACAGATATTGCAAGAACTGGAGTTGGGGAAGGTCGTGCTGGTGGAGCTTAAAAATATTTCTCCCGTTGGTGAGCAAGCGTTATCAACCTTTCTTTCCAAGAAACTGCTGCAACATTATTCCGGTAAGGATGAGCAGGCCAAAATGAGCGCAAAACCGGTTTTAGTTGTTTTAGAAGAAGCTCATCGCTTTCTGGGGAAAAAGGAAGTGGCAAACAATAATGTATTTGCCAGATTAGTAAGCGAAGCCAGAAAGTTTAATCTGGGGATGTGCGTAGTTGATCAGCAGCCGAGACTATTGGCGGATAAGGTATTATCCCAGTTAAATACCTTGTTTATCTTAGGCTTGGCCTCCAAAGCCGACCGGGGCAAGCTGGAGGCCATGTGCCGGAAAGATATCCTGCAGCAACGAAATGAAATTAAGAACCTGGATTGCGGTGAAATGATCCTGGCAACCAATTACATGCGGTTCGCTGCTCCGGTAAAAATTCATAAATTTGAAAACTTTATGGAGCGGTTTCAATTGCCCGCGGTTAATCCGTTAACTGGAGTGTTGCCACTTTCTTAAGGAATCACCGGTTAATTTACACTGCGCGCCCTGACGGCTCTTTTTCCGTCTGGCTGTGCCAGGGCAATCTTAAAATAGCTTAACTATTTCTGCGGTTTTGCTCCTTTCCAGAGGGAAAATCTCTCGCCAGTCCGGCAAGACCCATTAAATCAGCAATTTCTTAAAAGGCGTGATTTGTTTCACGCTTTTTATTTATGTCCGCTATGCGGGCCTTCCTCAGAATGAAACGTAAGGGATACGCATACATTTTATAGGGGTGGAAGGAGGGAGAATATTGCGCAATAAGCGGGGACATTTACAAAAGCTAGCCGGTCTGCTGGATATTCCGCAAGATATCGTCATGGATCTGCCCCGTATTACCATGTTGGGTAATAAACAACTTTTGGTTGAAAACCACCGGGGAATTATACAATATACCCCTTCGTTAGTGAGAATAAAATTGAATCAGGGAGAACTGGTAGTAACAGGAGCGGATATGGTACTGGGAAACTTGCAGGTTGAACAAATCTTGCTGGAAGGTATCGTGGAGGTCATTCGGTATGACACTTAGTTTCTTAAAATACCTTAATGGTCATGTCATCATTCGCATTAATGGACCGATGCCGGAGAAGTTCATAAATTTGTGTATAACCGAAGGTATTCTTTTATGGAATATCAAAAGCGATGAGTCCAGCATGTATGCCTATTTGCAGCTGGCCGACTTTTTACGTATTCGCAGGCTGGTAAGGAAAACCCGTAATCACATTAAGGTGGTTGGCTGCCACGGGTTTCCTTTTGTCGCAAAAAAAATAAAGCGGCGCAAAATGATTGCTCTGGGAGCGCTGCTTTTTTTTATTACCCTGAACTTTTTGACGGTCCATATCTGGTTTGTCGATGTTAAGGGAGTCAAAACAATACCGTTAGAACGGATCACGGACATTGCTCGCCAGCAGGGACTAAGCCCCGGCAACATAAAGGATAAAGAGCGGTTGCAGGAGATTGAAAACCGGCTTATGCTGGAGGTTCCTGAAATTGCCTGGGTCGGGATTAACTATACCGGTACACGGGCTGTGATTGAAATCGTAGAAAAAACTATGCCGCAGCAGGAAGATAAATCACCGGCTGATATTGTTGCGGCAAAAGATGCAGTGATTACTGAAATTATTGTCTTAAACGGACAACCTAAGGTGAAAAAGGATGATACGGTAAAACCGGGCGATGTACTTATCCGGGGCATTGTGCCGCCGCCGGAAAACAAAGAAGAAGGTATAGTAAGTTCGGAGGAGTTGGATCATACTATACAATTGACGAAAGCGAAAGGCATTGTTAAAGGGCGAGTCTGGTATGAAAGTTACGGTGAGGCAGATATGGCGAAGGACCTATATACCCGCACCGGGCAAAAGGATATCGGCGTTTACCTGAAAATCGGCGATACCCAGTTTACTGTACGGGAGCCGCACCCGGAGAAATATTCGTCCTTTGAAGAACAGACGATCTATAAAAAGCTGCCTGGATGGAGGAATAGCGACTTTGTTGTCGAATCTACCATAAAGGTGTATCATGAACTGCAGGTTTCCCACAGAGAATATACCTTTGAAGAAGCCCGTGACCGTGCCAAGAGCAAAGCGCTGTCGGCTATACAGACGGTTATTCCCGAGTCGGCGCAGATTTTATCCCGTGATATTGCTGTAATCAATATACCGGATACGGCAATTGTACGAGTTAAGGTAAGCGTGGAAGCCATTGAGGATATCGGGCAGGACGTAAATATTGCACAATAATCAAGGAGGAACATTATCTTTGCAGTCAGTACATGAAACAGGAGTAACGGAAAAACGTTTTCAATTTACGGATATTACGGAGGCGCTTGCCATATTAGGACGGCATGATGAAAATCTTCGTATTATCAATTCCTACTTTCCGGATAAAATTACTGCCCGTGGTGACGAAGTGGTCATCCGGGGCGATGAACAGGAAACCGGGCTTATTTTCAATTTGTTCGAAGAACTAAGGTATCTTTGCCGTTTAGGCAATACCCTGTCCGCTCATGATATAAAATATACCATCCGTATGCTGAAGGATAAAAAGCTGGAATCTTTGCACAGGATGTTTGGCGACACGATTATGACTACGGCGAGGGGACGGCAAATCAGGCCGAAAACCATCGGACAGCATACTTATATCGAGGCGATAAGAAGCAATTATATAACATTTGGAATAGGACCTGCCGGAACCGGGAAAACTTATCTTGCTGTTGCTCTGGCAGTATTTTCCTTAAAACATAAAGAGGTGGAAAGAATTATTTTGACCCGTCCCGCCATTGAGGCCGGTGAGAAACTTGGCTTTTTGCCGGGAGACTTGCAAGAAAAGATCGACCCTTATTTAAGGCCTTTGTATGATGCCTTGCAGGATATTTTAGGTTACGAAACCTTTCAAAAATACATGGCGAAAAATATCATTGAGGTGGCACCGCTGGCGTATATGCGCGGCCGTACGCTAAATGATTCTTTTATTATATTGGATGAGGCGCAAAATACGACGCCGCAGCAAATGAAAATGTTTTTAACCAGAATGGGCTTTGGCTCTAAGATTGTTGTAACAGGCGATATCACGCAGATTGATTTGCCGCATAACTCGGTTTCCGGTCTTAAGCAGGCGCAAGAAATATTCCGCAATGTTGACGGAATTACGTTGGTGAACCTGACGGAAGGTGATGTTGTCCGTCATGAGATAGTAAGCCGGATTGTGAAAGCGTATGACAGGTATGAGATGGGAGAGGGCAAAACCTGATATTGGAGTGAAACACATGCTGTCACTTAATAATAGCAAGTTACGGGATTTTTTTCTTCAACCAACGAGTACATATGCAAAACCCATCATTCGTCGTATGGTACTTGGATTGGCGTTTTTTTTCGTATTTACCGTCGTTTTATCTGCCGATTTTGTTTCCGATAAAGTTTCTTTCCAAATTGGACAAGTTAGTGACCGCGATATTCTTGCTCCCCGTACCGTTTCTTATGTGGATACGGTAAAAACCAAGCATTTGGAAGAAGAGGTACTTTCCAGTATTGCCAACGTGTATGATCTGGACGTTTCGATCATGGCCAAGGCGGATGAGAGTGTAGCGGCCATCTTCCTGATAGCCCGTTCGACACTGGCTGATGCCTCGTTAAAAACGGATGAAGGGAAGATGGGGAAGATTTCCGCCAATATGCCGGTCAGCCTGCCACAAACGGCGGTGGCCGGGTTGGTTCAACTTAATGAGGCGGATTTGGTAAAAGCGGAGGAACAGGTCAAATTGTTGCTGCACAAATATTTTCAGCGTGGAATCCGCGATGATGATATTGACCTTGCCAGAAAGCATATTGTAATCGAAACAGAGGAATTGGGGCTTAACAAGCATATGGAGGCGGCCGTTGCCGGCATCACGCAGCAACTGTTAAAGCCTAATTTTATTTTGAACATACGGGAAACCGACAAGCGTAAACAGTCGGCGTTAAATAGTATTGAACCAGTGCGGGAGACGGTAAAGCAAGGACAAATTCTAGTCAGAAAGGGCGATGTGGTTACGGCCGACCAGATCCAGGCGATGGAAGAGCTTGGCTTATACAAAGGACAGGTTGGTGAGATCAGGGTTTTCGGTCTGACTGTGTTTGTGCTGCTGGTCATGCTGCTGGTCATGGGGTATTTGTATAAATTTTCGCGCGGGGTATATGAAAATGATTTGCAGTTGACCTTACTGGGGCTGATCATTCTGTTAACCTTGCTGTTAGGTAAGACGGCCCATTATTACTCTGATTTCGTAGCTCCTGTGGCGGCAGGTGCTCTCTTGGCGTCTATTCTTATTGATGCCAGGGTCGGGTTGCTCACCGGGGTGACGGCAGCCATGCTGTTTGGTGTGATTGTAGACCAGGATTTGCGTGCCGTATCGGTTGCTCTAATTGGCAGCATGGTTGGCGTATATAGCGTGTCTAAGGTGACTCACGGCTATAGTTTGACTAAAACGGGTGTTTGGATTGCGGCGGTTAATTTCATTGTCATTCTGGCTACCGGTTTTATCAAACAGGTTAATCCCTCGCAGGTCTTGTTTCAAGGCTTGCAGGGAGTAGTCAGCGGGATTGTATCGGCCGTCATTACTATTGGGTTATTGCCTTACCTGGAGCATGCCTTTAATATCACTACCAGCATCAAGCTGCTGGACCTGACCAGGCCTAACCATCCGCTGTTGCAACGGTTGCTGCTGGATGCTCCCGGGACCTATCACCACAGTGTTTTAGTCGGTAATCTGGCGGAAACGGCTGCTGACAGTATTGGTGCCGATCCGGTGGTCGTCAGGGTTGGTGCTTATTTCCACGATATCGGCAAAATCAAACGTCCTTACTTTTTTGTTGAAAATCAAGTGGGAATTGATAATCCCCATGAAAAAATTGCCCCCTCTTTAAGCACTTTAATTGTAACCTCCCATATTAAAGACGGAATTGATTTATGCCGGGACTATAAAATACCGCAAATGATCACTGATATTGTCCAGCAGCACCACGGGACAACGTTGGTATCATACTTTTATAACAGGGCTACCGAAACGGATCATAGTGAATGCATCGTGGAAGCTGACTTTCGTTATGAGGGGCCGCGACCGCAGACGAAGGAGGCGGCGCTTATCATGCTGGCTGATTGCTGCGAAGCCGCGGTTCGTTCCATAGCCAAACCCAACTTGAACCGGATTGAGGCTATGGTTAGAAAGATCATCAGGGAAAGGCTGCACGACGGACAATTGGACGAGTGCAGTTTGACCTTAAAGGATTTGAATATCATCGGTGATGTGTTTATCCGGGTCTTATCCAGTATGTTTCACACCCGAATCGAATATCCGGATACGCTAAAAGAATTAGAGAAGAGGAAGTATAAGAATGGAAGTAACAATAAGCAATCTCCAGCAAAAGATGAAAGTAACGGACCAACTGGAGAGCATCGTGACGGCTGTGCTGCAAAAAGCAGCTGAAATACATGCCCTGGCGCCACAAACCGAAGTGAGTGTTGTTCTGGCCGATGATCCTTATATCAGAGAACTCAACCGGGATTATCGCGGGAAAGACCGGGCTACGGATGTGCTTTCCTTTGCCTTGAATGAAGGCGATGAACCGGATATTATTGATGGTCCGGAGGAACTGCTGCTGGGTGACATCATCATCTCCTTGGAAACGGCCGAGCGACAAGCCGGTGATTTCGGGCATACTCTGGAACGTGAGCTGGCTTATCTGGCTGTCCATGGCATGTTACATTTACTAGGCTTTGATCATGAGGACGAACTGGAGCGCCAGACTATGCGGCTGGAGGAAGAAAAGGTGTTGGCGGCACTTAATATTACCAGAAGTCCAAACGATGTGTGAAGGCCGCCGACCAACAAGTAAAAGTATTCAGAAGAAGCAAGAACTGTAACAAGTTCTTCAAAAGGGGAATTCGGAATGAGTGAAGTAGCTGAAAAACAAGAATATAAATCGGGGTTCGTCGCCATCATCGGACGTCCCAATGTGGGGAAATCCACTTTGATGAATAGTCTGATTGGACAAAAGGTGGCGATTATGTCTGATAAGCCACAAACCACCCGTAATAAAATTTTGTGTGTGTTAACGTTGGCGGACGCTCAGATTCTGTTTATTGACACGCCGGGCATCCATAAGCCTAAGCATAAACTGGGCGAGTATATGGTCAAAACGGCGGAAAATACCTTGCATGAGGTAGATGTTGTTGCCTTTGTTGTCGATGCCACCGAAGAACTGGGTGCCGGGGAACAGTATATCCTGGAGAGACTTAAAACGGTTAAAACGCCGGTGCTTCTGGTAATCAACAAGATTGACCAAATCAGCAAAAACAATATTTTGCCGATTATTACCCAGTATACAAATTGCTTTGATTTTTCGGCGGTCGTACCGATTTCCGCTTTGGAACATACTAATCTTGATCATTTGACTGACGAGATAAAAAAACATTTAAAGCCGGGTCCGCAGTATTACCCTGAAGATATGCTGACCGATCAACCGGAACGGCTGGTCATTGCCGAGTTGATCAGAGAGAAGATTCTTCACGTCACCAGAGAGGAAATTCCTCATGCCATAGCCGTGGATATTGAGGAAATTACCACACGGCCCAATGACGATTTGTATATCCGGGCCGTGGTATATGTGGAACGGGAGTCGCAAAAAGGCATTGTGATTGGTGCTGGCGGCAAACTGCTAAAAGAGATTGGTCATGCGGCCAGGAAAGATATTGAGAACCTGCTTGGCTCGAAAAGTTTTCTGGATTTATGGGTTAAAGTGAAAAAGGATTGGCGTAACCGGGACAGTTCATTGCGGAATTTTGGCTATGAATAACCGGCCGGCATAGGAAGTTTCGGATGACTACCTGATAGGTAGTCATTTCTCTTTATTGACCGCAATCAGGATAGATGGTATCATTTGTAAAGAGGAGTATTTTTTATGAATCGAATTTCCAAATATTTTATTAATGGCTTGATTGTGATTGTTCCAATTGCCATTACCGCTTTTGTTGTTGTACAGATTTTTTCCATGGCCGAAGATCTGCTGGGACGACATATGCCGGTACATTTTCCCGGTATCGGGATTGTTGCGGTTGTCATCCTGCTGATTGTGACAGGCTGGCTATCTTCGTATTGGATATTGAAACGTCTTTTGGAATTTGGTGAGCGTCTGCTGGATTCCATTCCCATAGTAAAGTTTATTTACAAAAGCATCAAACAATTATCTACGGCTGTGTTTGAGTCACAGCATCTATTTAAACAGGCTGTTTTGGTGCCTTATCCCCATCCGGGGGCAAAGTCAATCGGCTTTATTATGTCGGAGCTTTCCGAGCCGCTGGCGGAAGCTATGGACGAAGAACATGTCTGTGTCTATGTTCCGATGAGTTTTAATTTAACCAACGGCTTTAATATTCTGGTACCTAAGAAGGATATAATAGCTTTAGACATTACCAGTGAAAGTGCGCTGCAGTATATTTTTACAGCAGGAACCATCATGCCGGTCAGGCATGATGTGCAAAAATAGGGAGAGGATGCGCTATCGATTCGCCTTTATATAGTACGGTAAAAATAATATTGGCTCTGTTATTGGTTTTTCTAAATGGTTTTTTTGTTATTGCCGAATTTTCGCTGGTAAAGGTAAGAAAGACCCGCTTGGAAGAACTGGCTCATCAGGGCAACAGCCGGGCTGTTTTGGCTCTGAAGGTAGTGTCGGGCTTTGATACCTACCTGGGAGCTACTCAACTGGGAATTACTCTGGCCTCGCTGGCTCTAGGCTGGCTGGGAGAACCTGCCGTGGCGTCACTGCTGGTGTCTTTGTTTAACGACATTCTGCCTGACAATTATTATTGGCTGGCGTCCACCATCAGTGTGGCTCTTGGTTTTATACTTATAACCTTTCTGCATATTGTATTGGGAGAATTGGTGCCCAAATCACTGGCTATTCAAAAGACGGAGGAAGTCGCTTTATTTTCCGTATGGCCCTTATATATTTTTCATAAAATCGGGTATCCCGTTATTTTGCTGTTCAATCAGGCGGCGCAGGCATTTTTGGCTATCCTGGGGATTAAGGCCGCTAAAGAGGCTGAGCTGACCCATTCGGAAGAGGAATTACGCATGCTGGTAAGCGCCAGCCACCGTGGCGGTGTGCTGGATCAAATGGAAAGCGAACTGATTGACAATGTGTTTGATTTTGCCGACCGTCTGGCCCGGGAAGTTATGATTCCGCGGCAGGATATGGTTTGCCTGTTTGTTGATGATTCTTATGAAGAAAATCTGCGGGTGGTCCGGGAAGCCAGCCATACGCGGTTTCCGCTTTGCATTGAGGATAAAGACCATGTGATCGGTATGGTTCATTTAAGAGATTTGATGGATTTTGATTTATGTAATTCTGAAAATAAAGATTTAAAAACCATTATGCGGGAGATTCTGGTCGTTCCGGAGGGAATGTCGGTAGCAAAACTTTTGCAGGTCATGCGGCGGAAACGCATTCATCTTGCGGTGGTAGCCGATGAGTATGGCGGGACGGCAGGCTTGGTGGCACTGGAAGATGTCATTGAAGAAATTGTCGGCGATATCCAGGATGAACACGATGAAATTGTCGATGTGGAAATTCAACGGTTGGAAGAAGGCAGCTACGAGTTTGACGGTCGGGTGCTCCTTGATGATGTTACGGACATTTTGCATATCGAATTGGAAGACCACGAGGAAGATACGATCGGCGGGTATATTTTCGGCCTGTTAGGCCGCAAGCCGGAAATTGGTGATACAGTAAATATTGGTGCTTATGTCTTTGAAGTATTAAAAGTTAATGGATTTCGCATAGTAAGAGTGAAGGCAAAACAATTGCCGGAGCCTTCGGTGGATGACGATGAGTTAATAAACCAATAACTATATACGAAGGGATGATAGTACATGTTATTACGAGAAGTCATGTGGGAAATCTTTTTAACTACCGGACATATCGGAGCATATCTAGCTTACCGTTCGTGTAAGGAGTGCGATTCTTTCGCCGGTCAGCCCTTTTTAAAAGAAGCAATTCATACTAATAGAGTGGAAGTAGTTTAAAGCATATGATCTATCCAGTGGAAGCCGTCTTACTGGCAGTACGCGATTGGCGGGATGCTGACAGACTGGTTACGTTATTTTCAAAAGAACAGGGAAAGCTGACAGCTGTCGCTTATGGCGCCAGGCGGCCTAGCAATCGTCTGGCCGGAAGCATCCAGCCTTTTGCTTATCTGGATCTGCAGCTCCAATCGGGCACCGGCATGGAAGTGATTAAGCAATGTGAAGTGAAAGATCATTTCCGTTCGGTTCGTGAAGAGCTTACTTCCATGTCCTATGCATCCTTTCTAACGGAACTGGTCATTGAACTTTGCCCGGAACGTCAGCCGGAACCTTTGCTTTTTGATATTCTGCTGGATGCGTTTTCATTGATGAAAACCAGAAATCCAAGAATTGTGGCATTGGCCGCAGCCTGGAAGATAGTAGAGATCAGTGGCTATGTACCGGAATGGCAGGTATGTGTTGTTTGTGGACAAGTTCTTCAATATCCGGCCTTTTTTGATGCCGCCGGTGGCGGAGCAGCATGCCCTGTCTGCTCTTCCCGGGAGCTTCGCCTTGATAAACCGGCGGTTGAACTGATTAATACCTTACTGGAACTGGATTTTAAACAACCTGAAGACTTTTCGGTTACTGGGGCTGCTTTAGTGCAGGCTGAGGCGGTGCTGGTCAAATATTTACTGTACTGTCTGGATAAGCCGCTGAAATCCCTGGGCTTTATCCAACAATTACACGCCGTTAACCGTTCTCGTGCATCTGGTCTGGTATAGGTTTCGCGGCGTCGGGCATTATAAAAATAAAAAATCTGGAGGATTACATGATGGAAGAAATTACTCTGGAAAAGATTGATGCTATACGGAGCAGAACCGGTGTTTCTTATCGTGAGGCCAAGGAAGCGCTGGAACAGACGCAGGGCAATGTCGTTGAGGCCTTGATTGCGCTGGAAAGCGAAAAACAGACAAACTGGACGGAGGAGTTTTCTGTCCGTTCTTCAGAAGTGATTGATAAGGTGAAAGAACTGATTCATGAAGGAAATGTCAATAGCATTCGGGTAAAGCATGATGACAAGACCTTGGTGGATATTCCTGTCGGTTTAGGTGCGCTTGGCGCTGTTTTTCTGCCTCAACTGGCCGCGTTAGGTGTTTTGGTTGCCGTGTTTAAGCGTTGCACTATTGAAGTTATTCGCAACGATAAGAACGATCACGAAGAATAAGTGTTTGTTGTTTAAGATTAAATTGACATTGCCTGGCTTATTTGGTATATTGTATAGTAAAATACGGCAATGAAGAAAAAGAGTAGCCTGCGTTTTAGCGAACCGGGGATGGTGCAAGCCCGGAATATGGTCAGGTGAAGGCGTTTTGGAGCTGCGGACGGAAATACTGCGATGGTTTTTTATAGCGGTAGAGTAGAAGCCGTAATATTTTAAAGTGGGCATTTGCCAAGCAGGGTGGAACCGCGGGATGATAAAAATCTCGTCCCTGGTAACGGATTGTTACTGGGGGCGCGGATTTTTTTTATTTTTGTCTTTTATTTAAGGAAAAATTACAGGAGGGGAATATATGACATTTCAGGAGATTATCTTAACTTTACAGAATTTCTGGGCGGAGCAGAAATGTATTTTGCAACAGCCTTATGATGTGGAAAAAGGAGCGGGCACAATGAACCCGGCAACTTTTTTGCGGGCTTTAGGGCCGGAGCCTTGGAACGTTGCTTACGTGGAGCCGTCCAGACGGCCTACTGACGGCCGGTATGGCGATAATCCCAACCGCTTGTTTCAACATCATCAATTCCAGGTGATTATGAAGCCGTCACCCGACAATATACAGGAACTTTATTTGGAAAGTCTGTCCCGTCTGGGCATTGACCCGGCTAAGCATGACATCCGCTTTGTGGAGGACAATTGGGAATCGCCTACGCTGGGCGCCTGGGGGTTAGGCTGGGAAGTATGGCTGGATGGCATGGAAATTACTCAGTTCACTTATTTTCAACAGGTGGGAAGTATTGATGTTAAGCCTGTATCGGTTGAAATTACGTATGGTTTAGAACGGCTGTCCATGTACATTCAGGGAAAAGAAAATGTATTTGATATTGAGTGGGTGGATGGTATTACCTATGGCGATGTGTTTCATCGGAATGAAGTGGAGCATTCCCATTACAACTTTGAACTGGCTGATACCAACCTCTTGTTCCAATTGTTTGATTTATACGAAAAAGAGGCTTTGCGCGTATTAGACAGCGGTTTTGTTCTTCCGGCCTACGATTACGTCTTGAAGTGTTCTCACACCTTTAATTTGCTGGATGCGAGAGGAGCGATCAGCGTAAGTGAACGTACCGGCTTCATTGGCCGGGTGCGCAACATGGCCCGGCTCTGTGCGCAGGCTTATTTGAATCAAAGGGGAAAATTGGGGTATCCGCTGCTTAAGGGAGGAAAGAATAATGCCTAAAGATTTATTATTGGAAATTGGAACTGAAGAAATCCCAGCCAGATTTATGCCGGATATTTTAGCGCAATTTGCGAAAATTACCAAAGATAGACTGGAAAAATTACGCATCGGTTATAGCGAAGTACGGACCTTCGGCACACCGCGCAGAATAGTGCTGGTCATTCGTGAACTGGCAGAGCAGCAGAAAGATTGGCAAACGGAAAATAAGGGACCTTCGCTGAAAATTGCTTTTGATGCGGAGGGGGCACCTACCAAGGCTGCGCAGGGATTTGCCCGTGGACAGGGGGTTGATGTGAATAGTTTAGTTACCAAGGAAGGCTATGTATATGCGGTGATTAATGAAAAAGGCCGGCCGGTAGCTGAATTGATACCAGAAATGTTGCTTTCGCTGATTCAGAGCCTGAACTTTCCCAAGACTATGCGCTGGGGCGATCATGATATCCGTTTTGTCCGGCCGATTCGCTGGTTGTTGGCACTCTGCGGTACGGAGTGTATCCCGTTGACTATTACGGATGTAGTGAGCAGCAATTATACTTTTGGACATCGTTTCCTGAGTTCCGGGGCAATAACAGTTGATTCGGTTGATGATTATTTTAAAAAGCTGGCTGATCACTTTGTTATGGTTGATCAGGAGGAACGCCGTAAGGTCATTCGGGAACAGGTGGAAAAACTGGCTGTAAGTCACGGCGGAACGGCTGAAATTGATGAAGAATTATTGGAAGAAGTTGTGTTCTTGGTAGAGTATCCTACCGCTCTTTGCGGTACCTTCGATGAAGCCTATCTGACTTTGCCGGCAGAAGCCATCGTAACACCGATGCGGGAACATCAACGCTATTTTCCGGTAAGGGCCGAGGATAAATCGTTGCTGCCGGTCTTTATTACGATACGCAACGGCAACGCAGATCATCTCGAGATTGTTCAACATGGCAATGAACGGGTACTAAGGGCTAGACTGGATGATGCCAAGTTCTTCTTTGAAGAGGATCAGAAAGTGACATTAGCCAACCGGGTAGACCGATTGAAAACGATCGTGTTTCAGGATGGTTTGGGAACGTTATATGATAAGACCTTACGGGTTCAACGTTTAGCTGGTCAAATTGCCGGTAAGCTTGCTCAAGACAGTGATACCTGTGCGATTGTGGAAAGGAGTGCGTTGCTGGCCAAGGCTGATTTAGTCACAGGGATGGTGTATGAGTTTACCGAGCTGCAGGGCATCATGGGACGGCAGTACGCTCTTTTAAATGGTGAGAAACCGCCCGTAGCTCAAGCGATTTATGAACATTATCTTCCCCGATTTTCCGGTGATGAACTGCCGCAAAGTGATGCCGGTCGCATTGTCAGTATTGCCGATAAATTGGATAATATCGTGGCCACTTTCAGCCGCGGCTTGATTCCGACCGGCTCGCAAGATCCGTATGCTTTGCGCCGCCAGTCACTGGGGATTGTCCATATTCTGATTGACGGGACTTATCACTTGTCACTGCAGGAGCTCTTGGAAGATACGCTGAACTTATTACAAATCACCGACGGAGCCAAGCGGGAAAAATTGACTGCCGAGGTGCAGGATTTCTTCCGTCTGCGTATTAAAAACGTGTTGGCTGATGCTGGTATCCGTTATGATTTGATTGATTCAGTATTGACTAGTGGTACGGATGATATTTATAATACCTGGCTTAAAGCAAATGCGGTTGCTGCTAACGCCGGTGCCGGTGAGCTGCAGCTTGCAGCCCAGGCGTTTACCCGTATTGCAAATTTAACTAAAAATATCACGGATACCAATTTAACGATAAGCCCGTCCTTGTTTGCCAATCAGGCGGAACAAGCCCTGTACCAAACCTATGGCGCAGTCCGGGAGAAGGTATTGGCTGCCGCCGGCACTAAGCGGTATGACGAAGCCTTGACCTCATTATTTAACTTAATTGCACCGATAGATGCCTTTTTTAGCGAAGTTATGGTTATGGTAGACGATCTGCCAGTGAGAAACAACCGTCTTGCCTTATTAAAGGCTGTGCTGGAACTTACACACACAGTGGCTGATTTTAGCAAAATTACTTTATGAGTAAATGAATAAAATAAATAAAAAAACCTGTACAACTGTACAGGTTTTTCTTACCTCATAAATAATTCTTTATAAGAAGCTGTTGGTTATTACATTGTAACTTGCCGTATCTGCCGACCAACTGTTGCCGTCCTGGGTAACCTGGACATTGCCGCTGAAGTCAGCCACTTTGGTCTTCCAATTGAAATCGACCTGATTAGCCGTAATCTGCAGCCCGGAACGGGAGAAGCTGATGCCGCCGCTTATTTGGGCTAAATTTTTGGGAAAAGAGACATATACGGTGCTGCCGGTAAAATATATGTCGTCCTGGGTAAAGGTTACTCCACCGGAAGCCCAGACTTCTACATAGTTTGTTCTGGCTTCGCCGGCCGTTACCACACGGTTTTTATGTTCAATATAAACATTGCCGCTCAATACCTGCAAGCCTGAAGTAATATCAAAATATTGATGGTCTGCCCGTATTGTCGGCATGGCAGCAAAGACAGTGCTGGTAAATAGGAGAGTAAGTAAGAGAAATACGATGGAAATCTTTTTTTTCACTAATGATCCCGCCTTTCTTCACTATTTATTATAACAGATTTTTGAATGTAGCGGAGTTGCTTTGTCATTTTTCCACAGTCAAATGATGGGAAAACCGATTGATAGTTATATTTTGGTGAGGAGGATTTTTATGAATATACGTGAACGGATAGAAGAACAGGAGTATATCTACTTGGCAGTGGCGGCCAGCAAAAGTAAAACGGCTGTGCGGCAAAGAGAAGAAGAGCCATGCCCGTTTCGCACGGCATTTCAACGTGATCGTGACAGGATTATACACAGCAAGGCGTTTCGGCGCCTAAAACATAAGACCCAGGTGTATTTTTCGCCGGGCGATCACTATCGTATGCGTATGACCCATAGTTTGGAGGTTTCCCAAATTTCAAGGACCATCGCCCGTGGGCTGCGCCTTAATGAAGATTTAATCGAGGCTATTGCTTTAGGTCATGATGTAGGGCATACGCCGTTTGGTCATGCCGGTGAATATGCGTTAAGAGATCTGATCGGACATTATAATCATAATGAACAAAGTTTGCGGGTAGTAGAGTATCTGGAGAAGAATGGAAAAGGTTTGAATTTAACGGCGGCGGTAAAAGATGGAATTCTCAATCATACCGGTGAGAATAAGCCGTTTACCTTGGAGGGAAGTATCGTCCGGAAGGGAGATCGCATTGCCTATCTCTGTCACGATTATGATGACGGCATCCGGGCTGGAATGATTAAAAAGACAGATCTTCCGGCTCGGGTGGAAAAATGTCTGGGGACACATCCATCCGATATGATTACTGTTATGGTTGCCGATATGCTTGAGGCTTCTGCCGATTTGACAGAAATCCGCCTGTCGCCGGCTATTGAAGCGGCTATGAATGAATTACGCGAGTTTATGTTTGAGAAGATATATCATTCGGCTGAGTTGGAACCGGACCGTAAAAAAGCCCGTTATGTGATCCAGAAATTATATGAGTACTTTGTTGCTAAACCGTCCGCATTACCGGATGAATATTTGCAGCGACGGGATCGCTGGGGTTTGGAGACAACCGTTACTGACTATATTGCCGGATTAACCGACGTATACGCTATTCATTTGTTTGAGGAATTATTTATTCCAGCCAACTGGCAAATTCGTTAGTAGTCCGCCTGCTTTGAAAGCGTAAAAGAATTCGGGGGATTTTGAGGCGACGGCGGTGCGCCTATCAGACATAGGTAAACCGACGGCAACGACGCATTGCGGGAAAAGGACTATGAAGTCATTATGATTTTATAGTAAACAGATGACCAGGACGCATTTTGTAAACTAACGTTCCATAGTGAAAACAGTGCCGTCAAGGACCGTTCCGGATAGTTAGCAAACATGCCCCGGGAGAAACTTTAATTTTAACATACTTTTGTACTTGATTGAGAGGATATTTAAATTATTTATTGAATACTATAAAAAATAAGCTAAGCTGTCAGAAGTATTTGCTCCATAGCAGGACTGTAGCAAATTATGTAGAATAAACTCAGAGTATGTCTACTTATGCTTTATACAATGGATTGATTAAGCAGGAAAATTAGATAAAGTCGCGAATGTATACATCTATTGGCAAGGTTGCCGGAGTATATACCTTAATCAGGGCTTTTGGTGTATAAATAATTGTCTAATGTATATACTTAATGCCAAGAATTGTATAAGTAAAGCAGGCAACCCAAAGGTGATTGGATTAGTATGAAAGATAAGGATTATGAGGATTTTGTTGAGAGGCTGCGTGCGGAGAGCGATATTGTCAGTATTATCTCCCAATATGTCCCCTTGAAAAAGAAAGGGAAAAATTATTGGGGATGCTGTCCGTTTCATAATGAAAAGTCTCCGTCTTTTTCTGTCACTCCTGATAAAGGCTTTTTCTATTGTTTTGGCTGTCAATCAGGTGGTAATGTCTTTACCTTCTTAATGAAGATGGAAAACATGGTTTTCCCGGAAGCGGTAAAACTGCTGGCTAATAAACTTAATATTCCGGTGCCGGAGAGGGAAAAGACAGAAAAGGAGCGCCAGATTGAGCGGGAAAGAGTTACTTTGTTCCGTGCCAATGAATTAGCCAGGGATTTTTTTTATGCCTGTCTTACGAAAACAAATTTTGCTGGAGGAGCAAGGAAATATCTGGAGCACCGGGGAATTACACAAGAAGCGGTCAAGCAATTTGGTCTAGGATTCGCTCCGCCGGCGTGGGATAAGCTGGTGAACGGGCTTTCTACAAGAGGCATTCAGCTTGAGACCATGATTAAGGCTGGCTTGGCTGCTGAGAGAAATTCCGGCGAAGGCGCTTATGACAGGTTTCGCAACCGGATTATGTTTCCTATTTGTGACTTACGTGGTCGTGTTGTCGGTTTTGGCGGAAGAGTGCTTGATGATAGCCAGCCTAAATATCTTAATTCACCGGAGACGCTAGTCTTTAATAAGCGGCATATTTTATTCGGGCTTAATCTGGCAGATAAATTTATCCGGGAGACAGGACAGGCCATCGTTGTAGAAGGTTACATGGATGTTATTGCGGCTCATTCGGCCGGTGTAAGAAACACGGTGGCGTCGTTAGGGACGGCGTTTACCCTGGAACAGGCAAAAAGCCTGCGATCGGTTCATGAAATTGTGTTTGCCTATGACAGTGATGCAGCCGGGCAGAATGCTACGCTCAGAGCGTTGGAAATCGCTAAAAAATTGGGCATAACTATTAAAGTGATAGCAATTCCCGATGGCAAAGATCCTGATGAATATATCAGAAAACATGGGGCTGATGCTTTTAAGCTGCTCGTTACCGAGAGCCTGTCGCTTGTGGAGTATAGTTTGCGCAGCTCATTACAAACCATAGATTATTCTACGCTGGAAGGCAAGGTGGCAGTGGTCAGTAAAATGATTCCTGTTTTAGCCTCGCTTGACAATGCGGTTGAGATTAATGAGTACATTACGCAAACTTCTGAGGCGTTGTCCATTGATGAAAGTTCTATTCGCAGTGAACTGCGTAAATATTTAAATATTGAAAAAAAGGATAGAATTGTAAATGTGGGAAAGGATAGTAGTGCGGTTTATTTGAAAAATCGGCAGGTCAGTCCCACGGAGCAGGCTGAAAAAACTATTATACGCTTTATGTGTGAGGATATGTCGATTATACCATATATTGAAGTACAATTGACACTGGAAGATATTCAGGATGAACGAAGAAAAAAAATAATGAAATCAATATGCAATGCGTATAATATGGAGAAAAATATTACAGATATCAGTTTTCAGGAAACTCTCGGAGAAGAGGCGGCCCTGGAATTTTCTCACATTATGCTAATGGATATACAACTAACCAATATGACACAAATGGTTGATGACTGCATAAAGAAGATTCGTCTGTTCAGTCTGAAAAAATTATATGAAGAACATCGGCTGCGTGCTGATGAATTACATCGTATGGGGGATAGTAGCTTTCTGCAGGAATTGGCGGAAAGTCAGCGAATTAATGATGAAATTACTAAATTGCACCAGTCATAGTAAGTGCTTGCCTAATTGTATTGTCAATGGAGGGGGGGAGTAAGAATGACAGAGAAAAAGAATGTACCTAATGTATCTAATGAGCATGTTAATGAATTATTGCATAAAGGAAAACAACGTGGCGGTGTTCTGACCTATGCTGAAATAATGGACACTCTCCAAGGCGATGATCTATCTCCCGACGAAATTGATGATATGTATGAAGTTTTTTCCAGCAAGGGTATTGAGATTGTCGATGAAATTCCAGATGTAGAAAGCATAGGGGAACCGGATATTTCAGAGATGGAAGAGGTAACGCCGGAAGAGGTGGACATTGACCTCAGTATCCCGGAAGGAATCAGTATTGATGATCCTGTGCGAATGTATCTCAAAGAAATCGGCCGTGTCCCGCTCTTAAATGCTGATGAAGAAATTAAACTGGCCCAACGGATGGAGAACGGTGATGAGGAAGCTAAGCGCCGTCTGGCTGAAGCCAATTTGCGTTTGGTTGTCAGTATTGCCAAGCGCTATGTGGGTAGGGGGATGCTTTTCCTGGATTTAATTCAGGAGGGGAATCTGGGGCTTATTAAAGCGGTTGAGAAATTTGATTATAATAAAGGCTATAAATTCAGTACCTACGCAACTTGGTGGATTCGACAGGCAATTACCAGAGCGATAGCGGATCAGGCCCGGACTATCCGGATTCCGGTCCACATGGTGGAAACAATTAATAAACTGATCCGGGTATCCCGCCAGCTTTTGCAGGAATTGGGACGTGAACCGTTGCCCGAGGAAATTGCCCGTGAAATGGAAATCAGTGTTGACCGGGTTCGGGAAATTATGAAAATTGCCCAGGAACCGGTATCTTTGGAAACCCCGATTGGGGAAGAAGAAGACTCTCACTTAGGGGATTTTATTGAGGATCAGGATGCGCCAGCGCCGGCGGAGGCCGCCTCGTTCATGCTTTTAAAAGAACAGTTGGAAGAAGTCCTGGAGACATTAACCCCGCGGGAGGAAAAAGTCTTGCGATTGAGATTCGGCCTAGACGA
Organism: Propionispora vibrioides; assembly: GCF_900110485.1. NCBI lineage: Bacteria > Bacillati > Bacillota > Negativicutes > Selenomonadales > Sporomusaceae > Propionispora > Propionispora vibrioides. The sequence goes on along the minus strand of NZ_FODY01000001.1, from coordinate 176,004 downwards.
TGGCCGGGCGCGTACTCTGGAAGAAGTAGGACAACATTTCGGTGTTACCAGGGAACGTATCCGTCAGATTGAGGCCAAAGCGCTCCGCAAGCTGCGGCATCCGAGCCGGAGTAAGAAGCTAAAAGACTTTTTAGAATAATATGAGCTTTTAAAGAAAAATATTGACCAACTTATAATACTGGTATATAATATATTTCGTTGGTGACATTCCTCGATAGCTCAGTTGGTAGAGCAATCGGCTGTTAACCGATCGGTCGTAGGTTCGAGTCCTACTCGAGGAGCCATTTTTGTTACAGCAAACAGGATTTCTTTGGAAATCCTGTTTTTATGGGCCTATAGCTCAGCGGTAGAGCAGCCGGCTCATAACCGGCTGGTCCCTGGTTCGATCCCAGGTGGGCCCACCAACTAAATTTATATAGTATATGGCCCGTTGGTCAAGCGGTTAAGACACCGCCCTTTCACGGCGGTATCGGGGGTTCGATTCCCCCACGGGTCACCATAAGCAGAGAACCGGATTTTTAGGAGCGAAGCCAAAACTAAGTGAATCGTTTAGTTCCGGACGTAGTGAAGAACTTTCTAAATATCTGTTAATCGGGCGATTAGCTCAGCTGGGAGAGCGCCTGCCTTACAAGCAGGATGTCGGCAGTTCGATCCTGTCATCGCCCACCACACGAACTTACATGCAAAGCACAGGCTTTGCATTTTTTAATTTAGGATAAAAGCCAATTATGCAAAGCGGGATTTTGTTATATACTAAAAAGGAGAGGTGATGGGATATGCCGTTAAGTAAGAGGCTCTCCGCCATCGCGCAGTTGGTTATACCGGGAGCCGGGGTAGCCGATATCGGTACAGACCATGCTTATTTGCCCATTTATCTTGTTGAGCATGGTGTGGTTACTCATGCCATAGCCGGCGAGGTGAATCAGGGGCCTTATCTGGCTGCTCAAGAAACGATTCAACGGGCTTCGCTGCAGTCGAGTGTTTCCTTGCGTCTGGGTGATGGTTTAACTGTTTTACAGCCTGGCGAAGTGGAAACCATAGTGATTGCTGGCATGGGGGCAACCACCATGACCGATATTCTTAATGCCTGTCCGGCGGTTGTGCAAGCGGCTAAACGTCTGGTGGTGCAGCCGATGATCGGCGCTGCGCTAATGCGTCAATGGCTGGCGAAGCATCAGTGGGCCATCTGCGAGGAAGAGCTGATCGTAGAAGATGATATTCTTTATGAAATTATTGCGGCTGAGCCGGGTGAGATGCCTGCCATGAATCCTCTTTTGTATGAGATCGGGCCGGTTTTGTGGCGGCAAAAGCATCCGCTGCTGGAATATCATATGACGCAGAGTATAAAACAATATAAAAAAATAGTTGAAAATCTGAAATTAAGTAAAACAACGGAGGCCGCCGAGCGCTGTCAGCGGCTTGTTAAAAAAATAGAAGAGTTGGAGGCGTGGCGTACATGTCTGTGAAGTGTCAGGCGATTATGGATACTCTTTATAGTCTTGCTCCCGCTCAATTGGCTGAGAAGTGGGACAATGTAGGTTTACTGGTAGGTAGCCCCTCCCAAAAGATAAAAAAGATATTGGTTGTTTTGGATGTGACGTTGTCAGTCATTGATTATGCGGTAACCAATCAAATCGATATGATTATTGCTCACCATCCGCTCATTTTTCATTCCCTGAAAAGTATCCGTACCGATAAACCGGAAGGAGTCATGCTAGCCAAACTGCTGCAAAACGAAATCGCGGTATTTGCGGCACATACCAATCTGGACATTGCTGCAGGCGGTGTAAATGACAGTCTGGCAAAAAAAATAGCGCTCCAAAACATAAAACCGCTTGCTGTTCAGCAAACCGGGCAACTTTTAAAACTAGTGGTCTACGTACCGCAGAATCATGTGGAAGAAGTGCGAACCGCCATTGCCGATGCCGGAGCCGGCCATATAGGACAATACAGTCATTGTTCCTTTCAAACAACAGGAACAGGTACCTTTTTGCCATTAGCGGGAACAGATCCTTATATTGGTAAAGCCGGTCAACTGGAAAAGGTGGACGAAGTCCGCCTGGAAACCGTTTTGCCCGAGGAAATCAAGAACCGGGTGCTTGCGGCGATGTTTCGGGCTCACCCTTATGAAGAAGTAGCTTATGATCTGTATGAGCTGCTCAATCCGGGCGTGCCGCAGGGACTGGGACGCATCGGCGATTTGCCCCACAAGGTCAGTATGATGGAATTTATTTGCTTGCTTAAGCAGGCATTGGAGGTTTCTTTTGTGAAAGTGGCCGGTCAACATGACGACATGGTCGGCAAAGTGGCTGTTTGCGGCGGCAGTGGGGCCGGACTGATTGCCCAGGCAGTTGCTGCCGGAGCGGATGTATTGGTAACCGGCGATGTAAAATATCATGAAGCTCAGGCGGCAATTGCGGCAGGACTGACAGTTATTGATGCTGGTCATTTTGCGACGGAACAGCCTGTAGTTGCTGATTTAGCCGCCTATTTAACGCAATGGGCCACAGAAAATAAATGGTTCGTCGAGATTGAGGCAGGGACTGGTTGTTCTAAAGATGTGTTTGATTTTTATTGAGGCTTGACATAAACAAAAATAACTGGTAACATAATAATCCGGTTGTTATGAGTCAAAAAGACGATTGCGAATGCGCTAGTGTTCCGCCAATTTTAAAACTGCAAATTAAATTTACGGAAAAAGATCTGTGAAGAAATTGTAGTTTCAGAGTTGGTGGAGCACTAGGGCGTATTTGAGGAAAGTCCGAGCTCCGTAGGGCAGGGTGCTGGATAACGTCCAGCGAGGGTGACCTCAGGGAAAGTGCCACAGAAATGTAGACCGCCTGGTATTTGCCAGGTAAGGATGGAACGGTGCGGTAAGAGCGCACCAGCAATCAGGTGACTGATTGGCTAGGTAAACCCCACTTGGAGCAAGACCGAATAGGGAAGGGATGAAGCTGCCCGCTGAGCCTTCCGGGTTGCGTCGCTTGAGCTGTCAGGCAACTGGCAGCCTAGATAAATAATCGTCACCGCGCTAGCGGAACAGAACTCGGCTTATTGATGACTCATAATGCTCATGGCCGTTGTACGATAAGCTGCATGCAGCTTATCGTACAACGGCCATGTTATTGTTATTTCCAAAAAAGAATTTCCGGTGCCCGTTTCGCCACCGGTTCCTGTTCGCTGGCCGGATAGCCTACAATCAGCGGTGCAACCATAACATGAGTTTCAGGGATGCCAAGTTCTTGCTTAATATAAGGCTGCTGTAAGAATTCCTGGGCAAAACCAATCCAACAGGTTCCCAGCCCCAGGCTGTGGGCCGCCAGCATGACATTTTGCGCCGCCAGACAGCAATCTGTGACAGCAAACGGACCGGCTGGTTTGGCATAAACAAGCAGAAGTGTGCCGGCACCATAAAATATATCATAATCATCGCGTGCCAACAGGGCGTGATATTTCTGCAGTGAAGGAAGTTCTTCCATCTTACCGATAAGAAGGGCCTTGACTTGCTGGGAATAGGCGGACAGCAGGTTTTGGTTCTGAATTACGCCAAAGCACCAAGGCTGGGAGTTGGTGGCACTGGGAGCCTGAGCCGCAGCAGTGCATAGTTCCTCGATTATTTTTTTATCCACCAACTGACCGGTATACTTACGAACAGAACGTCGGCTATACAGCGTTTCTTTGAAATCCATGGGTCTACCTCCCGAAAATATTTACCTTTATCATAGTAAATTATCCTGGAAAAGTAAAGCACGGCAGGTCCTCACAGAGGGAACTCAATTGACTTTTGGAAGAATATTCTATATAATTCTAATTATAATTGTTTTTGTTTTACCGTGTTAATGAAAGCTTTTTTTAGATAATAAATATGATGGGATTATATATTAGGGAGGTATGGCAGGTGAGTGTGATAACCATTTCAAGTCCGGCAGAATTTACGCAGACAATTGCTGCCGACAAACCGGTATTAGTTGATTTTTGGGCTTCCTGGTGTGGTCCGTGCAAGATGGTTGCGCCTGAAATAGAAGCGGTAGCTGAGGAATATGAGGGGAAAGCCGTCATTGCGAAAGTCAATATTGACGAGCAGGCGGAACTGGCCAGCCAGTACAATGTAATGAGTATTCCGACCATATTGATTTTTAAAGCAGGCCAGGAAGTAAACCGCCTGGTGGGATACCGGCCCCGTAAAGATTTTAGTGTTGCGTTGGAGAAGAACCTATAATTTTTTCGGGAGAATTCTGCTTTTACGAAATTTAGGACAGTGGCCTTTTTGAGGGCAGTGTTTATTTTTCTATGTTTCGTAATGTTTCACGTGGAATATTTTACCAAATCACTTATTTAGTTTTGCAAGCTTATTTGGAGGATTGGAAGATCGTATAATACAGCAGGGCAATAACGAAAACGGCTCTTATTGGTATGTGCCAACTAAGAGCCATTTTGCTGCTTTAGGGCGTGTCATCATCTTTCAGTTTCAAAGTTGGCAGAGCCCTAGTGTAGTGGCCCATTCACATTTCGCTAAATTACTTGTCTACATTTCCAGCTGCTTCGTTGTCGTCAATCGGCGTAGGAACCACTACGCCTCACTCCTTCGCCTTGCAGATGGAAATTTATCCGGCGTCCTTTAGCTGAATGTCAACGTGTCACTACACTAGGGGTTGTTGTTTGCTGCTTTAATATAGGGTATAATAACCATCAAGATATTTTATGGAGATGATTCTTTTTATGCAGGATACTATACAGTCAAAACGCATGTCCGTGCTGACATACGGATGCCAAATGAATGAAAATGACTCTGAACGGTTTGTCGGACAACTGAAGTCTGTCGGTTATGAATTAACCGATAAGCTGGATCAGGCTGATTTAATTATGATAAATACCTGCTGTGTCAGAGAAAGCGCTGAGCAGAAAATCTATGGAAAAATCGGTGAACTGAAACGGCTGAAAGCGGTAAATCCTAATTTGATTATTGGGATTGCCGGCTGTATGGCTCAAAAGGACCGGGATGAAATTTTTAAGAAAGCGGCCCATGTCGATTTTGTCATAGGCACACATAATGTTCACAAATTAACCGAATTAATTGCCGAGGTGGAAAATAAAAAAGACAAGGTGCTGGCTGTCTGGGATCAGGCTGAACGGTTGGCTGAAGATGTGCCTGCCGTACATAAAGGAAAGGTTTCTGCTTATGTCCCCATTATGTATGGTTGCAATAATTTCTGCACTTACTGCATTGTGCCTTATGTGCGGGGACGAGAACGCAGCCGGCCAATGGAGGATATTATTAAAGAAATAGAACAGTTAGGGCAGGAAGGCTTTAAAGAAATCACTTTGTTGGGGCAGAATGTGAATTCCTATGGCAAGGATGATAAACAGGAAGACGGTTTTGCCCAATTGCTGGCCCGGGTTGATCAGGTGGAGTCCATTGAACGTATTCGTTACATGACTTCCCATCCCCGTGATATGAATCAGGCTGTCATTGATGTAATTTGCCAAAGCAAAAAAATATGCGAGCAGTTTCATCTGCCGATCCAGTCAGGCAGCAATAGGGTTTTAGCCAAAATGAACCGTGGTTATACCACTGAGTACTATACTAAACTGATTGAGCAAATAAGGAAAAAAGTTCCCCAGGCCAGTATCACGACCGATATCATTGTAGGATTTCCCGGCGAAACTGAAGAATTATTCTTAGAAACGCTGGAATTTCTAAAAACAATCCGTTTTGATGCTGCTTATACCTTTATTTATTCCAAGCGGTCAGGTACTCCTGCAGCTACCATGCCTGATCAGATTCCGCTTGCCGAAAAGAAAGCCAGATTGCAGGCGTTAATGGATGTACAGAATACGATCAGCCTGGAAATCAATAAGCAATTGGAAGGCAGTGTGGTGGAGGTTCTGGTGGAAGGGCCGAGTAAAAATGATGACACCAAACTGATGGGGCGTACCCGTACCAATAAAATCATACTATGGGACAAGCAGGGGCCGGAACAGGTCGGACAATTGTTGTCTGTTAAAATAGATCATGCCCAGACCTGGGTATTAAAGGGCAAACTGTATAATTATTAACTTGTTTTCCCGGAAAAGGAGGAGACGATGAGTGTAAGTTATACTCCTATGCTGGAGCAATACCGCGAGATTAAAGCTAAGCATCCGGAAGAAATTTTGTTTTTCCGGCTTGGTGATTTTTATGAGATGTTTTTTTCTGATGCCGAGTTAGCTTCGCGGGAATTGGAAATCACCCTGACTTCCCGCGAGGGCGGTCAGAATACGAGAGTTCCCATGTGCGGTATTCCTTATCATGCGGCAGATACTTATATTGCCAAGCTGATTGGCAAAGGTTATAAAATTGCCATTTGTGAACAAATGGAGGATCCCAAGCAGGTAAAAGGATTAGTTCGGCGGGAAGTGATCAAGATTATTACGCCGGGGACCGTATTATCGGAAAGCCTTTTGCCTGACCAGAATAATAATTTTTTGGTGGTTGTTTGGGAAGAAAACGAAGAAATCAGTCTGGCCGCGGCTGATATTTCCACCGGCGAGTGTTTGTGGACGGTTTTTAGCGGACTGTATCGTTTAAATGGTCTGTGCGATCAATTGTTTAGGCTGATGCCTGCCGAACTGGTGTTGGCCTCCAAGCTGGAAAATATAACGGAACTGGAAGCTTTTATCGAAAACCGGATTTCCCGCTGCACAGTCACTACGCTGAATGTGCCAGAAGTTGATTCCATTAAAGCTTTGCCGCAGCAATTCTTTTCACCGGCGGAACTTCCCCAGACCGATGGAGCTTGCATGGTTGTGGGTTGTTTGTTGCACTATTTGCAGCAGACAGTGAAGAACGATTTGTCGCATATCAACTGCCTGGTTAAATACAATGCCGCCGAGCATCTTGTTCTGGACGCGGCTACGCTAAGAAATTTAGAGATAACACGCAATATGCGTGACGGCAGTAAAAAAGATACATTATTCTCCGTATTGGACTTTACCCAAACCGCCATGGGCGGGCGGCTCTTAAAAAAGTGGCTGGAATATCCGTTATTGAAGACTGATGAAATTACAGCCCGGCAGAATGCGGTGGGAATCTTCTTGGAATTACCTGTCGTACGCCAAAACATACATAGGCTGCTAACCGGAATTTATGATTTTGAGCGTATATTAACCAGGATCGAGGTCGGAACAGCCAATGCCCGGGATTTAGTCGCTTTAAAGACTTCTTTAGACATTGTGCCTGAGATCAAAGGTTGCTTACAGGACATCCGCGATCCGTTGTTAGCCCATCTGCGTGGACAGATACAAAGCCATACAGATGCGGCCGAGCTTATTGCTTCGGCTATTGTGGATACGCCGCCTTTTTCGGTTCGCGAAGGGGGCATGATCAGGGAGGGCTATCATGCCGAACTGGACGAACTGCGGTTTATCTCGCGGGACAGTAAAAAATGGATCCAGGAGTTGGAGACGCAGGAGCGGGAAAAGACGGGAATTAAATCGCTCAAGGTAGGATACAACAAAGTATTCGGTTATTATCTGGAGGTAACCCATACCCATGCGGCGTCAGTTCCGGCACAGTATATACGCAAACAAACGCTGGCTAATGCCGAACGATACATTACACCGGAACTCAAGGAATTTGAAACCAAAATTCTTGGAGCTCAGGAGAAAATTGTATCCATCGAATACCATCTGTTTAGTGAAGTTCGCGATTATATTAAAGAAAAGATTAAGGAAATTCAACAGACGGCCCGGCAAATCGCCCAGGTGGATGTACTGACTGCTTTAGGAGAAGCGGCGGCTCGCTACAACTATATAAGGCCGGCTATTAACACCAGAAATGAAATCATCCTTAAAGACGGTCGGCATCCGGTGGTGGAACGCTTGCTGGTACGCGAGATGTTCGTACCTAATGACACAGTGCTGAATCATACCGACAGTGAAGTGATGGTCATTACCGGCCCGAATATGGCCGGTAAATCAACCTATATGCGTCAGGTTGCCGTACTTGTCCTGCTGGCGCAGATCGGTAGTTTTATTCCGGCGCGGGAAGCCAGCATTTGTCCGGTAGACCGTATCTTTACCCGGGTAGGGGCCAGTGACGATTTGGCCACCGGTCAAAGCACCTTTATGGTGGAAATGAATGAAGTGGCGCAAATTCTTAAGCATGCCACACAAAAAAGTCTGATTATCCTGGATGAAATCGGCCGGGGAACTAGCACCTTTGACGGTATGAGCATCGCCAAGGCGGTCATTGAGCATATCAAAAAGAAGATTAAGGCAAAAACCTTGTTTGCGACCCATTATCATGAGCTCACTGATTTGGCGGAGTGGAATGACAGCATAAAAAACTACTCCGTAGCCGTAAAAGAACGGGGTAAGGAAGTTGTTTTTCTGCGGCGGATTGTGCCGGGTGGTGCCGATAAAAGCTATGGTATCCATGTGGCTCAGTTGGCCGGGCTACCGAAAGCCACGATTGAGCGGGCACAGGAGATATTAATCGAATTGGAGCAGCAGCATGTTTGTGTGCAGGAAAGAGTCGCCCAGGAGCAGACGGCTGCGGCAAATCAACCGACCTTGTTTGGCAGTGCGCTGGCGGATGACATCCTGTCGCTGGACATTATGACCATGACCCCGCTGGAAGCGCTGAATGTGTTATACAAGCTTCAAAATCAGGCCAGGCAGGAGACTGGAAAGCTATGAGCCATTCCATTATTCATGTGCTTGATGAAAATACCGCCAATAAGATTGCCGCCGGTGAGGTGGTGGAGCGTCCCGCTTCCATTGTCAAGGAGTTGGCGGAGAATTCGCTGGATGCCGGCAGCCGGAATATAGAAATCGAAATTGCCGAAGGGGGTATTCCCTTTATCCGGGTGACTGATGACGGCAGCGGGATGAGCCGTGAAGACGCGAAGTTGTCGGTGTTGCGGCATGCGACCAGCAAGATCTATGAAGTTGACGATCTGGAATGCATAAGTTCTTTGGGGTTTCGCGGTGAAGCCCTGCCCAGCATCGCTGCGGTATCCAAATTTTCGCTTACCACCAGACTGCATGGGGAAGAACTGGGAACTTATCTGGAAATCCAGGGTGGAACGATGAGCGACCTTAGGGAAGGTGCCGGTCAGGTTGGCACAACAATTACCATTCAGGATTTGTTCTTTAATACGCCGGCCAGACGGAAATTTTTAAAAACACCGGCAACAGAGGCGTCACAAATTCATCAGGTTGTCACCAGGCTGGCTTTATCACACCCGGATGTATCGTTTAAATTGATTAATAATCAGAAACTGGTGCTGCACACGCCGGGAACCAATAAGCTCAGAGATACACTGACAAGTCTTTATGGTACTCAGATTGCACCCGACCTTATTGAGATTGATTATGCCGATACGAATATCAGCATTTCCGGCATGATCGGTAAGCCGACCCTGCTTAAAGGCAGCCGGCAGTGGCAAACCTATATTGTTAATTTACGGGTTATTAACAGCCGGTTTATTGCCAAAGCCATTGATAATGCCTATCATTCTTTGTTGCCGAAAACAGGGTTTCCGTTAGCTGTACTGCAAATAACGGTGCCGTTGGATAGCGTGGATGTAAATGTTCATCCACAAAAAAGCGATGTGAAATTCCGCGATGAGCAGCAGGTTTTTCGCGCCGTGTATAAGGCGGTTACGACAACACTGATCAATCCCCAACAGCCTACGCAGTTGGCTTCTCCTATACAGCCGAAATTCATTGAACGCCATCCTGCGCAGCCGGTAGAAAGCTTATTTGCCAAGCACCCAGAATATAAAGAACCCGTACCATATCAGCCCTATCAGAGATCGAATGTGATATATGAAAAGCCGAGTGTGAGCTTTTCAGCTGTCCGGGAGGCTGTCAGGAAGCAGGACGAAGAGCAAAAGGCCTCCTGGCAGGCTGAAGCCATGCCGGTGTTGCCTGCCTCGACGGAAGAACCGGCAGAGTCCTTTGAGTTAAGAGTTATGGGCCAGATTGCCGAGTGCTATCTGATCGCGCAAGGTAAAGACGGTCTTTATATCATCGATCAACATGCTGCTCATGAACGCATTCTTTATGATAAGTTTGGCCAGGCCACCGAGCGCATTCCTTTTCAGCAATTGCTGGTGCCGCTTTTTTTTGAGTTCAGCCAGGTGGAAATTGATGTAATCAGCGAGCAGGCTGAGGTATTCCAACAGTTGGGCTTTTCCCTGGATGTGGTTGGACCTAACACCGTCAGATTGACGGAAGCTCCGTCAGACATTCCTCCTGCCGCCAGTGAAGCATTATTAAGGCAAATTCTGACTGAAATACAGGGCTTACACAATCCCACGGCACAGGATTTACGCCATGCCTGCCTGCAAATCGCCTCGTGCAAAGCGGCGATCAAGGCCGGCGATACGCTGTCACTGGAGCAGATGCAGGCGCTGGTTAACGAGCTTTGTGCCACTACCCTGCCGTATACCTGTCCACACGGCAGGCCTGTGATTGTCCGGTTCTCACCGCAGGACATGGCAAAAATGTTTAAAAGAACTTAAAGAACCACTGCTTAATTACACTGCGCGTCCTGGCGAATCTTTTTCCACCTAATAGCTGTGTCAGCAAAACCTTGAAATAGAGCAACTATTCCTGCCGTTTTTCTTTCTTGCTAGGCGAAAATCTCTCGTTAGGCCGACAGCCTCATTCAATCAGCGGTTCTCTGAAGAGGAAGGTATGCAGTTGATTGTTACAACAGGAATTCACCCCACCGAGGCTACCGCTCAACTGGCCGAGTCTATGGCAAAAACTTTACAGGTCCCCTATGTCCGGCGGGGAAAACAATCACTGGACTTTTTAAAAGCCAGCCATAGAGCTGAGCTTCTCGTAGTGGTAAAAAAGCAGGGCCCTGTGGTAATCACACCGGGGGGAGAGTACTTTTTTCATTTGAGTATGGCCGAATTACGTATAAATAATTTAAAAAATGGAAAACCTGACCATATGGTGGAGGCCATGGGGCTCTCTGCCGGGATGTCCGTATTGGATTGCACAATGGGCTTGGCTACCGACGCCATTGTTGCCAGTTTTGTTGCCGGCGCGGCAGGGCAGGTCACTGGAATAGAGCATGCCCTGTTGATCGCGCAAATTACCGAATACGGTCTGCGTCATTTCTCTGCCGGGGATGAGGCGGTTACCATGGCATTACGGCGCATACAGGTTGTTTGGGCAGATTATTATGAGTATCTTTGCCATGTGCCGGATAAAAGCTTTGATATTGTGTATTTCGATCCGATGTTCCGTCATCCTATCCATAGCAGCTCTAACCTTAAACCGCTTCGTTATCTGGCTGATGACCGCCCCTTGCTGCCGGACGCAGTCCAGGAGGCTTGTCGTATTGCCAGACAGCGTGTTGTCATCAAGGAAACCCGCAACAGTGCCGAATTTGATAAGTTTGCCTTATCAGGCCTGTATGGCGGAAAATACAGCAGCGTACATTATGGCGTTATTCAGGTTAACGGATAAAGTGGATGGGAGAAGGATATGGAGCGTGTAATTGCAGTTATTGGTCCGACAGCCGTCGGTAAAACAAGAGTCAGCATTGATCTGGCTAAATTGCTGGAGACAGAAGTGATTTCCGGCGATTCCATGCTTGTGTATAAAAGGATGAACATAGGTACGGCTAAACCGACGCTACAAGAGCGGGCAGGAATTGTGCATCACCTGATCGACTATATTGAGCCGGTCGAACCTTTTAGTGTAACCGATTTTCAACAAATAGCGGCACAATATATTACCGGGGTTAACCGACGGGGGAAGATTCCCATTTTGGCCGGTGGCACCGGACTCTACGTCAAAGCTCTGTTGGAAAATTATCAATTTAATGAAACTCCCGGCGATTCGGAATTTCGTCAGCACTTAGAAAAGCTGGCAGAGCAGTACGGTAACGACTATCTGCATGCTATGCTGGCCAGGAGCGATTCGCAAGCGGCTTTGCGGCTTCACCCCAACGATCGCCGGCGCATTATACGGGCTTTGGAGGTACAAGAGCTGGGCGGCGAAAGCATATCTCAAACAAAGGAAAGGCCTGAGCTGGTTTATGAGTCGGTCGTAATTGGCTTGACCTTGGAGCGGGCTAAACTGTATCAGAATATAAATTTCCGGGTTGACCAAATGATGGCCGCCGGCTTGGAAGAAGAAGTGGCAGAGCTGCTTCGCTCGGGTGTGTCGCCTGACTGCCAGTCCATGAAGGGAATCGGTTATAAAGAGATGGTTGCCTATCTGCAAGGCAGGATGGATTTATCCTCTGCGGTAAATCAAATTAAACAGGCTACCAGAAATTTTGCCAAGCGTCAACTTACCTGGTATCGCAGAATGCCGTATATTCAATGGTTTTCAGTTGATGAGTACGACAGTTATGAGAAAATGATGGAAACAATTTACAAATGCATTGCAGGAAAGTTTTGTCTCAAGTAGAATAAAAATTAGAATATGGCGATGAATGTGTTTTTGGCAAATCATAAATACGGAGGGGTTAATTCATGACAACAAAAGTAATCAATTTGCAGGATAGTTTTTTAAATCAAGTGCGTAAAGAAAATGTTCCGGTTGTAATTTACCTGGTTAACGGATTTCAACTGAGGGGATCAGTTAGAGGCTTTGATAATTTTACGGTCATTATTGAAAATGATGGAAAACAGCAATTAGTGTATAAGCATGCAATATCAACTATTACCCCTTTTCGTCCGCTATCCGCCAGTTATCACGATAAAAAAGAAGAAAGTAAAATATAAACAGATGCTCCGGTTTTACCGGAGCATCTGTTACATTTTAGGGAGTAGCTGCGTATACTGTATATCACCGATAGACGGCGAGGTGAACAGTAATGAAATACATATGTCCCCAGGAGGTCATTACAGCAATCGCCGCAGGCGATATATCGGCACTGGACGGTTTCCGGCAAATGCGGGATATGGATCAGCGGATGGATGCAGCTATGCGAAAACCTGCAAGCAGTAAACAAAAAGCTGAAGACAGCAGCAAAAAGATGGAAGAGATTTTGCGGGAATTGGATGCTCTCATTGGTCTGAACGAAGTGAAAAAACTGGTTAGAGAAATATACGCTTTTCTGGAAATTCAAAAACGCCGGGAAAAGGAGCATTTAATTACCGAACCTTTGGTTTTGCACATGATTTTTAAAGGTAATCCCGGAACCGGCAAGACTACGGTGGCCCGTATTCTGGGAAAAATTTTCTGTGAAATGGGTGTTTTAAGCCGTGGCCATTTGCTGGAAGTCGAGCGGGCTGATTTGGTCGGCGAATATATTGGACATACGGCGCAAAAAACCCGGGAGCAATTGAAAAAGGCCTATGGAGGAATTTTATTCATTGACGAGGCTTATTCGCTGGCCCGGGGCGGGGAAAAGGATTTTGGCAAAGAATCAATTGACGTGCTGGTAAAAGCCATGGAGGATCACAAAAATGAACTGATTCTGATATTAGCCGGTTATAGAGACGAAATGGATGGCTTTCTCCAAGCCAACCCGGGGCTACATTCCCGTTTTCCCATTCATATTAATTTCCTTGATTATACACAGGAAGAATTACTGGCTATTTCGGAACAGATGTGCAACAAACGTCAGTACCGGTTTACGAAGGAAGCAAAGCTGGCTTTATTAAAACTGCTGATCCGTCCTTCCGGTGAGAAAGAAGAGCATTTTGGCAATGCCAGGACGATTCGTAATATTATAGAAAGAGCAATCCGCCGACAGGCGGTCAGGTTGATGGCCAAACAAGTCACAACCAGAGAGGATTTAGTTACACTGGAAGCGGAAGACCTTCTGGAGGTGAAATAGAGAGTGCGGGAACTGGTGATTGTCGGCAGGCCTAACTCCGGTAAAACCATGTTTGCCTTAAATTTTGCCGATTATTTGGGAAGCCGGACAGTGGATATAACGGCAAAGAGCTTTGACGGACTTATGACCTGCCGGCATTTTTCCATCGAAGAGGCAAAACGGGAACTCTGCGCGATGACCTTGCATAAAACCCGTCTCGTGCAGTCTTTTGTCCTTAAAATCCCGGTTGGCAAGACAACGGCCAATTTCATGCTGACCGACACTTGCGGCATTAGTGAAAGTATTCATCCTGATGAAACTATCCGGAGGGGAATGGCCCAAACCCTTAAAATATTGCGATCAGCGGAAGGTATTTTACATATCGTTGATTTAACGGCTATCAGAGAGCACAATGTCGGGACGGAGATTGACCGGGAGATATATAGCTATGGCATGACGCGACGCAATTATGTTCTGTTGGCGAATAAGATTGATTTGCCTGTGGCAAGAGACTCTGTCAAAAGACTGCCAATGCTGTTTCCCGATACGCCGATATTAACTATATCGGCACTTTATCTGCATGGTTTTAGAGAGGTGAAAAACTATGTTAGACATACTATCTGACTGGGTTAAAATGTTTCTGGCCGTTTTATTTTGTGCCGGCGCCATAAAGCTTGCCGATGACTATCTGGATTGCGAGGTGGATGAAAAAAGGCGGTATAAAAACTGGGCTGTCAGGCTGGGGCGGGGGACAATGTTTTATGCCCTGATCAGCATGTTAATTGCCTCGGCGCTGCATAACGCCGTGAGTATCGGCTTATTCATGGGAAGCTATATGGTCGGTATGTTCCAGGACTTACACAATTTATTTCCCAGTCGACTGACAGGCGCTCAGGAGTCAGTTGTAGCCTTTATACTTGGCGGTGTACTGGCCGGATGGACGATGATGGTTTTTTCACTTGTTTTTGTCTTCGCCGTGCAATTAATCGATGACTGTATTGATCTGAGGGCAGATGAACTGACGGGATATCGTAATCTGGCCTACCGGTTTGGTGTATTGGAAAGCATCTTAGCTGCTGCTTGTTGTCTGACCCTTGCCTGGATATTGGATCAAGCTGTATTCGAGCCTGTATTTTGTGGTGTAGCCTTATTTTATATAATAAATTATTATTACCAGGAGGTATGCGCTTAGTGATAGTATTGCTGGTACTTCTGTCGTTTTTGGCAGGATATTTGCTTGGCAAGCACCGGGGTGAACAAACTGGCCAGGCCCGGGGTATGGCTGAGACTCGTTTGTTGTTGCGACAGCAAACGTTGGAAACCGGCATCTGCAGCTTGTGCCGGCAGGATCGTATTGCAAAAGAATCTGATAGTGCGAAAGGATAAAAGTCAATAAATAGCTCCATAATTCTTTACGTTTTAGAAAAAGTTAGGTATGATGTAACTATCTCTAAATAAACAGGCGCCATTGCTGAATAAGAATAGGAGCGAACCCTTGTGCCAATATTACTGTTATCAATACTTGTAATTATTGTGGATCAATTGACTAAGTACTATATTCAAACCCATTTAGAGCCAGGCATGTCCATACCGGTTATTCCAAAGATTTTTCATATTACTTATGTTTTAAATCCGGGAGCGGCTTTTGGCATATTGGAGCACAAAACAGCTTTTTTTGTTTTGATAGCTACTCTCATGGTTGGGGCAGTCCTATATTTTTATCCTCGCATTCCCCGGGAGGATATTTTATTGCGGGCAGGAATTTGTCTCATGACCGGCGGTGCGGTGGGTAATGTGATTGACCGGCTTAAGACTAGTTATGTGGTTGATTTTTTTGATTTTAGAATCTGGCCGGTTTTTAATGTGGCGGATATCGCGATTGTGACCGGTGTGATTGTAATTATTATTGATATCATCTTTTTTAAAAAAGGACTGAACGAGAGTGAATGAAGAAGTAATGGCCGTAGTGGATGAAACTGTGATACCTAATGAACGGCTGGATGTGTTTTTGACCAACCGGTTGCCGGATACGACCCGGAGCTTTGTCCAGAAGCTGATCCGTGACAAGCAGGTTACGGTAAATGCGAAAGAGGCAAAAGCAAATTACCGGGTACAACCGGGTGATATTGTCAAAGTAATATGGCCAGAGCCCAAAACAGTCGATGTGCTGGCCGAGGACATTCCGCTTGACATACTCTATGAAGATGAAGATATTATTGTTATAAATAAAGCGCGGGGTATGGTGGTACATCCGGCTACCGGCAATTATCAGGGAACGCTGGTCAATGCTTTATTGGAGCATTGTACTAATTTATCCGGTATAAATGGAGAAATCCGGCCGGGGATTGTACACCGTTTGGATAAGGATACTTCCGGTGTGATGGTAGCGGCCAAGAATGACCGGGCTCATGTCAGCCTGGCTCAGCAAATAAAAAACCGGACGGCCGGCCGGATCTACTGGGCGATTGTACAAGGCAATATTAAGGAGGACACCGGAACCATTCATGCGCCGATTGGCCGTCATCCCACTGACCGGAAAAAAATGGCCGTTACGTTTAGTAATAGTAAGGAGGCCATTACCAACTTTACAGTGATTACACGTTTTGGCGAATATACCTTGGTAGAATGCAAGCTTTTAACCGGGCGAACCCATCAAATCAGGGTACACATGGCCTATATCGGTCATCCGGTGGTCGGTGATCCAAAATACGGATCGCCTAAATCACGATTTTCGATTGACGGACAGGCTTTACACGGTAAAAAATTAAGATTGGAACATCCGGTTACCGGACAGGAAATGGTCTTTGAAGCACCGTTGCCTGATGACATGCAAAGCATATTAAACAGCTTACAAAACAGAAAAGGGTGAGAGGCATGGCTAATAGAGTTGAAAAAACCGTATTGATGGATGCGCAGGCTTTACAACGGGCCATTACACGAGTTGCCCATGAGGTTATTGAAAAGAATAAAGGGGTACAGGATATTATCCTGGTGGGGATACGGACGCGCGGCGTGCCGTTGGCAGAGCGCCTGGCGGCGACTATTGAAAAGATAGAGGGTGTAAAGGTTCCGGTCGGTATTTTGGATATTACTTTATACCGGGATGATTTATCCACGCTCAGTTATCAGCCGATTGTGCATCAGACACAAATCCCCGGCGATATTAACGGCAAGAAAATCATCTTGGTTGACGATGTATTATACACCGGCAGAACGGCCCGGGCAGCGCTGGACGCGGTAATGGATATTGGCCGGGCCAAGGTTATCCAGCTTGCCGTTTTGGTTGACCGTGGCCATCGTGAGCTGCCGATCAGAGCGGATTATGTCGGTAAAAATGTTCCCACCGCCAGCCGGGAGATTGTTAGTGTGAAATTATCACAGGTTGACGGAAACGATCAGGTTGTTATCGAAGAAATAACGGAATAAAAATAAGTCGCCTTGCTAGTAGGGCGACTTATTTTTATTCCGTTATTTCCCGGTTTCCTTGAGCTTTTGCTGAACGGTTTGTTCGTCCGGTGGTGTCACATACAAAGTTTTTTGATGATCATAAATGACAAATCCCGGTTTGGCACCGGCCGGTTTTTTTACATGACGCCGCTTGGTAAAGTCAACCGGAACATTGGCGGATTGCCGGGCTTTACTAAAATAGGCTGCTAATTGTGCCGCTTCCCGAATGATTTGTTCCGGCGGCGGCACTGTCTCGGTACGGAGAATGACGTGAGACCCCGGAATATCTTTGGCATGGAACCACAGATCATCCGGACGTGCCTGTTTACAGGTAAGAGCATCGTTTTGACGGTTGTTCTTGCCGATCAATATGATTGCTCCATTGCTTGACGCTACCTGTAAGGGAGCGGTTGGAGCGGTAGGAGAACGGCGCTTCGCCGTAGGCTTAACATAGCCTGCCTGGGTAAGTTCCTGTTTGATTTCGGCTAGCTCTGCCTGTAAGGAAGTGTCGGCCAATGCCACCTGGATGCTTTCCAGATAGGCTATTTCCTGACGGCAATGAGAAAGTTGTTCGGCAAGCAAGTCCTGAGCCCGCTTAAGTTTGTTATATTTTCCGTAATATGCCTGGGCGTTTTCCAAAACCGACAGGGATGGGTCAAGCGGAATTATCGCGGTGTCCCCTTCGGTGGTGCTGTATATATTGGGCAGAATAATCTGTTCGCAGCGGGTAGGCAAGGACTGGTACAGATGAGCCATCAAAATGTCGGCGTACAGGCGAAGCTGGTCACAGGCATTGGCATCGGCCAGTTCCGCGGTTAGCGCAGCAAGTTTGCGTTTTTGCTTACTGATTTCACCGGTCAGCAGTTTTTCTACCATGATTTTTTCCGGCGGCTTTTGGATTCCCTTTTGATCACTGGTAAATTCGAGTAGTTGGCTCATGGTAGGAAAGGTTTGCCGCTGACCTGCCGTGAGGTGCTCCAGTTTAAAAGCAGCCATAGCGACGATGCGGTTAGTCGCATCCATAACCAGCGATGGCTGCAAAGGGTCTTTCTGGAGTAAGTTTCTAATGCTGTAAATTGCTTCGGATACGGCGGCAAGATCGGATTTATCCAAAGCATTCACCATAATATCCGCCGGGAGTCCGCTGCGCCAGACGATTTCACGGGCTGTTACCGGACCTATGCCGCTGGTGATTTTTACAATGGCCTTAGCCAGGGAAAGATCGTTTTCCAGGGAAAGCTGTGCTATGAAATCGGGGATACTGCCGCGTAATAGATCATGTCCTAAAGGACCCGGGGGATATTCATACTGCCTGCCGGGAAGTACCTGCCGGTAGGAGCTTACATTGGTCCCGATGCGGCGAATGGCATCAACAATCAGGTTGTTTTGCGTGAAAATAATATTGCTGTGTTTACCCATCAGTTCGACCACCAGACGCTTGGTTACCAGCTCGCCCCGTTCATTTCTGACGTCGATGTCAATAAACACTGTACGGTCCAGGCCGTGTTGGGAGAGGGATGCAATGCGTCCGTCTTCCAGGTGTTTGCGGAGTAGCATGCAAAACGCGGGCGGAGCTGCAGGATTTTCCGGCAAGGCGGCACTTATGTACATGCAGGGATTTTCCGGTTTAATACTAATCAATAAACGTATTGTTTCGTTTAGCTGCCGCACAAGCAAGGTCAGGGTATGTTTATCCGGTTGATAAATCCGATCAATCCGGCCGCCTGTTAAGGTTTGGTTAAGTTCTGTAATCAATAAGGATAAGGAAAAACCGTCAAGACTCATAAAAAATGCCTCCGAATGATTTGTCCCTAGTATATCATGCAGGCTTTATACGGTCAAACAAGTGTTCAGCCTTGTTGACAGCCCGGTTGTTGCCGGAGGGATAGGCGGTATTTGGTCTAATTACCTGTTTTTTCGAATAACATGGGTATATGACCAATACTTAGCGAGGTGAACGGGCTGATATGGAACAGTGGCATAGGCGTACTGTAGACGAGATCATCGGATTTTGGCAAACTGAAGTTAACGAAGGTTTATCCTCTAAAGAAGTTAAAGAAAAATTGCAACGGTTTGGTTTTAATGAAATGGCAGCCCAGGAGAAAATAGCATGGTGGAAAAAACTTGTAGCCCAGTTTCAGGATTTTATGGTGCTGGTATTGCTGGCAGCTACATTAATTTCAGCCTTTTTAGGGGAATTTGCCGATGCGGCCACGATCTTAATTATTGTAATCATTAATGCCATTTTAGGTTTTGTACAGGAATATAGGGCCGAAAAATCCTTGCAAGCCTTACAGAAACTATCCGCACCAACTGCCAGAGTCCTGCGTAACGGAAATTTGCAGCAAATCCCGGCCAGAGAGCTTGTGCCCGGTGATATTCTGATTATAGAGACAGGCGACAAACTGGCTGCCGATTGCCGTTTGATAGAAACGAAAGGTTTGGAGATAGAAGAGGCCGCCTTAACCGGGGAATCGCTGCCGGTAAGTAAGGCGGCAAGCTTGCTCTGCAACGAAGCCAGCGCTTTGGGTGACCGGAAAAACATGGTGTACGCCGGTACAAGCGTCACCAGGGGGCGGGGGACCGCCATTGTTTGTGATACCGGCATGCGGACAGAAGTCGGGCGCATTGCCGATATGCTACAGACGGCAGAACAGGAACCTACACCGCTGGAAATCAGGCTGGCTAAACTGGGGCACTTACTGGTTTGGGGTTGCCTGGCTGTTTGCCTGGTTGTAGTGCTTACCGGCATCTGGAAAGGGGAACCGCTTTTTTTAATGTGCATGGCGGGAATTAGTTTAGCAGTTGCTGCTATTCCGGAAGGCCTGCCGGCAATTGTGACAGTTTCGCTTGCTTTGGGTGTTCAGCGCATGATTCGCCGCAATGCAATTATCCGTAAGTTGCCGGCCGTGGAGACGCTGGGCTGCACGACGGTAATCTGCTCGGATAAAACAGGCACGTTGACGCAAAATACCATGACGGTACGGCAGGTTTTTGCCGGGAGTCATGCGTTTGAAGTGACCGGAAACGGGTATGATATTAAAGGGGAGTTTCTTCTTAATCAAGCCAAAGTAAATCTCCAGCGGGAAAAAGCGCTGCAGGTATGCTTAACGGTTGGCGCTTTGTGCAATAACAGTGTTCTTAAACGCAATAATGTGGGCATCAGCGGCTTATGGCGCAGGGCTCAGGCTGATAGCTGGTCGATCGAAGGTGATCCCACCGAAGGGGCGTTAGTAGTGGCGGCGGGAAAAGCCGGTATATGGCGGGAAACGGTGGAAAAAACGCAACCCCGTTTGGGTGAAGTACCGTTTACATCGGAGCGTAGATGCATGTCGGTAGTGTATGGTCAGAAGGGCTTATATACTTTATATACCAAAGGCGCTGCCGATACTGTTATGGAGGTGTGTAAATATTATAATAAGGGCAATGTGGAAGTTATACTTACGCCTGAAATGAAGGAACAAATCATGACTGCCCATGACGGTATGGCCTCACAGGCCTTGCGTGTTTTGGCCCTGGCTTACCGTAAGCTGGGACCACAGCAGGTCAATAAGGATGCTCTGGATGAAAGCGTGGAACGGGATATGGTCTTTGCCGGATTAATCGGCATGATCGATCCGCCGCGCAGTGAAGTGAAGCAGGCTATTCTATCTTGCCGGCAGGCGGGGATCAAGACGGTTATGATCACCGGTGACCATCGGGATACGGCCATCGCCATTGCGAGCGAATTGCAGATCTACCAGGAAAATAGCAGTTATGCTCTTGCCGGGCACGAGCTGGAAAAGCTGGATGACAAAGAACTTGATAAAATTGTCGATCAAGTTGCTGTGTATGCCCGGGTATCTCCCGCCCATAAGCTGAGAATTGTAAAAGCGTTGAAACGCCGCGGCCATGTTGTGGCTATGACCGGTGACGGAATTAATGATGCCCCGGCTATAAAAGAGGCTAATATCGGGGTAGCCATGGGGAAAGCCGGGACGGATGTAACTAAAGAGGCTTCTGCCATGGTACTGGCTGATGACAATTTTACGACTATCGTTGCCGCCATAGAGGAAGGCCGGGGCATTTATGAAAATATCCGCAAGTTTATCCGTTATCTGTTGTCCTGTAATCTGGGAGAGGTCTTGACTATGTTTATTGCCTCGCTGCTTGGTTTCCCATTGCCACTGCTGCCGGTACAAATTCTTTGGGTGAATTTAGTGACTGACGGTTTTCCGGCCATGGCGCTGGGGATTGATCCGAACCAACGCGATATTATGCAGCGACCGCCGCGAAATCCGGAAGAAAGCGTGTTTTCTCGGGGGCTCAGCCGGAAAATTATTATGCGTGGTATCCAGATTTCCTGCAGTACCGTAGGAATTTTCGCTCTTGTCTATCTTTTGCAGGATAATTTGCAGTTGGCAAGAACGATGGCATTTGTTACACTGGTATTATCACAGATGTTTCATGTTTTCGATTGCCGTTCGGAGATATTCACAGCATTTGAGGTCGGTTTAACTAAAAATAAGTATCTGGTGCTGGCGGTGACCGGTTCTGTTTTAATGCAGATCGGAGTAGTATATCATCCCTTTTTTCAAGGTATATTCCAGACCGTTCCCATGTCACTCTTTGACTGGCTGCTGGTGGTAGCCATTTCTGGCTGGACGTTCATCACAAGCGGTGTGCGATATGCTTTTCGAAAGAAAAGGTATATGTTTTCACAGCCCAAACGTGCTTAGGCAACCACTGAAGCATATCAAAACAGTTGCATAGATGCGCAAGGAGGCGTTGTAATATGAGATTTCAATTTACCAAATGGCAAGGTCTGGGAAATGATTTTGTCCTTGTCGACTGCTTTAAGGAGACTATAACTGATTGCAATCAACTGGCGGTTGCCGTTTGTGACCGGCATTTTGGCATAGGTGCCGATGGGTTGGTTACAATTTCTTCTTCAGCGGTTGCTGATTTTCATATGCGAATTTTTAATTCCGATGGCAGTGAAGCGGAAATGTGCGGCAACGTAACTCGCTGCGTGGCCCGCTATGTATATGAGAACGGTCTGACCGATAAAACAAAGATCAGTTTGGAAACCGGTGCTGGTATTATCCGCTCGGAATTGATTTTTGAAAGCGGCAAGGTTGCCAACGCCCGGGTTGATATGGGAGAGCCGAAACTGACCCGTGGCGTTATTCCGGTAGCAGGACAGGCGGATGACACTGCTATACATATTCCGGTGGAAGCAGCTGGGGTTCTTTATTACGGTACTTGCGTTTCCATGGGAAATCCGCACTGCGTTATTTTCACGGATGATGCGGCTGGCATTGATTTGCCGTTGGTTGGTCCGGGACTTGAAAAACATGAACTGTTTCCCAAAAAGATTAATGTGGAATTTGTGCAGGTACTTGATGCGGAAAATATCCGGATGAGGGTTTGGGAGCGCGGTGCAGGAGTAACCTTAGCTTGCGGTACCGGCGCCTGCGCGGCTGTGGCGGCAAGCGTGTTAAACCAAAAGACCAAGCGGCAGGTTACCGTTCATTTGGACGGCGGCAAACTGTTTGTTGAATGGGGCGACAACAATCATATATTTATGACGGGACCGGCTATCGAAGTGTTTCGTGGAGAATATCGTCTTTAAGTGTGTGTCTTCCAACTAACGGAATGATCCAAGGTGAGTGATTTTCGGGGCCAGACGCATTATACCCTAAGGGACACGCGAAATTTTGCAGGAATAGCAGCCCCTATTTCAAAAAAATTTAATGAAGTATGGCCCCAAAAGCACCGTCAGGGAGCGTTTCGGATAGTTGGAAGACACGCACTAATGCATTGTCGTCTGCAAACAGGCGACTTTTTTCATACGCTTACAGGAATTTTTTAGTGTAAAGTATAATAATATACGCCATAAGACTAAGGGAGGTGCTTCATGAGGATTGTTAGTTTGGCGCTGATATTTTGTCTGCTCATCGGTAGTCAAGCCCTGGCAATATCCCCAATCAATCTTGAAGTAATAAAAGAAGCCCAGCTTTACGGAACCGCTAATGTAAAAAAAGAGTATACCTCTTTTTTGGCTCCCTGGATGGCCTTTGAAGAACGTGCTCCCAAGTTGGATGAGTTTGCCGAGCGAGCGTATCTTTACACCCCCTTTCTATTGATTGCCATTGATGCCCGCGGCAAAGCACAGCAAGGCAAACAGGTGGAGACGGCGGACAGCAGTAAAACCTTGGAGAACTATTCGGGCTATGTCATTTTTAGTGCAACCTTGTACGGTGGTAATGACGCATTGATGCAAAACGCTGCTGTTACGGTAAAACAGGATAAGCGTACAGTCAAAGCGGCCCAATCGACGGTAGAGGTATCCAAAACTAATTGGCCTGACAATAAGCCGCAGTATATGGCCCAATGTTATTTTTATTTTCAGGAAAAGGATATTCAAACCGATAAACCGGCGTTGCTGCATATACTCACTGCCGACAAACAGGAGCATACCTTTTATTTTAATATGGATCGTATAAAATGAAGTATGGATATGAAAACCTGTATAAAAAGGAATTTTTCAATGTAAGAAGAAGTAATTTAAAATAAAATGAGATTATTTCTGAATTGTAACGTCAATAATAACATACGCAAAGGACGGTGCAACATACTGTGCTAAAAAGCATGACCGGTTTTGGCCGAGGCGAATATGTGGACAATGCTCATCGGCTGACGGTAGAAATTAAGGCCGTAAATCATCGCTATAACGAGATTGTCATTCGTATGCCCAGAAATCTTAACGTATTTGAGGATAAGATACGCCGGCATCTTTCCCATGTATTACTTCGCGGCCGGATTGATGTTTTTATCAATATAGATGAATATGGGCAAAAGAATCGTGAGGTAAGGGTTGACAAAGACCTGGCAATCGCTTACCATAATGCCTTGAAAGAATTGACAGAGCTTTTTGCCATTCCTGGCAGCGGTAAAGCAGAAAACGTGTATCACATAGCGAAGTACCCCGATGTGATTCGCGTGGAGGACATTGAAGAAGATGCTCTCTTATTGTGGGAGAAATTATCCCAGGCTTTGGATATAGCCAGCCGGAATTTGCTGACGATGCGTATGGCGGAAGGCTCCAATATAGCTCAGGATTTGACTGCCAGAATAGAAAAACTGTCGGGATTTATTGCGGCGATTGAAGAGCGGGCGCCGCAAATCATGGTGGAATACCGTGAAAAATTGCTGAACCGGATGAGGGATACCCTGGCAACGCTGAATGTGGGGTTGGACGAGGCCCGTATTTTGCAAGAGGTAGCTCTGGTTGCGGAACGGATTAATTTTACTGAGGAACTGGTTCGGTTAAAAAGCCATTTGTCCCAGTTTCAACAGACCTTGCTCGTTGAGGAGCCCGTGGGCAGAAAACTTGATTTTATTGTGCAGGAGATCAACCGGGAAACCAACACCATTGCTTCTAAAGCGAATGATTACTGTGTTGCCAATATCGTGGTGGATGTAAAGAGCGAAATCGAGAAGATTCGGGAACAAATACAAAATATAGAGTAAAACTTTATTACAAATAATTTTAGGAGGATTTAAACTTATGGAAATTAAACTTATTAATATTGGCTTCGGTAATATCGTGTCTGCTAACCGGATTGTGTCCATTGTAAGCCCCGAGTCGGCTCCTATCAAACGTATCATCCAGGAAGCACGTGACAGGGGTATGCTGATTGACGCTACTTACGGACGCCGTACCCGGGCGGTTATCATTGCGGACAGCGACCATGTTATTTTGTCGGCGGTTCAGCCGGAAACGGTAGCCCACCGTCTGGCCAGCAAAGATACCAGCGACGAAAGTGCAGAATAGATATACGTTGAAAGGAGCTTTTTTATGACGCAGCAAGGAATCTTAATTGTTTTATCCGGTCCGTCCGGAGCGGGTAAAGGGACAATTTGCAAAGAGTTGTTGCGTAGCTATCCCAATTTGCATTATTCCGTATCGGCGACGACGAGAGCGGCACGCGCAGGAGAAGTCCACGGTACAAACTACTGGTTTGTTTCACAGGAAGAGTTTCAGGAAATGATAGCGAAGGATGATTTGCTGGAATGGGCCAACGTATATGGCAATTGTTACGGAACGCCCCGCCAATATGTTATGGAACTTTTAAACGACGGTAAGGATGTTATTTTGGAGATTGATACGCAGGGCGCTATGCAGATAAAAAATAAATTTCCGGAAGGAGTTTTTATTTACATCATACCTCCTTCCCTGAATGAATTGGCCAACCGTATTTATAAACGGGGGACCGATAGCCTGGAGTCGATAAAAACCAGGCTCAGTTGCGCCACATTTGAGATTGACTGTGCGCAGCACTATAACTATGTGGTAGTAAATGATTTGGTAGAAGAAGCTGTTCGCAAGATTTCCGCCATTATCACGGCGGAAAAGTGCAATGCAAAGCGCAATACACTGTTGGTTAACGACGTGTGTTGCTGTAAAACAGCTGAATCGTAAATATACTAACGGAGGGAAAACCTGATGATTCATCCTTCACTTGATGTTTTGGTAGGTAAAGTGGATAGTAAATACACTCTGGTGGTGCTGGCGGCTAAACGGGCCCGTGAAATTATGGACGGCGAAGACGCTTTAGTTGACAGCAAATCCAACAAACAAGTGACCATTGCTCTGGAAGAAGTCGCAAGTGACAAGATTTCCTATGAGAGAACAAAAACAGGCATAAAATAGGAGGCACTCCATGATTGACGGGAAAAACATAGTAGTGGGAGTGAGCGGAGGTATAGCCGCCTATAAAGCCGTTGAATTGGTAAGCCGTTTGAAAAAGGCCGGTGCCACCGTCTATGTGATCATGACAAAAGCGGCCACTGAGTTTGTGACTCCCTTAACCTTCCGGGAATTGAGCGGCAACCCTGTGGCTGTTGATCTATGGAGTGAAGTCAAGCACTGGAATGTAGAACACATTGCGTTAGCCAGCACGGCTGATTTATTTGTAGTGGCGCCCGCCACGGCGAACATCATCGGCAAGGTAGCCAATGGGATTGCGGATGATATGCTTTCTACCACCATTATGGCTACGCAAGCGCCGGTGATCATGGCACCTGCTATGAACACCAATATGTACAACAATCCTTTGGTTCAGCAAAATATAGCCAAGCTTACGGCTTTGGGCTATTCCTTTATCGAACCGGCCAGCGGCATGCTGGCCTGCGGCGTAGAAGGCCAGGGCAGGCTGCCTGAGCCGGCCTGTATTGTCGATTATATTGTTGATTTTATGAAAAAGCAGCTTGCCAACCCGGCAAATCCGGTTGAAAAAAATGATTTGGTCGGGAGAAAGGTCATCGTTACGGCAGGAGGAACCAGAGAACCCTTAGATCCTGTACGCTATATCGGTAATCGCTCCAGCGGTAAAATGGGATATGCTCTGGCCGAAGCGGCAAAAGCACGGGGCGCGCAAGTGACATTGATATCCGGTCCCACTAAATTGAAGCCGCCTGAGGGTGTAGCCTATGTGCCTGTGGAGACGGCGGCAGAAATGCGTCAGGCTGTTTTGGCTGAGTACCAGGTGGCGGATATTGTTATTAAAGCGGCGGCTGTAGCTGATTATAAACCTCAGCAGGTGGCGCTGCAAAAGATAAAAAAAGCCGGCGATACGCTTACTTTAGTCCTGGAAAAAAATCCTGATATTTTATTGGAACTGGGACAACGTAAAAACCAGCAGATTCTGATCGGTTTTGCTGCTGAGACGGAGTCGCTGCTAGAGCATGCCGGCGACAAACTTATGAGAAAGAATCTGGATATGATTGTTGCCAACGATGTTACCCAGGCCGGCGCAGGCTTTAATGCAGACACGAATATCGTGAAGCTTTTGTACCGGGACGGACGGATTGAGGAAATCGCTCAAATGACGAAACGGGAGTTGGCCGATGTCATTTTCGATAAAATTCAGCAAATAGTAAAAAAATAGTTGCTTTTTCTATTTTTCTATTTTAAAATTATTTTGTTGAAAATACATATGATTTACTCATCAAGAGCAGGTTGAGGGACTGGCCCGATGAAACTGCGGCAACCGTTAGCTAGACTAAAAAGGTGCCAAATCCTGTGTTTTACACAAGATGGGAGTGACGTAGCTACTCTCCCGTTTTGGAGAGTTTTTTTATTGGTTTGTTATAAGGAGGTATTAGCATGGGAAAGCGTGTATTGTTTACGTCAGAGTCGGTAACGGAAGGACATCCGGATAAGATTGCCGATCAGATTTCCGACAGTATTCTGGATGCGATTATTGCCCAGGACCCGACGGCGAGAGTTGCCTGTGAAACGCTGGTTACTACCGGGCAGGTCCATGTGGCCGGTGAAATTACAACCAAATGTTATGTGGAGATTCCTAAGATTGTCCGCGAAGCAATTAAAGATATTGGTTATACCCGTGCCAAATTTGGGTTTGACGGAGATACCTGCGGTGTATCCATATCCATCGACGAACAGTCGCCGGACATAGCTTTAGGTGTAGATAAGGCGCTGGAGGCAAAGAAAGGTGAAATGGACAATATTGATGCCATTGGTGCCGGCGATCAGGGCATGATGTTTGGTTATGCAACCAACGAAACGGAAGAATATATGCCTCTTCCGATTTCCTTAGCTCATAAACTGGCCAAAAGGTTAACCGACATCCGTAAGAGCGGGGAAGTCGATTATCTGCGTCCTGATGGGAAAACCCAGGTTACTGTGGAATATGAAGATGGTAAGCCGGTGCGGGTGGACACTATCGTTATTTCTACACAACATGGCCCGGAAGTGGATGGCGCCACGATTGAACGGGATGTTTTGGAAAAGGTTATTAGACCAATCGTTCCCGATCATCTGCTGGATGGGGAAACAAAATATTATATCAATCCGACAGGCCGTTTCGTGGTAGGCGGACCCCAGGGTGACGCCGGTTTAACCGGACGGAAGATCATCGTTGATACTTACGGCGGGATGGCCCGTCATGGCGGCGGCGCTTTTTCCGGTAAGGACCCCACGAAGGTAGACCGTTCCGCGGCGTATGCAGCCCGCTATGTAGCCAAAAATGTGGTGGCAGCCGGTTTGGCCGATAAGTGCGAAATTCAATTGGCTTATGCTATTGGTATTGCCCATCCGGTCTCTATTATGGTGGAAACCTTCGGCACGGCTAAGATCGATGAGACTGTTATTGTCAAATTGATTGAAAAACACTTTGACCTTCGTCCGGCAGGAATTATTAATACCCTGGATTTACGCCGGCCAATTTATCGCCAAACGGCGGCTTACGGTCATTTTGGCCGTACCGATGTTGACTTACCCTGGGAACGGACGGATAAGGCAGCAGTTTTACGCCAGGCTGCTCAGATAACTCAGTAGGTCGGCAACTGTCTGTAAGAATCAGAGTATCACCACGATAGAAAATATGCCTGCTTTAAAATCTCGGAGAGGACTTGGTAAAGTCCTCTCTTTGTATGAAAGGGATACTGATGAATCGCATAGCTCAAGTGTGTGTTAATTTACCTGCCCGCAATATAGATAAAGTTTTTTCCTATGCGATTCCGGAAACGTTGCATTTTCTTGATATCGGCTGGCGGGTGGTAGTGCCTTTCGGGAGCAGAACCTATGAAGGCTTTATTGTCGCTCTGTCAGAGGAAACCTCGTCTGAATATGAAGTAAAACCGATTATTGATGTATTGGACAGCCAAGCTTGGTTTAGTGACAGCATGCTGCAAACAGCCAAGTGGATCAGCGAGCATTATCTTTGTACCTTAGCCGAGGCTATGCGTCTTTTCATTCCGGGAAAAACCGGCATAAAAAGTGAAAAGCAGTTCGGCATAACTCCCGACCTGGAGCAAGCGGTCGTGGAACAAATACTGTCCCGCTTGCCGCTTCAGCCGCAAGCGGTCTATGACTATCTGAAAACACATGAACAGGTGGTCCTGTCAAAGTTGAAAAAAATCTTCGGTGATTATACGGAGGCCGCACTGAACGATTTATTAGCTAATAAATTAATTGTCCGCACTACGACGGCGAAAAAGAGGGCGGTGCCCCAGTTTACAACCAGTGTACGGTTAGCAATTCCCCCGGAAGAGGCCGAGACTTATCTGGAAACGCTAGCCGGTAAGCCGGCGCAAAAACGCTTATTGGCTCTATTGCTGCAAAAAGAAGAAGTAAAATATAGTGACCTAAGTACATGGCAGATTACCCGTGATACGGTTAACCGTCTGGTAAAAGCCGGACTGGTGAAAAATGTGAAGCACCAGGTGCTGCGCAACAGCTATGCCGGCATGGGACGCCGGCAGCAGACTGTCCGTTTGACACCGGAGCAACAGCAAACCATTGACCATATCATACCTGCTATTGATGAGCAGCAATATCGTTCTTTTTTGCTGCATGGAATCACCGGAAGCGGTAAAACCCAAGTATATATTGAAGCTGTTGCCGCGGTGCGGCAACAAGATCGCCAGGCGATTGTCCTGGTGCCGGAGATTGCTTTGACCAGCCAAATCGTGTCTCGGTTTAAGGAGCGGTTTGGTGAAGATGTGGTGGTAATGCACAGTAAGCTGTCAATCGGGGAACGGCATGACGCCTGGCAGCGTCTGCAAGAGGAAAGCGCCGGTATTGTGATTGGCGCCCGGTCGGCAGTCTTCTCCCCGGTAACCCGTTTAGGTATTATCGTCATTGATGAAGAACACGAATTTACTTACAAGCAGGAAGAGCAGCCCCATTATCATACCCGGCAAGTGGCCGCTAAACGGACTGAATTGGAAGGAGCTGTGCTGCTGTTAGGCAGCGCGACACCTTCGTTGGAAACCTATTACGCAGCTCAGCAGGGCAGGCACGTATTGCTTACCCTGGATAAGAGAATCGATCATTCTCTCTTACCGGATGTACGGATTGTCGACATGCGGGAGGAATTAGCCCAGGGACGACGCAGTGTCATTTCAGCACCGTTGCAGCAATTGTTGGCCGATACGCTGCGCCGGCAGGAACAGGCTATTATTTTGCTCAACCGCCGGGGTTATGCGACCTTTGTCTTATGCCGTGAATGCGGCCATATCATAAAATGCAAGCACTGCAGCGTTTCCATGGTATATCATAATTCCAGCAATATGCTGCGCTGCCATTACTGCCAGGCTAGCTGTCCGGCACCGGATATTTGTCCTGTCTGTGCAAGCCGGTATATCCGCTATTTTGGCACAGGCACCCAAAAACTGGAGGAAGAACTGGGGAAAATCTTTCCTCAGGCCCGGGTCATCCGTATGGATCAGGATTCTACCAGCAGAAAAATGGCTCATGACCGGATTATAGCGTCATTCTCACGGGGAGAATATGATATCTTATTAGGAACACAAATGGTTGCCAAAGGTCACGACATAAAAAACGTGACTGCCGTGGGCATTATATCAGCCGATTCAGCTTTGAATTTGCCTGACTTTCGCTCCGCCGAACGAACCTTTTCCCTGCTGACCCAAGCCGCAGGACGCGCCGGCCGGGGCGATAAAGCCGGGCAGGTGGTTATTCAAACGTATAATCCGGAGCATTATGCCATTATGGCCAGT
Source organism: Propionispora vibrioides (assembly GCF_900110485.1). Lineage (NCBI taxonomy): Bacteria > Bacillati > Bacillota > Negativicutes > Selenomonadales > Sporomusaceae > Propionispora > Propionispora vibrioides. The sequence continues at coordinate 145,244 of NZ_FODY01000001.1, read as the reverse complement.
TCGTCCCATAATTACGAAGTTTTTTACAGGCAGGAGATTGAGGCCAGAAAAAGCCTGCAGTATCCACCTTTTAGCGAGTTGCTCAAACTTACCGTCTACTCTTCTGATGAAAACCAGGCCCGCAGTCAGGCTGAGCAGATTGTCCGGCAATTGGGAAAAGAACTGCAGCATGACCGCCAAACAGAAATTATAGGACCTTTTGCTGCGCCTATTGCGAAAATTAACAATTCCTACCGCGTTAATATTTTAATAAAATCGAAGGAACTGACTAATATAAAGTCTCAGATAGTGGCACTAAAGCTGAATAGCCGCAGTGATGTCCTGCTGGATATTGAACCCTTGAATATACTGTAAGAGGCGAAACCTGGAAAGTCATTAGGTAACTCATAGATTTTCGTAAACTTTTGTGTTAGAATTTGGACATAATATGGACAGTTAAAGTCAATAAAATGGGGAGGATGCATCATGGCAATATTGGATATAAAAAAAGCCGGCGACGAAGTGTTGAAACAACATGCGGAACCGGTTGTTAAAATAGATCGTAAGATTAAACAATTGCTGGATAATATGGCGGATACCATGTATTCGGCCGATGGGGTTGGCCTGGCAGCGCCGCAGGTGGGCATATCACTCAGAGTTATTATTGTCGACATTGGCGAAGGTTTGGTCGAACTGATCAATCCGGTTATTATCAGTCACGAGGATCTGGAGGTTGGCACTGAAGGCTGTTTAAGTATTCCCGGGGTATTTGGCGAAGTGGAACGTTATGCCAAGGTTACTGTGGAGGGACTCAACCGTCATGGCAAGACTGTTACCATTACAGGGAACGGTTTTTTTGCCAGAGCATTGCAGCATGAAATTGATCATCTGGAAGGCGTGCTGTTTATTGAACGGGCAAAGACCATTTATAAGGGGCAAAAGTGATGACCAAGCTGCGTATTGTTTTTATGGGAACGCCTGATTTTGCTGTGCCCTGTTTGGAAACATTACTGAGCGGGCCTCATGAAGTGGTCGGGGTGGTTACCCAGCCGGACAGACCGAAGGGCCGGGGGCAGAAATTTACGGCTTCACCGGTAAAAGAAATAGCTCTGGCTCACAGCATACCGGTATTTCAGCCGGAAAAAATCAAGACGGAAGCAGCAGTAGCGGCTTTAAGAGCCTGGAACCCGGACCTGATTGTTGTAGTTGCTTTTGGCCAGCTTTTGTCACCGGCTATTTTAAAGTTGCCCCCGCTGGGCTGCATCAATGTGCATGCTTCTTTATTGCCCTATTACCGGGGAGCGGCGCCCATTCACTGGGTGGTCATCAACGGGGAAAATAAGTCGGGTGTTACCACCATGTATATGGATGAGGGAATGGACACCGGGGATATGTTACTTAAAGAAGAAGTAGTGATTGGAACAGAAGAGACAACCGGACAGTTATACGAGAAACTTAAACATGTCGGGGCCGCTTTGTTAGCCAAGTCTGTTCAGTTGCTGACGGAAAATAAAGCTCCCCGTATCTCGCAGGACCATGCGAAAGCGACCTATGCGCCGATGCTTTCGCGGCAAACCGAAAGGATTGACTGGACCTGTCCGGCAGAGGATATTCACAACTTGGTCAGAGGGTTAAATCCCTGGCCGGGATCCTTTGCTTTCCATCGGGGAAAGCTAGTGAAAATTTGGCGGACTCAAGTTGTGGACGGTAATTTTAGCGGACAACCGGGGCGGATCAGTAAGATTAACGAAGATTCTTTTGTTGTTGAAACCGGAAAAGGTACGCTGGAAATTTATGAATTACAGCCTGAAAGTAAGCGACGCATGAACAGTCGTGAATATATTACCGGATACTCTCCCGTCGTAGGGGAAAAAATGGAGTAGGGGGTGAAGGTTATGATCGGGGTCATTCCTCGTCCTAAAAAACGTCTTTTTCTGGCGCTTATTCTTGCCAGCTTGCTAGTTGCCGCTTTATCTATTTATGGGTTATGGATGGTTAGTTTTCCGGGACTGGCTCTCATCAGTGAACATTTGCCCGTTATTCTCGGTGGCTTGCTGGCTCTTGCCATCTTCCTGGTTGCCTGTGGAGTAGGCGGCATTATTTTGGCTATTCTGGGCCTGCCGACGTTGTCCATTTTTCAGGGATACGCCTGGTCGGCGATCAATCTGTTGTTTCCTGTTGCCATTCGCATCGGGAAATTGCTGGATTTTGAAAAAGAGCGGGTGGAACGTTCCTTCATTGAAGTCAGCAATTATTTAATCAAGAAAAAACATATACGGGTCAAGCCGGAACGGCTGCTCATCCTTACGCCGCATTGTATTCAACAAGAGTCTTGCCCGCATAAGATAACCCGTGATGTAGCCAATTGCCGTTCCTGTGGTATGTGCCAGGTCGGTGATTTGCTCAGGCTGCAAGAAAAATATGGGGTTCATGTGGCTGTTGTTACCGGCGGGACGCTGGCGAGAAAAGTTATAAAAACTTTGCGTCCCCAGGCCGTGCTGGCAATCGCCTGTGAACGGGATCTGACAAGCGGAATTCAGGATGTGTTTCCGCTGCCGGTTATCGGGATTTTGAATCAGCGTCCCTGCGGACCCTGCTGCAATACGCGAATTAATGTGGCGGAAGTGGAAGAAGCGCTCCTCAGCTTTATCGCGTAAGAATAAATAATAGTTAATTCGTTAAAAGTGGTGATACAATTGAATGCAAGAGAAGTCGCACTAAAAATTATCAATACGATTGATACCAATGCTGCGTATGCTAATATTGCTCTGGCAAAAGAACTGGGTGCGCAGCAACTTTCCGACCAGGACCGCCGCTTTGTGACCGAACTGGTTTACGGAACTGTGAAAGCGGGAGCCACACTGGACTGGATTCTTGAACATTATCTCAGCCGTTCCCTGAAGAAGGTAGCTCCTGTTATCCGTAATATTCTGCGTCTGGGCGTGTACCAGTTATTTTTCCTTTCCAAGGTTCCTGACTCGGCAGCCTGTAACCAGGCGGTGGAGTTAACTAAAAAATATGGTCATGCAGGCACTGTCAAGTTTGTTAATGCAGTCCTAAGAAATGCCGCGAGGAATCCTGAGAAAGTGGTGTATCCGGCTATGCAGGACGATCCGGTGCGCTCTCTGGCGTTGCGGTATTTTCATCCCGATTGGATTGTAAAACGTTGGATTGAACGTCTTGGCCCGGAGGAGGCTGAGGCGCTATGTCGAATTAACAATGCTACCCCGCCTTTGTCACTGCGGACAAATACATTGAAAATAAGCCGCGATAAACTGCTGGCTGTTCTGGCGGAAGAAGGGGTGGAATGTGAAGCTTCTCAGTGGACGCCGGAAGGGATTCTTTGCTATGGATTTCCTGCGCTCGGTTCACTGCAGTCCCTGCAACAGGGCTTGTTTCAGATCCAGGATGAAAGCTCCATGCTGGTAGCCCATGTAGTGGCACCGCAGGCCGGTGAGTTTATTTTGGATGTTTGCAGTGCACCGGGGGGGAAAAGTACCCATATGGCAGCACTGATGAGTAATCAGGGACGTATTGTAGCGGCGGATGTGCATGAGCACAAGCTGGCCCTGGTAGAGGAAAATGCAGCGCGGCTGGGTATTGGCATGATAGAAACCAAGGTGTTGGATGCCACAAAGATTGGAGACTTGTATGCCGGACAGGCCGACCGTGTATTGGTGGATGCTCCCTGTTCCGGACTGGGGGTTTTGCGCCGCAAACCTGATGCCAGATGGCGAAAAAGCCCGGTCATGTTCAGGAAATTGCCTGAACTGCAATTGCAGATATTGCATAGCGCCGCTTGTTGTGTGAAGGCGGCTGGGATATTGGTTTACAGTACCTGTACTACCGAACCGGAAGAAAATACGCAAGTCGTCGACGCCTTTTTGCGGAGCCATCCGGAATTTGTACTTGAAAAAACAGGAAAATATTTACCGCAGCCCCACGGCGATCAGGAAACCGTTCAGTTGTGGCCGCAGCGGGATCAGGTGGATGGATTTTTTATTGCACGAATGAAGAGAGTAAGGTAGGTGGTAGCAGTGAAAGTGGCCTTACTGGGGCTGTTTGTTCAGGAAATTGCTGCTGTCATTAAGCCTTTTGGTTTGCCGGCCTATCGTGCCTCGCAGCTTGTCAACTGGATATATAAGCAGCATGTAACCGATTTTTCTGCCATGATCAATCTGCCTAAGTCCATGCGAACCTTACTGGCGGAGCACTTTACCGTAAGGGAATATGAATTGCAGACGGTCTGGCAGTCGGGTGATGGGAAGACAAGTAAGTATTTGCTCCGTTTTCCCGATCAGTCTGCTGTGGAAACAGTACTTATGCGTCAGTCCTATGGCAATAGTGTGTGTGTGTCTACCCAGGTTGGCTGCGCCATGGGCTGTATTTTTTGTGCTTCTACCTTGCAGGGAATGACCAGAAACTTAACTTGCGGTGAAATCATGGCGCAGGTTTTGCATATCGAGTCTCTTCTTGCGCAGGAGGGACAGAAAGTAGACAGCATTGTTATTATGGGAATGGGCGAGCCGTTGGCTAATTACGAAAATGTGGTCAAGTTTATTCGCCTATGTCATGAGGAGTATGGGCTACATTTGAGTTATCGCAGCATTACGCTTTCCACCTCGGGCCTGGTGCCGGAAATAGAGCGGTTGGCGCAAGAAGGGTTGCCAATTACTCTGTCGATTTCGTTACATGCTGCGAATGATACGAGCCGTTCGACACTTATGCCTGTGAATAAACGATATCCTATCGCTGGTCTGCTGGCTGCGGGAGATCGTTATGCTGCGCAGACAGGAAGACGGGTCACCTATGAGTACACTTTGATTGCAGAGCGTAACGACCGCGTTAGTGATGCTAAGGAGCTGGCGAAGCTGCTCCGGGGACGGTTGGCCAATGTTAATTTGATTCCGGTCAACCCGGTACCGGAAAGAGGGCTCTTGCGGCCAGGGGCGGAGGCAATCAAAAGGTTTGAACAAACGCTGCTTGCCCATAACATCAATGTTACTGTTCGCCGGGAAATGGGGGCGGATATTCAGGCGGCTTGCGGACAGCTTAGAAAAAAGCATTTAGAGAACCACTGATTTATTCACTTTGCCTGTCCCGACAGATATTTTCCCGCCTGATTATGTCGGTAAACTTTGAAATAGCCCAGCGATCCTCTGGGTTTTGCTTTCTTGCCTGGCGAGAAACTCTCTCTCCAGGCCGACAGCTCATTAAATTAGTGCTTCCCTGGAAAAACAGAGTAAAAGGCGGTTAACGCCTTTTTTTGCGTGATAATGCTTATTTTTGACTATACTGGAAATATAGCGTATAATACAGCTATAAGAATTTGGAGTGTATAATATGGGAATAAAATTTGTCCGCAGTCTGGAAGATTTATTTGAAAAATGTATAGAAGGCTTTTTGAATAAGAAAATCGCAGGGGAACTGCAGCCTGTAGAAATTGCCAAACAACTGTTTAGAGCCATGGAAGATGCTCGCTCTATTAGCGTAGACCATATTTATGTTCCTAATGGCTATGTAGTTTATGTAAGTAAACAAGATTATGACCGAATGTTGCCATATCAGGAGACCATTTGCACTGAACTGGCAAACTATCTGAATGAACAGGCGTCGCGAAGAGGATTTACGCTGGTGGGAAATCCTCTTATTAGTCTGGAACCGGATGAGTCCTTGCTGCAGGGGAATGTTCGGATTAATGCCGAATACACCGAACCGTCGATGGAAATGCCGTCGGGTGGCAGTGTGGAAAGCGAGCTTTCTGATACGCGTGTATTTACCAAGTTGAGTCCTGCTGCCGGTCAGCAGGATGGCAGGATGGCCGTATTACAGGTGGTAGAAGGCGTTGATGAAGGCAAGAGCCTTGAAATCGGCAAGCGGCGAATCAATCTTGGCCGCCGTGAGGGTAATGAGTTGACTTTAACGGATATGAATACGTCACGGTTGCATTCTTATATCATCTATGAAGATAACAGCCATATCCTGCATGATGCGAATAGCTTGAATGGATTATATGTGAATGGTCAGCGGGTCAGCCGCAAAGTTTTGCGCTCCGGAGACGAAATAAAACTGGGCAATACGGTCATTGTATATGAGGTGAAGTAGCTTGCCGGAAAAACTTGTTTTAGTGAATGCGGTTAGTATAGTTCTGCAATACAGTCTCCTGGTACTTATATACCTTTTTTTATATTTTGCAATAAAATATATGTATACCGACCTGACGGGAAAAGCTTTTTTTACAAATGACAGAAAAGCCCGGCTTATCCTTCTTGACAGCGGTGGATTGCAGTTTCCACGGTCGGAGTTTTACTTGAAGGAAACCTTTACGATCGGCCGGAATGAGCATAGCAATATTGTTATCAAAGATACGGTTGTGTCCCATGACCATGCGTGTATTGCCGGACAGAAGGACGATTATTGGCTAGCTGATTTGAACAGTACCAATGGCACATTTTTAAATGACCGTCCTGTCAAGGGAGAAATCTTGCTAAAAGACGGCGACATAGTAAAGATTGGGACAGTGAGTTTTAAGTTTGAGAGGTGATCGGTTTGTTAGCCAGTGTGAAGTCAGATATCGGCCGGATGAGAGAAATCAATGAAGACAGCTATGCCTTTCACCCTCCCTATTTATTTGCTGTGGCAGACGGTATGGGTGGACATGCGGCAGGTGAAGTTGCCAGCGGGCTGGCTATTAGAGCTTTGCTGGAACAAGTGGAGGCAGGTTATGGGAAAATTCCTTTGCAGAATTTGATGGAAGACGCCATTTCCCATGCCAACGAACTGATTTACCAGGCTTCTTTAAGTAAACCGGAATATTTGGGAATGGGAACTACGCTGACGGCAGTCTATGTGGAAACAGATACCGTTTACTGGAGTCATGTCGGCGATAGCCGGTTATACCTGTTTCAAAAAGAGAATATGCTGCAAATTACCAGTGACCACTCGCTGGTTTGGGAGTTGTTTCTCAATGGCAATATAACCAGAGATGAAATGCAGACCCATCCCCAGCGTAATATGCTTACCAGGGCGGTCGGCACTAGTCCTGACATTAAAATTGACAGCGGTGTGTTTCAATGGAAACCGGGAGATCACATATTGCTCTGCACTGATGGCTTGACCAATATGCTTAGTGAGCAGGACATTCTTCAAATTTTATCTGTAAATGGTGCTGCTGTTGAAAGCCAAAAGGTTGTAGATAACCTGATTGATAAGGCCAATGCGGCAGGCGGTATGGATAATATAACGGCCATTTGGCTGCAATATGGTGATGTATAATGACAAGAACTGGGAAAGCGGATTATCTCTTGCTACTGTTGGCCAGTGCCGTGTTGATTAACGGCGTCGTCGTTGTCGGCCTGGTTCAAAAGCATATGGATTATCCGGTGCTGGGCGCGATAGCCGCTGTAGTCATGGCTTGGTTCGGGGTAAGCATTTATCTGTCCAAAACCGGTTATCACGGAGACCCGCTGTTTTTTCCGTTGACTGCCGTCTTATCGGCGATTGGCTTAATTATGGTTTTTCGTTTAACGCCGGATTTGTTTTTTTCACAAGTGCTTTGGATGCTGCTTGGTATAGCGGCTTTTGGTCTGACCGTTCATTTTTCGAAAAACCTCGAAGCCTTAACAAAATATAAATATATCTGCGGCTTTATCGGTATTAGTTTGTTACTGGCGGCTATTGTATTAGGTGTGGATATTGGCGGACACCGCAGTTGGGTTATTTTAGGACCCATCCGTTTTCAGCCCTCGGAATTTGCCAAACTGTTTATTGTCATATTCCTGGCGGCCTATTTGAATGAACGGCGTGAGGTACTGGCTTATGCCAGTAAACGGGTGGGGCCCTTTATGCTGCCCCATCCCCGGTTTGTTGCTCCTTTGCTGGTCGTCTGGGGAATAACCATGCTGGTGCTTGTTTTACAGCGGGATATGGGATCGGCACTTTTATATTTCAGCATAACCATTTTGATGAGTTATATGGCTAGTGGACGGTTGAGTTATATTCTGATTGGGGCCGTTTTGTTTTTAGGCGGATCGGTTTTGTGTTATATGCTCTATCCTCATATTCAAACCAGAGTGGATATTTGGCTCAATCCCTGGGCCGATCCGAATGGCAGAGCCTATCAAATTGTGCAGTCCTTATTCGCCTTTGGTTCAGGCGGCATGCTAGGCAGTGGTTTGGGCTACGGATTTCCCAATATGATTCCGGAAGTTCATACTGATTTTATCTTTGCGGCCATAGGTGAGGAGCTTGGTTTTTTAGGAGCGGGAGCAGTGATGCTAATCTACATTCTTTTAGTTTACCGCGCCTTTCGGACTGCTTGGCTGCAGGAAGATCCCTTTTATGCGTTGCTCGGCGGCGGTCTGTCCGCTAGTATGGGTTTGCAGATATTCCTGATTATTGCCGGGGTTACCAAGTTTTTTCCACTTACAGGAATTACTTTGCCGATGATCAGCTATGGTGGAAGTTCTGTGCTGTCCGGCTTCATCCTATTAGGGATTTTATTTGGTATATCCGAAATGAGGCCTAAGAACATATGAATTCTAACCGCTTTAATGGATTTGAAAATTCGCTGCGCAGCCATATTCGCAAGGTTGCCATTTGTATTCTGGCTCTTTTATGCATCCTGTTCATTTATGTTTCCTATCTGCAGACCTACGAGAGCCGTTCGCTTGCGGAACATCCTCTGAATAAACGACTCACGGAAGCCAGCAAGCGGGTATTAACCGGTCAAATCCTGGATAGAAATAACAATAAACTTGCCTATAGTGAAAGGTCAGAGAACGGTCAGCAGCGCAACTATCCCTTTGGGCCGGTAACGGCGCATATTGTCGGGTATAATAGTGATAAATATGGAAAATCAGGGATGGAAGCTTCCTATGCCGCTTACTTGACAGGCCTCAATACACCATTGGCTCAGTGGGGCGCTATTGCCCAGCTGTTTATGCCGGAGCAGGGTGATAATGTAAAGTTAACGCTGGATGTAAATCTGCAAAAGACAGCTTATTCAGCGCTAGGTAATCACCGGGGAGCCGTTGTTGTTTTAAATCCCCGTACCGGAGAAATTCTGGCGATGGTAAGTAAGCCGGCCTTCGATCCTAATTCGGTAGAGGCTGACTGGGACAATATATCACACTCCAAGGATAGCTTGCTTTTGAATCGGGCTACCCAGGGATTGTATCCGCCGGGTTCAACTATAAAAGTTATGATCGCGGAATCGGTTTTGCGGGAGAAAATAGTTGATTTGGCTTGGACTTTTAATTGTGACGGGGCCTTGAAAATCGGGCCTGATTATGTGCTTAATGAGCATGATTCGCAAAAGCATGGAAAAATTAACTTGCAGCAAGGCCTGGCTGTTTCCTGCAATACTATGTTTGGCAGTCTTACCTTGAAACTGGGAAGTAAAAGATTGGAAGAAACGTTTGACCGGTATGGCTTCCTAAAACCTCTTGGGCAAGACTTGCAGGAAACGCCCAGTCATTTGCCGGAGTTTTCAAAACTGAGTGATGGTGATCTGGCCCAAACCGGGATCGGTCAGGGCAGCTTATTGGTTACGCCGTTGCGCATGGCGTTGTTAGCTAGTAGTTTTGCGAATCAGGGAAAGTTGATGAAACCATTTCTTGTCAGCCAAATACAGGCTGCCGATGGCAGTGTGAGAAAGACGTACTCGCCGGAGACTTGGTTGACACCGGCTGCTCCTGAAGTGGCTGATGAAATAAAAAATATGATGGTAACTGTAGTAAATGAAGGTACTGGCGGTGCTGCCGGTTTAGGCGGTATCCAAGTGGCAGGAAAAACCGGAACGGCAGAGAATCCTCATGGAGAATCGCATGCCTGGTTTATCGGGTTCGCACCTGCCGATAATCCGGAAGTTGCTATTGCTGTTATTGTGGAAAACGCGGGGGCCGGTGGTCAGATAGCCGCTCCCATCGCCCGGAAAATATTAGCACAGGCATTACGATAAGGGGGTGAAGTTCATGCTCAATAAAACATTAGACAACAGATATACTATATTGGAACATATCGGCGGCGGTGGAATGGCGGATGTCTATCGGGCCCATGACCAACTGTTGGATCGGTCGGTTGCCGTCAAGGTACTGCGTTCCCAATTCACCCATGACGATGAATTTGTAACCAGATTCCGCCGCGAGGCCCAGGCAGCCGCCAGGCTATCACATCCTAATATCGTAAATATTTATGATGTTGGACAGGATGAGGGTATTTATTACATAATCATGGAGTACATATCGGGAGAGACACTTAAGGATCGTATTGTCCGCAGCAATGCTTTACCGGTGGAAAATGCAATCCGCATTGCCATAGAAATTGCCGAAGCTCTGGAGCATGCACATCAGAATAATTTGGTCCATTGCGATATTAAACCTCATAATATATTAATTACCCGTACAGGACGGGTGAAGGTTACGGACTTTGGGATTGCCCGGGCGGTTACTTCAGCCACGATGAATCATACCGGAACCATTTTGGGATCGGTTCATTATTTTTCACCGGAACAGGCTAAGGGCGAAATGGTAAGTAATAAGTCGGATATTTATTCCTTAGGTGTTGTTTTATATGAAATGTTGACTGGTGTTGTGCCGTTTAATGGTGAGACACCCATTAGCATTGCCTTGCAGCACCTGCAGCAAGAGCCCCGGCCGCCGCGGGAAATTAATCCTCAAATCCCGCCTTTGGTTGAGGCTACCGTCCTAAAGGCTATGGCCAAGGAGGTAACGGCCAGGTTTGATGATATCGGGCAAATGATTGCTGATCTTAAACTTTCTCAGAATTATTTGCATGATGATCATACCCGCCGGCTATCGCACAGCGATTTTCCCACTCAGGTATTGCCTAAAATCACGGAGACCAATGCGGCTTCGACCCGTGTGGTAAAGAATGAAAATAAACGGGCTAATAACCAGAAAAAATCCAAGCTCTGGTGGATTTTGTTGTTAGTATTGCTGTTCTTCGGTGTGGCTCTGGGTTCTTTTCTGATCTTCGGTAAGTTCTGGAGCAACAATGATGTGGTAGTCAACGATGTGGTAGGGAAGCAGGTCGAAATTGCCAAAACAGTATTAACTAACCAAAACTTACGGGTCTCTATTTCCGAGGCCTATAACGATACTGTTCCCGCCGGCTATGTTGTATCCCAGTATCCGGAAGCGGGAGCGACCGTCAAGGAACAGCGTACGATCACACTGGTGGTTAGCAAAGGCGGTGAAATCACCGTAGTGCCCGATTTGCGAGGTTTAACGCGCAGAGATGCGGAGCTGCAACTGAAGAATGCAGGGCTTACCTTGGGCCGGGTTGACGAACAGTTCTCCACGGATGTGGCGGCCGATACGGTTATTAGCCAAAATCCCCGTCCGCCGGCTCATGTAAATAAGAGTACGCCTATTGATCTGGTGGTTAGCAAAGGCCCGACTCCCCGCAAAATTGTACTGCCTGATTTTCAGGGAACGCCTTTAACTACCGTGAGTACACAGCTGGAAAGCCTGAAGCTGAAGCAGGGCAAGGTAACGGAAGAGGCCAGCGACAAGTATCCTCCCGGTACGATCATCGGTCAGAATCCGCCTGCCGCAGCCGAGGTGACGGAGGGCACTTCTATTGATTTTACTGTGGCAAGAAGTGCGCCTAGTGCCATTAAACGGGCTATAGTACAGATTACTGTGCCTGACGGGGCGTCGCGCCAGGTTGTCCAAATCGTAGTTACAGACACCAATGGCCGGCGAGTGGTTTACGAAAGCGCTCACAAGCCTGGCGATAAGATTGAAAAGCAAATTGAAGGCGTAGGGCAAGTGCGCATGCAGGTGTATCTGAATGGAACACTGACCCAGGAGCAGACATTGTGATGCAGGGGAATGAGTTAATACAGGGCATTGTAGTAAAGACCTATAATAGCTTTTACTATGTGCAAACCAATTCGAGCCAAATTACTTGCACCCTGCGAGGCAGAATGAAGCAGGAACGTTTTTCCCTGTTAGTTGGGGATATCGTGCAGTACACGCTCAACGGACCGGATAAGGGAGTTATTGAGCAGATTTTACCTAGGCGTACCAAATTGGAGCGACCGATGGTCGCCAATGTTGATCAAGTAATCGTCACATTTGCCGCTGCCACACCCGACCTTCATGTGGGACTTGTCGATCGTTTTCTGGTGCTTGCCGCTTTGTCCGGTTTAAAAGCATACCTGTGCATAAATAAGATTGAGCTATTGCCGGCGGACCGTTTGCAGGATATTATTAACCTGTACCGAGCGATCGGCTATCCGGTGCTTGCTCTCTCCGCCAAAGAGGGCACCGGTGTAGCGGAATTAAAACAGATTCTGTACGGAAAAATTTCCGCTTTCGCCGGTCCGTCGGGTGTGGGAAAATCAACTCTTTTAAACGCAATAGAACCGGGGTTTCAATTGACTACCGGTGAATTAAGTGAGAAGATTGGACGTGGCAAACATACGACACGGTTTGCCCAGTTATTGCCGTTAGCGGGAGGGGAAGGGTTTGTCGTCGACACCCCTGGTTTTAGCTTTACGGAGTTTTCCGGCATTAAAGAGGCACAGCTGGCAGATTGCTTTCCGGAAATGGAACCATACTCGGCCCATTGCCGGTTTTCTTCCTGCCTTCACGTCAAGGAGCCGCAGTGCGCGGTAAAGGAAGCCGTCACTGACGGCCACATAGCTCAGAGCCGCTATGCCTCTTATTTGGAGATTATCGGTGAGCTTCGGGAACAACGGAATAAGTTTTAGAGCGTGTCCTGTAAATTTTTAAAAATTCCGTTTGACTAATCGTCAATATTTTATTATCATATACCTATACATAAGAATAGATTTAGCCTTTGGGGCAAGGTGAAAAAGAGTGCATCTTTTAATTCCTTACCGGCGGTAAAGCCCGCGAACCTTTGTGGTTGATCTGGTGAAATTCCAGGGCCGACAGTATAGTCTGGATGGGAAAAGGCTACAAACGGGCCATCAGTTTAATAGGCTTGGTATGTTATTTCCCTAAAACCCCCTGCGGTTTTTAGGGGATTTTTATTTTATAGGAGGCTGGCATGGATGAATTATATATGAAACAGGCACTGATGCTGGCGGCGCAAGGGCTGGGACGTACATCACCCAATCCTGTTGTTGGGGCGGTCATTGTTGCTGATGGCAGCATCGTCGGCCAAGGCTGGCATCAGGCTGCAGGAACACCCCATGCTGAAGTACATGCGCTCGCCCAGGCTGGGAGACTGGCACGAAATGCAACGCTATATGTCACATTAGAACCTTGCTGCCATCATGGGCGCACAGGCCCCTGCACAGATGCCATAATTGCAGCCGGTGTGAAAAGGGTCGTTGTGGCAATGACTGATCCTAATCCGCTTGTCAGAGGAAAAGGCATTCAGAAACTCAGACAGCATGGTCTTGAGGTGCTGGAGGGAGTTTGTGCCGCTGAAGCGGCACAGCTGAACGAAGTATTTATCAAATGGATTGCCACAGGACTGCCCTTTGGTGTATTAAAGACGGCAATAACACTGGACGGTAAAATTGCGACCTATACAGGCCATTCCAAATGGATTACCAGTGAGCGTTCAAGAGAGTATGTCCATGGCTTGCGTAATATGTACGATGCTATCTTAGTGGGAATTGGAACCGTTCTTGCCGATGATCCGTCGCTAACGACGCGCTTGCCGGGCGGCGGCAAAAATCCCATCCGCGTGATTGTGGACAGTAAGGGACGGATTCCGTTAGAGGCAAAGCTGCTTTGTGACTGTGAGGCGCCTGTCATCATAGCTGTCGGGCCGGAGGCTTCGGCGGAAAAACTGGCAGCTTTGCAAGCGAAGGGGGCAGAGGTCCTTACACTGCCGTTGGTTGCCGGGAGAGGTGTTTCGTTACGACATTTATTTGTTGAGCTTGGTCAACGAAATATAACAAGTATTCTTGTGGAAGGCGGGGCCGAGGTGAATGCTTCGGTACTAGCGGAGAATGTGGTAGATAAAGTGCACTGGTTTATCGCACCTAAAATAATTGGCGGCAAAACGGCGCCGGGACCTGTTGGTGGATTGGGACTGAGCGATATGGCGCAGGCTACCGTACTTGAAGACATGCAGGTGAAAAATATTGGAAAAGATATATTGCTGACTGCTTACATGCAGCGAAGGGAGGGCCGTGATGTTTACAGGACTTGTGGAAGAATTGGGAACAGTGAGGGCCATAGCTAGAGGCCAGAAGTCGGTTCGTTTGACGATTAATGCCAATACTGTGCTGGATCAGACAAAATTGGGTGACAGCATTGCCGTTAATGGCACTTGCCTTACCGTAGTAGAACTGGCGAACGGTTGGTTTGCCGCTGATGTAATGCCGGAAACTGTTGATAGAACTGCATTGGCAAATTTAAGACCCGGTGACTATGTTAATTTGGAAAGAACACTCCGGGTTGGCGACCGCTTGGGAGGGCATATTGTAGCAGGTCATATTGACGAAGTAGGACGCATTGCCGTCAAGGAGAAAAATGATATTGCCATTCTAATCAAGATTACGGCAGATGCCGAAATTATGCGGTATATTATAAAAAAAGGTTCTATTGCCATTGATGGCATTAGTCTTACCGTAGTCGACTGCGGCGATCAGTGGTTTACCGTATCATTAATTCCGCATACAGCTTCTCTGACCACTTTGGGACATAAACAGAAGGGAGATCCGGTTAACTTGGAAGTCGATATGATCGGAAAGTATGTGGAAAAGCTCTTGGGGTTGCCGCAAAATCAGAGCGAAACTGGTAAGCCTGTCGGTATTACCATGGAATATCTAAAGGATCATGGATTCTAGAAAACGAAGGAGAGGTTTGCGATGAAATTTAATACGATTGAAGAAGCTATTGAGGATATAAGAAATGGCAAGATCATCGTCGTGGTTGATGATGAAGACCGGGAAAATGAAGGGGACCTATTAATGGCTGCGGAAAAAGCCACCCCGGAAGCAATCAATTTTATGGCTACCTATGGTCGTGGCTTAATATGCATGCCGGTGGTGGGCGAACGATTGGATGAACTGGGAATTGGAGCCATGGTGCAGGTGAACACGGATACGATGAGCACGGCATTTACCGTGTCTATTGACGCTGCCAGTGTAACGACAGGAATCTCGGCCTACGAACGGTCAGAAACCATTCAAAAGGTACTGGACCCTAAGGCCAAGGCAGAAGACTTCCGGCGTCCAGGGCACATCTTCCCGCTGCGTTATCGGGAAGGCGGCGTACTGCGGCGGGCCGGGCATACCGAGGCCACGGTGGATATGGCCAAATTGGCCGGATTATATCCGGCGGGAGTTATCTGCGAAATTATGAATGATAATGGGAAAATGGCCCGGGTGCCGGAACTGATGGAATTTGTGAAAAAACATCAACTGAAAATCATTACGATCGCCGATTTGATAAAGTATAGAAAAAAGCATGAGAAATTTGTGGAACGAATTTCTGAGACCAAATTGCCTACTAAATATGGCGAGTTTCATTTAATCGCTTACGAAAGTTCTCTGGATAGACAATGCCATCTTGCCCTTGTCAAAGGAGACATTACCAATAAGGAGAATGTTATGGTGCGGGTTCACTCCGAATGCCTTACCGGCGATGTACTGGGCTCTCTGCGCTGCGATTGCGGGGACCAGTTGGCGACAGCCTTAAAGCGTATCGAAGCAGAAGGTGAGGGAGTTTTGCTGTACATGCGGCAAGAGGGCCGGGGCATTGGATTGGCGAATAAAATCAAAGCCTATGCTTTGCAGGATCAGGGGAAGGATACGGTGGAGGCCAATGAGATTTTAGGATTCCCGGCTGATTTGCGCGATTATGGTATTGGTGCGCAAATCCTGGCAGATCTTAACCTGACCAGTATTCGACTGCTGACCAATAATCCCCGCAAACGAGTCGGGCTGGAAGGTTATGGACTAACCATTACCGAACGCATCCCGCTGGAAATAAAACCAAACCGTTTTAATCAACGGTATTTGTCGGTCAAGAAAGCAAAATTGGGTCACATGCTTAAACAAAATATGGAGGGATAATCAATGAAAACATATGAAGGACAGTTAGTTGCGACAGGGTTGCGTTTCGGCATTATTGTAGGAAGATTTAACGAGTTTATTACCAATAAGTTGTTGGGCGGTGCGCTGGACGGGCTGAAACGCCATGGTGCCAGTGAAGAGGATATCACGGTTGTTTGGGTTCCTGGCGCCTTTGAGATTCCTTTGACAGCCCAGAAGATGGCCGGCAGCGGTAAATATGATGCGGTGATTTGTTTGGGAACTGTCATTCGTGGTGGTACAACACACTATGATTATGTATGTGCTGAGGTATCCAAAGGTGTGGCTCATGTAGGTATGGCTACCGGTGTTCCCACTATTTTCGGTGTCCTGACTACGGAAAATATCGAACAAGCGATTGAACGGGCCGGAACAAAGGCTGGAAACAAAGGTTTTGATGCAGCACTTTCGGCGATTGAAATGGCTAATCTGCTAAAAAGTATGTAAAATATTTCCAGGGAAATAATGGAGGCAATTAAAATGAGGATCAGTATAGTAAGTGACACGCACGGCTATTTTGGTGCTTGGGATAAACTATACCGCGAATATTTACAGGCTTCCGATTTAATTCTTCACGCCGGTGATGTATTGTATCATGGGCCGCGCAATCCAATTGTTGCCGGCTATAATCCACAAAAATTGGCTGAAGCCCTGAATCAGTGCTCCGTTCCGGTTATTATAGCGCAGGGTAATTGTGATTCCGAAGTAGACAGTATGGTCCTTACCATGCCTATACAATCACCCTATAGCTATGTGGTCATAAATGGTATGCGTATAGTAGTGAATCACGGACATACTTTTAAAGATGAAGAAGCTCTATTTGAAGCTGCTAAACATTTTAAAGCTCATGTGATCATTACCGGCCATACCCATGTTGCCCGGCTGAATAAAAGGGATGGTATCATTCATCTAAATCCGGGATCACCGGTCAGGGAGTTATCCAAGCGTGAAGACGGGCGTGCTACCCTGGCTACCCTGTATAACGGGAAACTAACCATAACAGATGTAGATTCGGGGTCAGTAATACAGGAGGAGCTTATTACAGGAGGAATGTAATGCGAGATCATATCATGAAAGCTACGGCGCCAGGAGTGCGTATTGTTGCGGCAGTGACTACGCAGTTAGTCGAAGAAGCCCGCCGCCGGCATGATTGCTTTCCCGTCGTAGCAGCAGCCTTGGGCAGGACGATGACGGTGGCCTTGCTTTTGGCTGCAAATTTGAAAACAGAAGAAAGTCTCACTGTACGCATTGCCGGAGATGGACCTATTGGTGATATCGTTGCCGATGCTACGGCCCATGGAACCGTGAGGGGCTATGCGAAAAATCCCCATGTCGATATACCTTTACGGGGAAAAAAATTGGATGTCGGTGCGGCTGTAGGTCAAGGGAATGTTTATGTAACACGTTTTACCGGATTAAAACAACCCTTTACCGGGAATGTCCCTTTGGTAAGTGGTGAAATCGCGGAGGATATCACCAGTTATTTAGCTGTCTCGGAGCAGACGCCTTCCAGTGTAGCGCTTGGTGTGCTAGTGTGCCCCGACATGACTGTTGCGGCAGCCGGTGGATTTATCGTGCAGGCTTTGCCGGGGCATGAGGAGAAAAGTTTGCAAGTAATTGAAGCCAATTTAGCTAACCTTGCTCCCGTCTCGCAAATGGTTGATGAGGGAAAAGACGCGGCTGGTATCATCCAGGCGGTACTGCAGGGACTCCCCATTACCTGGTATGACCGGGCAGGGATAGCGTTTCAATGCCTTTGTTCGCGGGAGAAGGTACATAATGTTTTGATAAGTTTGGGAAAAGCGGAACTGGGAGACATGATCGCTGAAGGAAAGGCTGAGGTTTGCTGCCATTTTTGTGCGGAAAAATACCAATTTAACCGTCAGGAACTGGAAGCATTATTAAAATAAGCAGATATAAAATAAGGCTATAGCCAATACTGGCTATAGCCTTTATTTTTGAGAAAAAAATAAAGAGCTAACAGATGTTAACCCTTTATGCACTACTTATATAGCACGTTGGATTTTGCCGGAACGCAGGCAGCGAGTGCAAGTATTGACTCGTTTTACTTGGCCGCTAACAACAGCTTTGACACGTTGAATATTGGGCTTCCAGCTACGCTTTGTTTTTAAATGGGAGTGGCTGACATTGAATCCGCTTTGCTCACCCTTACCACAGACTTCACAAACATTTGCCATCTATATACACCTCCTCTAATGAAGACACGCTTATAAACCAAACATAGATATTTTAACATAAGAGAGTAACTTTGCGCAAGGGATTGTTCCTAAAATTATGGAATAACTTTGAAACTTTATGTGGACAGCAGGATTTTAACTAAGCTTTAGGGAAAATCTATGTAAATAGGTGTTGGGAGGCGTGGCACATGATTACCAAGGATACTCCTATACTGGAAGCGCTTCAGTCGCACCCGCAGGCTCGAAAAATTTTTGCTTTATACGGAATGAGTTGCATTGGCTGCATGGGTTCCGCCAGGGAAACTATTGCCAGTGGAGCCAAAATGCATAATATTGATGTAAATGCACTGTTAAGAGAACTAAATCAACCAAAAGAAAAAGAATAGCAAAGTGTCTTACGAGCTTTGCCTAGTCTTTCCGGGGTGATACTTTGATCAAGACGTTGTCAACTGACATCAGATATATGAAAGGAGTGGGAAACGCCAAGGCCGCATTGTTGGCTTCTTTAGGTATCTATACCGTGCGGGATTTAGTGGAGCATTTCCCGCGCCGCTATGAAGATCGCAGCCAAATAAAAAAGATCAGTCAACTGACTGATGGCAATGTGGAAAGCTGCCGGGGAACGGTACTTAAGGTTACGGCTAACAAGACCCGTCGCCTTACTCTGACGAAAATAATTATACAGGATGACAGCGGCAGGGCCGAACTGGTTTTTTTTAATCAGCCCTATTTAAAGACAAAGTATAAAGTCAATATGGAAGTCATGGTCTATGGTAAGGTTCAAACGAAATTTTTTCCGGTGCAAATTATGAATCCGGAAATAGAAATTCTGGATGAGGCAGGGATGCCCTGTGCCGGGACTATATTGCCGGTCTATCCGGCCAATGAGGCTGTCAGCCAACGGTGGCTAAGAAATTTAATTAGACAATCCCTTGATTTTGCTCTGCAACAGCCGTTGGAATCTCTGCCCGCGTCACTTCTACTACAGTATGAGTTACTGGAACGCAAAGAAGCGCTGTTGCAGGTTCATTTTCCCGACAATTGGGAGGTATTGAAAAAGGCGAGGGAAAGACTGGCTTTTGAAGAACTGTATCTATTGCAGTGCGGTTTGTTGTATGCTAAGAATGCCGTGAAAAAAGACGTGCTGGGAATCAAGCATGCTTCTGACGGCAGCTTGGTGGCTCAATTTGAACAACGGCTTCCTTTCCAGCTTACACAGGGACAGCGACAGGCCTTGCTGGAAATCAAAGCGGATATGGAGGAGCCGTTGCCTATGCAGCGGATGGTGCAAGGGGATGTCGGTTCCGGTAAAACGGTTGTGGCCGCTATCGCGTTAGTCAAGACAGTAGAAAATGGCTATCAGGGAGCTATGATGGTGCCCACCGAGATATTGGCGGAACAGCATTATCAGACTCTGGCTGCCCAGCTTGAAGATCTGGGAATTAAAGTGGCGCTTTTAACGGGAAGTCTTGCGAAAGGGAAGCGAAAAGAATTGCTCCAAGCGCTTCAGACCGGCTGCGTTGATATCGTCCTTGGCACTCATGCATTGATTCAAGAAGATGTTTGTTTTCATAAGCTGGGGTTGGTAATCACTGATGAACAGCATCGTTTCGGAGTCCGTCAGCGAGCCAAACTGCAGGCTAAAGGCATGATGCCTGATGTGCTGGTTATGACGGCAACACCGATTCCGCGTACCATGGCTTTAACGGTGTACGGTGATTTGGATGTTTCCTCCATACGGCAGCTGCCGCCCGGGCGAAAACCAATAAAAACCTTTGTCCGCGGTTCGGACCGCAGGCAGCTAGTTTATAAATTTATAGCGGATGAAATAGCTAAAGGGCGTCAAGCCTATATTGTGTGCCCCTTAGTAGATGAATCGGAAAAAATCCAGGCTCAATCGGCGACACAGCTTTATGCAGAACTGCAAGAAACCTATTTTCGGCATATAACCTGCGGCTTAGTTCATGGCAAAATGAAGAACCTGGAAAAGGATGAGATGATGCGCCGGTTTTATGAGGGTAGCATCAAGGTGCTTATTGCCACAACGGTCATTGAAGTCGGTGTCAATGTTCCTAATGCTACTATTATGGTCATTGAAGGGGCGGAGCGGTTCGGTCTGGCGCAACTGCACCAACTGCGGGGGCGGATTGGCCGGGGCGAACATCAGTCCTATTGCATTTTATTGTCAGATAACCCCAATCCAGAATCACAGGAGCGGCTGCAGGTTATGACAAATACCAGTGATGGATTTGCTTTGGCGGAGCAGGATCTTCTGCTGCGCGGTCCCGGTCACTTTTTTGGCGAGCAGCAGCATGGATTGCCGGATCTAAAAATAGCAGATATCGTCAATGATCTTGACTTGTTGCTGAAGGCCAGGAGGGCCGCCTATGAAACGGTTATGCAAACCGACGAATTTGAAAAGGTGCGTCCTTATATAGCAGAACGTTTTTACCATCACTTTGATCAGATTTTTCAATGTTAAGAATTTATGACCGGCTACCGGTCTGTAATCAGGGCAAAAAAAGGGCGGCTTGCGCCGCCGATTATGGGAGAGGAGAAAATTTACATTACTATTATTGCCGGCCATAGAAAATATATGCAGTCCCTTAGCATAAATAATATGTCTGCTGCCTTTTAGCAGCGGTTATTTAGGTGATTCTATGTGGCGCCGCTGCAGTGTACCTGCTAAGAGCATAATATAATCTATCGGCTATTTTTTGGCGCTCTTCGATGAAGGTTTCCAGTGTCTGCGCTTCTTCTGGATTAGTCCACCATTCAGCGGGGATTTTTTGGATAACCTTTCTGATCTGGGGCTTGCTGATTTTTTTAAAGGCCTCCACATAAGGTTTAAAATCCTGCGGCATAAGATAGTTTTTCAATAATACCCGGAAAGCGCGACGGTAATAAATATAAATTTTATTTGCTAAAAAGGTTACCGATTCATTCGTCCATTTTCCTGAGCGGAATAAATGGGAATTATCGATAGCATAGGCTTTACAGTTAGCAGCTTGTGAAACAACCAGTAAATTTTTTCTGTTATTAGTACGGTCAGCGTTGTGAAAGAGATGATCAAAAAATATCACTCCTGCCAATTCATGAAGATTGGTAATCTGTGAAAAGGTATATTTATCAATATAGGTCGCATGGGATATATATTGTGAGGCAAAATGGATGCCTGCAGTAACACCTTCAGCTCGGAGCTGCGGATAGGATTCCAGGAAAGACTCATCAATGGTAAAACACTGGCTGGCGGGAAAACAGAGATTGAGTAAATTACCTAACTGACTTGCCAGTAGTTCACTGATTAATACTTTTGTTCCATAACGGTTGTTTTGGAGCTTGACAATATATATATTGCGGTCGTTGGCACAAAAAAAATGGGGGGATGTCGCTCCGACACCAACGCGTCCCAGATATTCCTTGGCAAACAACATACGTTAACCTCCTGGGAAGAATAGGGAAATAAAAACGACCCGGCTATATGATTAACCGAGTCGCTGGAGTACGGACTTTTAACTTTGTTAGCAACAGCAAACGGTTGATATAGATGTCAGCGATTCAAGATTTACTAGGACAGATCTTACGTCCCTGTTGCTGATGCATTGATCAGTACCAGGAACAAAAATACTGTTGACTGTTAAGAGTGCCAGACAATTGTCTACCGCGCCGAGCGTTCCTTCAAATAAGAAACCGCCCAAAGTTGTAAGCACTACTGTATCGCCGACCATGCGCCTTAACTGACATACCAGATCATGTCCGTCCTGGCGTTGCTCTTCTCCATCACGCTGCCCTAAGCCGATTACGCCGTTAACGTTCAAGGCATTTCCGGAACCGGTGTTATTAAAGGGATCGTTTACAATGCCGGAGCCTTTGGCGATAATTGACCACAGGTCAACTCGCAAGAAGGTCACTTCTCTGATTTCGCCCCCCGGCGTAAGAATTTCAACTTCATTGGATTCTGCCGTTATTGCAGGGGTTAGAAAAGCTATCCGGCAATCCTCAATTGCCTGCAAATTTCCATAATAGGTAAACCCATCAATTCCAAATAGCAATACATCTGTATTGATTTCACGCTCCAGATCTTTAATGAACTCTAGATTACGGATTTCATGTAAAAATCCCATAAACGTTTTCCTCCCTGTGTTAAAAATTATAAACTGACTTACTATACTTTATGAAAAATGGAAGGATAGTGTTCCTTTTTTGGCATATTTCCCTGGTTAAAGCATAACCTAACCGGCAGGGTTGTTAGGGTGAATGACGAATATATTTAGGGAGTCACTGATTTATTCGTACTGTTCGTTCTATCAGGTCTTTTTCCGCCTGGCGTCGTCAGCAAAGCCTCGCGAGAGCACTGCTATTCATAAGGATTTGCTTCCTTGCCAGACGGAAAAATCTTTAGCCAGCCCGACAGGATTATTGAATCAGCGACTCCCAAAGATAAGGAGGAGAGCTATTATGCCGATTGTTCAAATTGATATGTTGGAAGGCCGTTCTACCGAACAGAAAAGAGAACTTGCTAAAAAAATTACGGAGGTAATTGTTGAAACTGCCAAATGCCAGCCCGACGCAGTGACCATCGTAATCCGGGAGGCTGCTAAGCAACATATCAGCAAAGCCGGCGTACTCATGCTGGATAAGTAGTAATAAGTAAAAAAACAGCCCATCGCTTAGCGCGAATGGGCTGTTTTAGCAAGGAGGCACACCCTATGAAAAAGACCTTTGCCAAGGATTTAGAGCGAGCGATAATCGAAGAATTGGAACAACTGAAAAAGCGCACACCGGAATTAACCTGTCTGTGGGACCTGCTGCTTGTATTGCAGGAAGAGTTTATACAAGTGCTGCAAAGTGATGAGCCAGCCAGCCTGGAAATAGGGCGGCTGACTGGTTCAGATGAGGATTGGAAACAAGTCCATGCCTATATTGCAGGAATGGAAGGGGCCGTTTTGCAGCGAGCCATTCCTTTATGGACAATCTATTCCTTATTGGAGCGGGCGGCTCAATATTATCACCAGGCAGGTGTCAATAGCGCCTATCCGAAAGAAAAAGCGTGGTATCTTTCCTTGGAGCAAATAAAACTAATGGAAAAGCGAAAAGTGGGGGGCGCTGTACGGACCGTACATAATCATCTTTGGGGCCAGCTTGGTTTTGCCCCATTCATGATTGGCAAGGAGTAGTGTTTGAAGACACGTCCTAGCAACTTTGTGAGCAAATAGGAGTATATGATGTTATAACGGAGTATACTAATAGTAATTTTGCGTAAATATAGTATACCATATTGAAAGCAGGTTGCCTTTGTTAAGCAGTTACGGTATTATATGTGCATGCCGAATTTCTCTTAAAGAAAACGGGGGAACCATTTTTGGGGTGAATCCGCCAAAGGCGGTAGGGATTATCCTTTGTCCGAACCCGACAGCTAACCTCGCAGGCATATAGAAAGGAGTGTACCGCCATGTTG
This sequence comes from Propionispora vibrioides, assembly GCF_900110485.1. Classification (NCBI taxonomy): domain Bacteria; kingdom Bacillati; phylum Bacillota; class Negativicutes; order Selenomonadales; family Sporomusaceae; genus Propionispora; species Propionispora vibrioides. The sequence continues at coordinate 121,558 of NZ_FODY01000001.1, read as the reverse complement.
AATTTTAAAAAAATACTTTTATGGGGTACCATACTAACTGTTTTGCAGATGACTTTTGTTGCACCTGTTACTTTTGCCAAGGCGGCAGCCAAGCCGGATTCTTATACTAAGAAACTGGATATTAAGGCAACCGCGTATGCACCAGGACCACATGATAATGGCAAATGGGGTAATTTGACTCATTTAGGCACTCAGATTCGTCCGGGTGTTATTGCTGTAGACCCTTCGGTTATTCCGCTTGGTTCTAAAGTGTATATTGAGTTCCCTGACGGACAGGGAAAGTATGCGGTGGCGGAAGACACCGGCGGCGCTATTAAGGGAAACCGGGTGGATATTGCTGTTGAGTCGGTGGCAAAGGCCTATGATTTCGGTATCCAACACGTTAAAGTATATGTATTAGAAAAATAATGACTAGATATCATGGATTGGAGGGTTTGTCTTTCAATCCATGATTTTTTTGTCGAAAATAGGTAAAAATTTTTAACTCCTACATAAAAAATGGTAGATTCGGTAAGTTTAAATGTGGTATTATATTATGAAATACACCTGTATTGTTTTCGGGAAGGAGATAATTTAATGTTTGAGGACAAATTTGCCACAAAAGGGTTAACCTTTGATGATGTGTTGTTAATCCCGGGAAGATCCGATATTTTACCGCGGGATGTAGAAGTGAATACCTATCTGACCAGGAATATCAAACTCAACATTCCTATTGTAAGTGCCGGAATGGATACGGTAACAGAAGCACCAATGGCTATCGCCATGGCCAGAGAGGGCGGCTTGGGCGTAATTCATAAGAATATGTCCATTGAAAGGCAAGCCAACGAGATTGATAAAGTAAAACGCTCCGAGCACGGAATTATCGTTGATCCCATCTTTTTATCGCCGGATAACATACTGCAAGACGCGCATGATCTAATGGAAAAATACCATATTTCCGGTGTGCCTGTTACGGTAAATAACAAATTAGTAGGCATTATAACCAATCGTGATTTACGGTTTGAAACTAATTTGACCGCTAAAATCCGTGACTGCATGACACGGGAACATTTAATTACGGCACCTGTTGGCACTTCCCTGGAAGATGCCAAGGAGTTATTGCGTCAGCACCGGATTGAGAAATTACCATTGCTTGATGAAGCAGGCAATTTAAAAGGGCTTATTACCATTAAGGATATTGAGAAGGCTCAAAAATATCCTAACTCGGCGAAGGATGCCAAAGGCCGGTTGCTGGTTGCTGCAGCCGTAGGTGTTGGTGCCGATATGATGGATCGTATTGATGCCATTGTCGCGGCTAAGGTTGATGTCCTGGTAGTGGATACCGCCCATGGCCATTCTAAGGGTGTTTTGGATGCGGTGCGGACCATCAAAGCTGCCTATCCGCAAGTCGATCTTATTGCCGGCAATGTGGCTACGGCAGAAGCCACCCGCGATTTAATAGAAGCCGGTGTGGATGCTGTGAAAGTGGGGATTGGTCCTGGCTCCATTTGTACAACCCGTATTATTGCCGGTATCGGTGTTCCGCAAATCACGGCTGTATATTCCTGTGCGCAGGCGGCCCGTGAATATAATATCCCGGTTATTGCCGATGGCGGTATTAAATATTCCGGTGACATCACTAAAGCGATTGCGGCGGGAGCCAGCGTTGTTATGGTAGGAAATCTACTGGCTGGGACAGAGGAAAGTCCGGGCGAAACGATTATTTATCAAGGGCGCAGCTACAAGGTATATCGTGGAATGGGATCACTGGGAGCCATGGCTGAGGGCAGCAAAGACCGTTATTTCCAAGAGAATATGGACAAGCTGGTACCGGAAGGTATTGAAGGCCGTGTGCCGTATAAAGGTTCTCTGGCGGATACTGTCTTCCAACTGGTTGGCGGCCTGCGTTCCGGCATGGGTTACTGTGGCGTATGCAACATCCAGGAATTGATTGTTAAATCGAAGTTCATTCGTATTACCGGTGCCGGGCTAAAAGAAAGCCATCCTCATGATGTGAACATTACCAAGGAATCTCCTAACTATAGTTTGTAAAACTGCAATTGATCTATCAGTACGATAAAACAAAAACACCGTCCACAATTCTTGTTGGCGGTGTTTGTCTTATATAACTGAACATCACGTTAGGGTGTGTTCTCAAACTATCCAAGACATTCTCTGACGGTGTTTTTTGTGCCATGCTCCGGTAGAATTGAAGTAACGTCTATTGTTCCTGCAGAAATTTGCCTTGTCTAGCGCAAAAATCACTGGCCATAGATTATTCCGTTAGTCTGAAAACACACCTAAGTGCGTAAAGCCTATATTTTTTGAAATACTAGTAGAAAGGGAGGTGCACCGGTGTATAGATTTCGCTTTTTTTCATGCACAGCTTTTTTACTGGTTTTATTTTTGACAAGCAGTTTACTTGGCGGTTGCGCCGGCATTAATCTGCCGCGTACCGACAATCTGGAGAATCTGCAGCTTATCGAAGCTACGCAGGTTTATGACAGTCAGGGGCAGCTTATTTCTAAGTTATTTGAGGAAAATCGGGTGGTGGTTACTCTTAGTAATATTTCTCCCTATATTCAGCAGGCGGTCATTGCCAATGAAGATGTACGATTTTATAGTCATATAGGTGTTGATCCGATTGGGATTTTGCGTGCTCTCTGGGTAAATATTCGAACCGGTGGACTTGTGGAAGGCGGCAGCACGATTACTCAACAGTTAGCCAAGAATATGTTTCTTACCCAGGAAAGAACCTTTTCCCGAAAAGTCAATGAATTGCTGTTGGCGGTAATTATTGAAAGGAAATTTACCAAACAGGAAATCCTGCAGGCCTACTTAAATCAGGTGTATTTTGGCGAGGGAGCCTATGGTGTGGAAGCTGCAGCGCAGGTCTATTTTGGTAAATCAGCCAAAGACTTGACATTGGCCGAGAGCGCTTTGCTGGCCGGTCTGCCCCGGGGGCCCAATATTTATTCTCCCTATATCGACAGCGGGGCGGCACTGGAACGGCGTAATACGGTTATTTCCGGCATGGCCAAAGCGGGGTATATTACAGAGGCAGAGGCGGAGAAAGCCAAAAAAGAACAACTGGTTGTTTCGGGCAAGAAGAAACGTTCGGTGCAAGCCTCCTATTTTCTTGATTATATCGCTAATCAATTAGTGGAAAAGTATGGAGCCAACCGGGTTTATAAAGGCGGACTCAAGGTTTATACCACCCTTGATATTAGAACGCAGCAGGCTGCAGAAACCATTTTGGGAAATCAACAGGGCGGCATTTTAGCGCTAGATCCCCGGAATGGATATATCCGCGCCATGGTTGGTGGCAGAAATTATGAGGAAAGTCAGATAAACCGGGTTGTTACAGAGGTACGTCAACCAGGTTCAGCGTTTAAACCATTTGTATATGCTACGGCCCTTGATCAGGGAATGCCGATGAATTCCATTATTCTGGATGAGGCTATCAATATTAATGGTTACAGTCCACAGAATTATGATAAGAAATATCTTGGTCCCATTACATTTAAAAAAGCTTTGCGATTATCTGTCAATGTAGCTGCGGTAAAATTAGGGCGGCAGGTTGGGATCGAACAAGTGTTAAATTTGGCTAAAAGCCTGGGTATCACGACGCTGGTACCGGAAGATAACAATTTGGCGGCAGCGCTTGGTGGATTGACCCGCGGGGTGAATCTGCTGGAATTAAGTACGGCGTATACGGCTTTTGCGAATAACGGAATAGTTTCCCGACCTGTCAGTATCATAAAAGTTTTGGATGAAAATAATCAGGTATTGGAAGAAAATCATTCGCTTCAACAGGCGGTTTTGCGTCCGGAAATTGCTTACCTAACAACCAATATGATGAAAGCGGTCATCGACAGTGGGACTGGTACGCCGGCCCAGCTTGGCAGGGATGCAGCCGGTAAGACGGGAACGACCGATAATTATGAAACGGCCTGGTTTGTTGGTTTCACGCCGGAACTTCTGGTGGGAATTTTTGTAGGGAATGATGATCGTACACCTGTGGGGATTTCGGGAACGCAGGTGGCGCAATTATGGGGTAATATGGTATCACAACTGCCGTTTAGCAAGGGAGCTTCCTTTGCCGTTCCGGCTAACGTGGTGACAGGCATTCCTATTTGTACCGATTCGGGAAAATTGGCGACGCCGGCCTGTCCGGAAGTAGAGTATGATGCCTTTATTAAAGGAAGTGAACCTAGTGAAGTCGATTCCCGGGCGAAACTGGAAAATTCCAGACAAAAGCAAGCCGATGTACCGGGAAGCGATCAACAGGAAGGAAACAGAAAAAAGCGTAATGATAAATTGAAGTGGAACTTCCCGTTTCAATTGCCCAAGTTTTAATAATATGGTAAAATATTCTTTGGCCTAGGTAGGTTATTTATACTAGGGCGTGTTTTCAAACTATCTGAAATGTTCCCTGACGGCGCTTTTGTTCTATGGACCATTCCGTTAGTTTGAAAACACGCCCTAAGGGAAAAGGAGATTGTAGTCTGCAGTGCATATGAAGATATCGGTATTGGATATAATGATTGATTGTGTTACCATGCAGGAAGCTGTCGATACGATACAGAGATTTATTGATTCGGGTAAACCTCATTTGATTGCCACCGCAAATGCCGAAATGGTTATGTTTTCCCAACAGGATAGGGAGTTAGCCGATATTTTGAACCATGCTGATCTGGTGGTTCCTGACGGAGCCGGTGTTGTGTGGGCGGCACGGTATCAGGGAGCCCCTATGCCGGAACGGGTTGCCGGCTATGATTTGGCTCAACGGTTATTGGCACTTTCCGCCCAAAGGGGTTACCGGGTTTTTATGTTTGGCGGTGCTCCAGGTGTGGCGGAAGAGGCAAAATCGGCAGCAGAAAGAAATTATCCCGGCTTACAAATCGCAGGTACGCGAAGCGGTTTTTTCTCATCAGAAGATGAGGCAGCTATTATTAATGAAATTAGGGGGGCCGAACCTGCCATATTATTGGCTGCTTTGGGTGTGCCCAAGCAGGAAAAGTGGCTGCAGGCCAATTTGACTGCCCTTAACGTTCCCATATGTATGGGGGTGGGAGGAACTTTTGATGTTATGGCCGGGAATGTCCGCCGTGCTCCTGTTTGGATGCAGCGTGCCAATCTGGAATGGCTGTTCCGTTTGCTTAATCAGCCGTCCCGGGCTATTCGCATGCTGGCATTGCCACGCTTTGTTCTCAAGGTTATGGGCCATAAAAAACATTAGACAAAGTACTTCTATTATATTATAATAATTTGAGAATGCAGGAAGATAAGAGTTCCTTGCTTTTTATTTTTATAATGCTATAGAGGGACGAAGGGGGTGTATAGATGGTTAAAACGCCTATAGTCAAAGAAGGTTACATATACATCGCTTTTCTTGCACTGCTCACCGCCATAGTCGCTTTGGCCGCTGGCCCTTATTGGAGTGTTGTCCCTGGGACATTATTGGTTTTTGTTACATTTTTCTTTAGGAATCCTAATCGCTCCGTTCCCGAAGATAGCGTGCTCGTTTTGTCACCTGCCGACGGTAAGGTGATGAGTGTTTGCGAAGTATATGATGATCAGTTTTTAAATGAAGTAGGCAATAAGGTAACTATTTTCCTGTCTGTCTTTGATGTGCATGTGAACCGCAGTCCTATTGCTGGCGAGATTACTTTCCAGCAATATACTTGCGGACGTTTCCGTCCTGCCTATAAAGAGTCGGCCGGCTGTGAAAATGAACGGCATGCCATCGGTCTGGAGAGTGAAAATATGCGCGTTCTGGTTACTCAGATTGCCGGACTTTTAGCACGCCGGATCGTATCCTGGGTCACCTTGGGAAGCATGCTTGAAAAGGGAGAACGCTATGGGATGATCAAGTTCGGGTCCTGTACAGAAGTTATTATGCCTAAAACCGTAGAGGTTCTTGTGAAAAAAGGGGACCGGGTAAAAGGCGGGGAAACCATTATCGGGAGGTTAATGCAATGAAAAGCATAATCCCCAATGCGTTAACAGCGCTTAATTTGGTATTGGGTGTTTTTGCAATTATATCCACTTTACAACAACAATTTGTGTATGCCGCTTTCTTCATTGTTTTCGCCATGATTGCTGACGGTTTCGACGGCCGGGCGGCTCGGTTTTTTAAAGTCAGCAGTGAGTTTGGCAAAGAACTGGACTCGTTGTGTGATCTTGTGTCCTTTGGGGTGGCACCGGCAATTTTGGCCTATGTTTTTTTGCTGCATGAGCTGGGCTATGCCGGCTATGGTGTTGCTGCTCTTTTTGCGACCTGTGGCGCGCTTCGTTTGGCACGGTTTAATGTAAATACGGGTATTGTAAAAGGCTATTTTATGGGACTTCCCATACCGGCTGGCGGTTGTGTCGTAGCAACCTTTATACTGGTAGGGTATAAACCGGAAGCCTGGCTGTTTGCCGCTTTGGTTGCCATTGTCGGCTATCTTATGGTCAGTACGATTCGTTATCCTGATTTCAAGGGAAAGGGAGAAAAAATACGTGCCATTCCGGCTATCTGTACGGCAGTTTTTGCCGCCTTCCTGTTGTTTATAATTAAAGACGCAACGGCATGGATTTTCATTCCTTTTATTGCTTATGTTTTACTGGGTATACTCAATACTCTTTTTAGTTTGTTTGATACTTGTACGGCATAATATACCTCGTGCACAGTATAATCGGATACTTGTTTTTGGATTGGGGTATATTATTTGTAAATAAAGTGTCTAACAATAGGGGACTGGGGAAGCTATTGTGCCACTAATTATCGGTCATCTGATAATTAGCATTTTGTATGTTTTCCTGGAATCCTTTTAAAAACAGGTTTTTTAGAAGGAGTAACGTTAGAATGAACTATATTTTGGATTACATAATGGTTCCCATACAACTTATTATCGTCTTTTTCACGGTATACTATTTTGTGATTGCGTTTTTTGGTATGTGGAAAAGGAAGGAAGAAAAGATTCTTATTCCCCAAAAAACATTTGCTGTCGTAGTTGCTGCACATAATGAGGAGCAGGTTATTGGACAACTGGTTGAGAATTTGCATGTGCTTAACTATCCTAACGAACTATATGATATCTTCGTAGTTGCCGATAACTGTAATGATAAAACAGCTCAAATTGCCCGTAATGCAGGTGCCAATGTTCATGAACGGTTTAATTTGGAGGAGCGTGGCAAGGGTTTTGCCATGGAATGGATGTTTGCCAAGCTGTTCCGACTTGAGCGAAAATATGATGGTGTTGTCATCTTCGATGCCGATAATCTGGTTCATCCCGAGTTTTTATTGGAAATGAATAATCGCTTGTGTAAAGGCGAGCGGGTCATTCAGGGTTATTTGGATGCGAAGAATCCTAATGATACCTGGATTGCCGGGACTTTTGCCATTTCATTCTGGGTGGTCAACCATATCTGGCATCTAGCTAAGTATAATATCGGCTTGTCCAGTGTTTTAGGCGGGACCGGAATGTGTATTGCGTCAGAAGTGCTGGAAGAGCACGGCTGGGGAGCTACTTGTCTGACGGAGGACATGGAGTTTACCATGAAAGCGTTGCTGAAGGGAATTCCTACCACGTGGGCTCATGACGCCATTGTCTATGACGAAAAACCACTGACCTTTAAACAAGCATGGAATCAACGTAAGCGGTGGGCACAGGGGCATTTTGACGTAGCCGGCCGTTATATTCCCCAATTATTGGTTGAGGGGATAAAACAGCAAAATGTCCGGTTACTGGACGGAATTATTCATTTGATACAACCGTATTTTTTGATACTCTCCACTTTGTTTATTTTATCGAACTATGTTTATCATTATGTTCCTTTTTATACGAACATTTTGTATATGATATTACCAATCGAGGTTTGGACGGCAATTGCTATCGGACAATATATCTTCCCGGTTATTGTCTTGGCTAAAATACGGGCCAGTTGGAAGTGCTGGCTTTATCTGATTATGTATCCTATATTTATTTACAGTTGGATTCCGATTACATTTCTTGGTTTTATTCATCGCAATGAGCGTGTCTGGAGTCATACTCAGCATACACGGAGCATGAGTTACAAGGACATGCTGCTGCCGGACACGCGGGAAGAGTTTGCCAAGGAAGAACTGCTGGGAAAACAGGCGGTTAAATAAAGCGAATAGGAAGTATGGCAAAAGGTGAGTTTTCTAACTCATCTTTTTTCAATCGTTTTCGGTATAGTTTGATTCTGTAAATAATATTTTTGTTTAAAGAAAGGAAGTCGCCCATGTTTGAACTGACGATCATTGTTGATTTTGAGGCTGCTCATCACATTCCGGATTATCCCGGAAAATGCTGCCGGCTACACGGTCATAACTGGAAGGTGGAAGTGTCTGTCAAAGGAAATCAATTAAATACCTTAGGGATGCTTATTGATTTTAAAGAATTAAAAGCCGAGGTTCAGGCCATTATTGGCAAATTGGACCATTTTTATTTGAACGAAATTGAACCCTTTTGCCGGATTAGCCCTACGGCGGAGAATATAGCCAAATACATTTATGACGAGCTTGCCAATCACGCCGGGCTTGCCGAAACAGTAACGGTTGCTTCGGTTAAAGTATGGGAGTCGGCACACTCGGCTGTGAGTTATTCCGGTGAGGAACAACAATGAATACCCTGCAGTTGATCGAATCATTTTCTTCTATCCAAGGAGAAGGACCGTATATTGGTTATCGACAATTGTTCTTGCGCTTAGCCGGTTGCAACGCGGCCTGTATTTTTTGCGATACTTCAGAATCCCGCGGTATTCCGGCAACCTGCATGTTGGAACAAACGCCGGGACAGCGGGATTTTACCGTTCTGCCCAATCCTGTACCGGTTGATGCACTGGCGCATCGGGTGAACCATCTGTCCAAGGCAGGGCATCATTCGGTGAGTATAACCGGTGGCGAGCCGCTCTGCCAAAGTGAGGCGCTATTGCAACTGCTACCCTTGCTGCAAGGTCGCATTTATCTGGAGACGAACGGCACTCTGCCGGAAGAATTGGCCAAAGTACTGCCTTATATTGACATTGTCAGCATGGATATTAAACTACCCAGTACCTCCGGTCGGGAGTATTGGCAGGAGCACCACCGTTTCTTGACCTTAGCCAGTCAAAAGGAAGTATTCGTAAAAATTGTGGTAAGTTCGTTGACCGGAGAAGGGGAATTTCTTGAGGCGATTCACCTGATCAGCTCAGTAGATGTAATGCTTCCGTTGATTTTGCAACCCGTTACTCATGCCGCACTGGCTATTGAAACAGAGCGAATTGTAAAATGGCAGGAGCGGGCGCTTGACTATTTACCCAATGTGCGGGTCATACCGCAGACTCATAAATATCTGGGAGTCTTGTAAAAATAAAAAGACGATGAATGGAGGGATTACATTTTGCGCGTGTTATTAACGAATGACGATGGCATTCATTCGGCAGGAATACAGGCTTTATGGCAACAGTTTTCTTCTGTTGCCGAAGTTACCGTTGTCGCCCCCGACAGCGAAAAAAGTGCAACCAGCCAGGCGATTACCGTTCATCAGCCAATTTATGTTGACGAACAAGTAATCGAACAGGCTGGTGTCCGCGGCTGGCGGGTTGTGGGGACTCCTACCGATTGTGTTAAAATTGCTTTGGAAACCAATATCATGGAACCGCCGGATTTGATCGTTTCCGGCATTAATCATGGACCGAATATTGGTACGGATGTACTTTATTCCGGTACGGTCAGTGCCGCTATAGAGGGAGCGTTGCATGGAATCCCGGCCATAGCCGTTTCGCTTGATGCCAGGGAAAACTTCGATTTTACTGCCGCCGCTCAATTTGCCGTAACGTTAGCTAGACAATTTATTCAAAACCCATTACCGCCGCGAACCTTGCTGAATGTAAATGTCCCGGCGCTGCCGCCCGATCAGATCGCCGGTGTTTCGATCACCAAGCTGGGTCGCCGGGAATACCGTAATGCCTTTCATCCCCACCAAGATCCCAGAGGGAGAATATATTATTGGATGAGCGGCGAAATTGTCGACTGCGACAATGAGCCGGATACTGATGTAGCGGCTGTCAAAGCCGGGCGAATCTCAGTTACTCCCATTCATTTTGATTTGACCAAGTATAACCTGATGGATGCATTGACTTCCTGGAAGTTATAAAAAAACTAATCGACAACTTGCTTGCCAGGTTGTCGATATTTTTTGTCCCGCATCAGTCATATTTTGCCAAAGCCTGAATAAAGTAACTATGAAAATAGTGCTTTATAAAGGGGGGAATGCTGTGGCGGTACATAACCGTTCCCGTTGGAACACTGCGGATAATAAAAAAATGACAAATCCGCTTTCGCTGATTATTCGAGGAACTTGCATTAGTTTTATTTTTTCGTTGCTTTCCGTGCTCTTGTTAGCAATTTTTACGCTTGTTTCTGATTCTGAATATCTTGAGGCTTATTTAGAGTACATTATGGTAGCAATCAGTATAGGCAGTATCTTTTTGGGAAGTGTCCTGGCCACACAGAAAGCAGAGGCCAAGGGCTTGCTCATTGGTATGTCTGTCGGAATTTTATATGTAGGTATCTCTGTCCTGATTGGTATGGAACTGAATAATGATGCAGCCACGACTTTGGTTCTGCTCAATAAATTATTGGCAGGTGTTGCCGCAGGAGCACTTGGTGGTTTAGTCGGGGTAAATTTATAAAATCGCAAGGATTTTACTATATTTTGGCGAAGGTAATAGCATGTGATGAAACAAGGAAAGGATGAGCCCCCATCAGCATATTATTATCAGGCAACGAAGCAGTTGCGCGTGGCGCTTATGAAGCCGGGGTAAAGGTCGCCTCCGCTTATCCGGGAACACCGAGTACTGAAATCCTTGAGAATATTGCCAAGTATGACACTATATATAGTGAATGGTCGCCCAATGAAAAAGTGGCTGTTGAAGTGGCGCAGGGTGCTTGTTTGGCCGGCGGCCGTGCTTTGGTCGCGATGAAGCATGTAGGCGTAAATGTGGCGGCAGACCCGCTATTTTCGCTTGCCTATACAGGTATTAATGCCGGCTTTTTATTAATTTCGGCCGACGATCCAGGCATGCATAGTTCGCAGAATGAGCAAGATAACAGATACTATGCCAAGTTTATGAAAATACCTTTATTGGAACCGTCGGACAGTCAAGAGGCCAAGGATTTTGTGCATGCCGGTCTGGAAATTAGTGAAACTTTTGATATACCGGTCTTATTACGGTTAACTACCAGGATTTCTCATTCCAAAAGCTTAGTTTCTTTAATGGAACCGCAGGAACATACTTTGCGGGGCTATCAAAAAAATCCTGAAAAATATGTTTTAATGCCGGCGCACGCCAGGAAACTGCGTGTTCGTCTGGAAGAACGGTTAGCAAGGCTCCGGGTGTTTGCGGAAACCTTTTCCGGAAACTATATAGAAGGAGACGGCAAAGACTTTGCCGTCATTACCAGCGGCATCACTTACCAATATGCCCGTGAGGCCTTAGGGGACCGGGCTACCTATTTAAAGCTTGGTTTTACTTATCCCTTACCGGAACAATTAGTCCGCCAGTTTGTCCGGGACCATCAAACGGTATATGTTATCGAGGAAGGTGAACCTTTTCTTGAAGAGCAAATCAAGGCGTTGGGCCTTTCCGTAGTAGGTAAAGAGATTTTTCCGGCCATTGGGGAAATGAGCCCTTCCCTTATACGGGAAAGGCTTCTTTTGGAAACACACCGTCCGGAAACTGCCAGTCAGGAACTGCCTTTGCGGCCGCCGGTTCTTTGCCCTGGCTGTCCGCATCGTGGCGTATACCATGCAATAAAGAAATTTGCCGATATTATCACTACCGACATAGGCTGTTATACCTTGGGGGTACTGCCGCCATTGCAGGCCGGTGAAGTGGGGCTTTGCATGGGAGCCAGTATCGGTAATGCGCTGGGAATGTCTAAGGTATTACCGGCGAAAAAGATTGTCGCTACGATTGGTGACTCCACCTTTCTTCATTCCGGGGTTACCGGTCTGATGGATGTCGTGTACAATAAAGGCAATATAACACTGGTTATCTTGGATAACTCCATTACTGGTATGACCGGCCATCAGCACAACCCTTCCACCGGCTTTACGATAAAAAACGAGCCGACGCAGAAGATTGATTTGGAAACTATGGTCCGTGCCTGCGGGGTAGAGCAGGTTTTTGTGGTGAACGCCTACAATCTGGCAGCGGTGGAAACAGCACTGCGCGCGGCAGTGGATCACAATGGGCCTGCTGTGGTTATTGTTCGCCAACCTTGTCTGCTTATTGAGAAAAAAATCAGGCGCCGCCCGTTGCAGATTGATAAAAAATCCTGTAAATACTGTAAAATGTGTCTTAAAATCGGCTGTCCGGCGATTTCTGACCGGGCAGGTGAAATAACTATTGATCAGGCGTTATGTAATGGCTGTACCGTTTGCAGTCAAATTTGCCGCTTTACAGCTATAAAGGCAGGTGCCAACCATGGGTAATATCCTTATTGTCGGTGTAGGTGGGCAGGGTACTTTACTGGCCAGTAAAATAATCAGCGGCGTGGCCAGGCTAAGCGGCTATGATGTAAAACAATCAGAGGTTCATGGTATGGCACAACGCGGCGGCAGCGTGGTTACATATGTCCGTTTTGCCGACAAAGTATTCTCTCCTTTAATCGAGAGGGGACAAGCTGATATGATATTGGCTTTTGAGAAGCTGGAGGCATTACGCTGGTCGGTCTATCTGAAGCCCGAAGGGACCATGATCGTTAATACCCAGGAAATAGCACCGATGCCTGTTATATTAGGCGCAGCTACCTATCCTGAGAATATTGTTGAGACGCTCTCCCGGCGTTATAAAACGATACCTGTACAGGCCCGAGAAATAGCCGGAGAGTTGGGCGAGCCACGGACAGTGAATACCATATTGCTAGGTGTAGCAGCCCGTATTCTGGAGTTTGAGCAAAACCTCTGCTTACAGGCCGTTGAACAAGCTGTGCCTGAAAAAGCACTTACCATCAATCGACAAGCTTTCCTGGCCGGCTGGGATACGCATTTGTCTGTTTGATGTATGCCGGATAAATGATGTGAGAGTAACAAGGGCATTCTATGATTAGTTGCCCTGGTAATTTTGCTTTGCCCTGCAGCAAAGCTTATGTGATAAGCTTTGCTGTTTTTCTTTACAGAATATAGTACAATATAAGATAATGCAGCAATCTAATAAAGGAGTGAGAAATATGGTGAAAATCGCAATTATCGGAGGAACCGGCGTTTACGATCCTTCCATATTACATAATGTACATACAGTGGATATCACTACTCCCTACGGTGAGGTAAGCTGCCAGGTCGGCGAATTTGAAAATAAAAAGATTGCTTTTATCCCTAGGCATGGCAGTCAGCATTCCATTGCCCCGCATTTAATTAATTACCGGGCCAACATTTGGGCTTTAAAAAAAATCGGTGTAGAGAGTATCCTGGCTACAACTGCCGTAGGTTCGTTAAATGTGGCGATGAAACCAGGTGATTTTGTATTAGTCGATCAATTTCTGGACTTTACCAAAAGCCGGATCAATACTTTTTATGAAGGCGGCGAAAGAGGCGTTGTCCATGTTGACGTTACCGAGCCCTATTGCCCGTCACTCAGAAAAAAACTGGTCGAGGCAGGCAAGTCACTGGGCTTTGCAGTACATAATAAGGGAGTTTACGTGTGCGCGGAAGGTCCAAGATTTGAAACACCGGCGGAAATTTCCATGTTTAAACAAATGGGTGGTGATCTTGTCGGTATGACCAATGTTCCGGAGGTGGTGCTGGCGCGGGAGGCTGAGATTTGCTATTCGACCATTTCGATGGTAACGAACTTTGCTGCGGGAATTTCTCAAACACCTTTGACGCATGCGGAAGTCGTTGAGGCTATGCGGAAGAATACGCAGCATATCAAACAATTGGTTATGACGGCCATTCAACTGCTTGATACGGAAAAGGATTGTGGTTGCCGGCATGCGTTAGCCGAGTATGGCGGATTTAAATTATAGGAGGTTCATATGCAAGCAATTTCTTGGAAAGGTAGCTATTTATCCTTATTAAACCAAACCTTACTACCCAACAAGGTAGAATATATACAGTGCCAGGATTATCGTACTGTAGCCAGGGCAATTAAAAATCTTGAGGTACGCGGTGCTCCTGCGATAGGGGCTGCTGCCGCCTTTGCAATGGTGTTAGGCATCCGGGAATTAGTTGTACGGCTAGAGACTACTGATGAGAAAATTACCGCACTGGCGGAAGAATTAAAGGAGACAAGACCGACCGCGATCAATCTGGCCTGGGCTGTCGACCGCATGCTGGGGGTAGTGCAGCGCTATAAGCAGGACAGTGACCTGCTTGATAAGCTGGAGCAGGAAGCCCTGCTCATTGCCGAAGAAGATAAACAAGTTAATTACCGTCTTGCCCAGTATGGCGCACAATTGTTTACCCAACCGACTGCCATATTAACTCACTGCAACTCGGGTACCTTGGCGACTGTTGACTATGGCACGGCTTTAGGCGTCATTCGCAAGACTTGGTCCGAAGGAAATGTATCCCGTGTTTTTGCCGATGAAACCAGACCCTTGCTGCAAGGTTCACGGTTAACCGCCTGGGAACTGATGCAAGACCATATTCCGGTTACGCTGATTACCGACAGCATGGCCGGCTGGGTTATGAGACAAGGGATGGTTCAGGCTGTGATAGTGGGGGCAGACAGGATAACCTGCAACGGTGATGTGGCGAATAAAATCGGAACGTATAGTGTGGCCGTTCTGGCGAAAGAACATAACATTCCGTTTTATGTGGCTGCACCGCTTTCGACGTTTGACTTTTCCATGCAGTCCGGCGATGAAATTCCTATTGAGGAACGCAAGCCTGAGGAAGTTACCTGTCTGAACGGTGTATGCGTGGCTCCTGACGGAGTTCCGGTATTCAATCCGGCCTTTGATGTCACACCTAATTCGTTGATAACGGGTATTATCACAGAATACGGCGTATTACGGGCGCCGTATGAAGGATCAATTGAAAAACTAAAAGCTAAGAAAGGTGATGTTGTGTAAATGGAATCGATCATTAGAGATAAGAGCCTTGCCGCGCAGGGTGCCGATAAAATAAATTGGGTCAAGGGCTTTATGCCTGTGCTTAACGTGTTAAATGAAGAACTTTCGGCTACAAAACCTTTGGCTGGAAAGAATATAGTTATTACCATGCATTTGGAGGCCAAAACCGCCTATTTGGCGCTGGTTTTGAAAAATGCCGGGGCGAATGTCGCGATTACCGGCAGCAATCCGTTATCCACACAGGATGATGTAGCGGCAGCTCTCGCAGAACAAGGCGTGACCGTATATGCCTGGTATAATTGTACGGCTGAAGAATATGAGCAATTCTTACATAAGGCACTGGATACCAAGCCGCAAATTATTGTGGATGACGGCGGTGATCTGGTATCCTTGCTTCATTCGACGCGCAGCGAATTGGCGCCTCATATTCTTGGCGGTTCCGAGGAAACCACTACAGGTGTTATCCGCCTGCGGGCACTGGAAGCGGAAAAACGCCTGAAATTTCCAATGATGGCAGTAAACGATGCCTATTGTAAATATCTGTTTGATAATCGTTATGGAACCGGACAGTCTACCTGGGATGGAATTATGCGGACAACCAATCTTACTGTTGCCGGGAAAACTGTTGTAGTGGCCGGTTACGGCTGGTGCGGCAAGGGGGTTGCCATGCGGGCCAAGGGGCTTGGCGCCAATGTCATTGTTACCGAAGTGAATCCTATCAAAGCTATTGAAGCCGTATTTGACGGTTTTAGAGTTATGCCTATGCAAGAAGCCGCAAAACAGGGAGATTTCTTTGTGACACTGACTGGCTGCAAGCATGTCATTCAGCGTGAGCATTTTGCTGTAATGAAAAATGGCGCTATTTTGGCCAATGCAGGTCACTTCGATGTGGAGATAAATCGTGAGCATTTGGCGGCTGATTCGGTCTCGCAGCGGGTGGTACGCAAAAATATAGAAGAATTTACTTTTCCCGATGGCAAAAAAGTCTACTTGCTGGCCGAGGGAAGATTGGTCAATTTGGCTGCCGGTGACGGTCATCCGACGGAAATCATGGATTTATCGTTTGCTATGCAGGCTCTGGCCGTTATGCATATTGCGGAGCATCACAGTGAAATGAGCAATAAAGTATATATAGCCTCCGATCAACTGAATTCACGGGTAGCGCTTTTAAAATTACAGGCAATGAACATAACGATTGATCATTTGACTAAAGAACAGGAACAATATCTGAAGCAGGCTTAAGAACAAAACCATACTGACGATTTAGACAATCTAAGGAACCACTGATTCATTTGCATTGCGCGTCCTGGCCGATACTTTTCCGTGCTGGCTGTGTCAACAAAACCTTGAAATAGCTGATCCTTCCTAGGGTGTACTTCCTTGCCAGGTCGACAGGCTCATTAAATCAGTGGTTTTCCTAACTCCTGCCGGAATGTAGGAGAGAAAGGACGGTGTAAAATGCCTCAGACAATTATTTTAAAAAATGTTGAACTTTTATCTGACTGTGATGAACTAATTCAAACAGATATTACGATCAGTGACGACTGCATAACAAGTATCGGCACCGCTATGGAAACAGGCGATAAGGCAAGAGTTATTGACTGCATAGACAAACTGGCTATACCGGGACTGATTAATACACACACCCATGCTGCCATGTCGCTGTTCAGAAGCTATGCTGATGATATGCTGCTGATGGATTGGCTGGAGAATAAAATCTGGCCGGCAGAGGCTAATTTAACGGCAGAGGATGTATATTACGGAACATTATTAGCAATTGCCGAAATGCTGAAAACAGGTACGACCACCTTTGCCGATATGTATTTTTATATGCCTCAGGTTGCCGAGGCGGTTGCCGAGAGTGGAATACGGGCAGTGCTGGCCAGAGGCATGACCGGCTTGGGTGCCAATGCACTGCAGTCACTGGCGGAAAGTGAGGCCTTTTACCGCGACTATCATCATACGGCAGATGAACGCATTACGGTTATGTTAGGACCCCATGCGCCTTATACCTGCCCACCGGATTATTTAAAAAAAGTCGTGGCTTTGGCCCAGAAGCTGGGTGCTGAGATTCATATCCATTTATCGGAAACAGCCGGTGAAGTGGAAAATTGTTTTAAGCAATATGGAAAGTCGCCGATTGAATTGATGTCCGAATTAGGCGTGCTGGACTGCGGTGTATTGGCAGCTCACTGTGTACATGTTTCGACTGAGGATATCCAGATCATGCGGCAAAAGCAGGTTCGCGTGGCGCATAATCCGGGAAGCAATATGAAATTAGCCAGTGGTATTGCACCTGTACCGCAGATGTTAGCTGCCGGCCTTTGTGTTGGCCTGGGAACCGATGGGGCTGCCAGCAATAACAATTTGGACATGCTGGAGGAAATCCGGTTAACAGCGTTGCTGCATAAAGTTAGCACTCGCGATCCTTTGGTTATACCAGCTCAAACTGCTGTTAAAATGGCAACTGCTTTTGGGGCGCAAGCTTTGGGCTTGTCTGATAAGGTTGGACGCTTAGCTCCGGGGCTTAAGGCAGATATTGTGCTTCTCGATATGAATTCTCCTCACTGGTGCCCCAGACACAATCGTTTATCATTGCTGGCTTACTCAGCCTCAGCCGGCGATGTTCATACCGTTATTGCCAATGGCAAAATTGTGGTTGAAAATCGCCGATTAATAACAATAGATGAAGAAAAGCTGCTTTATGAGGCGCATAAACGCAGCATGAGATTGACAGGAAAATAAGCTTGCGCTGTTTGTCATGGCCATGCTTATACGTACCTGCAAAGGAAGTGATCTGGTTTGGAAATAGTTGGACAAGCTGCACGAATGAACGGTTTGATGTCGGCCATCTTTACCCAAATGGATGACCTGCGGCAAGCGAGAGTCAGTGAAGGCAAAGATGTGATTACTCTAAGTATTGGCAGTCCCGATATGCCGCCGGCCAAGCACATTATGCGTGCCTTAACCGAGGCGGTAAATGACGCGGAGCGCTACGGTTATACCCTGTCGAAAGGCAATGCTGACCTGTTGGATGTGATTGCCTCCTGGTACCGGCACAAGTTTAATGTTTGTTTAGATGCCCGGAACGAAATCCATTCCCTGATGGGATCGCAGGATGGTTTAGCTCATCTGTCGTTATGCCTGGTTAACCCTGGCGATGTGGTGTTAGTTCCTGATCCGGGTTATCCGATCTATACGGCGGGACCTCTCATCGCGGGAGCTGAAATTCATTATATGCCGCTTAGACCCGGGAACCATTATCTTCCCGATTTAGGCGCTATTAGCGAGGATGTATTGCGGCGAACCAAGCTCATGATTCTCAACTATCCGAATAACCCGCTGGCTGCTATAGCACCCAAAGAGTTTTTTACCCAAGTAGTTGATCTGGCGCAGCGATATTCCTTTGTTGTTTGTCACGATTTTGCCTATAGTGAACTGGTCTTTGACGGATATCGCCCGGATAGTTTTTTATCTGTCCCTGGCGCTAAAGAGATCGGTATAGAGCTCCACTCACTGTCCAAAACATACAATATGGCAGGCTGCCGCATTGGATTTGCTGTGGGAAATGCCAGAGTAATTGAATTGCTGGGCCGTTTAAAATCCAATATAGATTATGGTGTGTTCTATCCGGTGCAGCAGGCTGCCATAGCAGCTCTTAGCGGCTCACAACAATGTGTGAAAGATTTGGCGGCGATGTATCAGCGCCGGCGTGATGTTCTTGTTGACGGTCTAGAGCGGACCGGTTGGAATATACCGAAGCCTAAGGCTTCGATGTTCCTTTGGGCGCCGGTGCCCACCAGGCAGACTTCTTTAGCTTTTACAGTGGATCTTTTACAAAATACAGGGATTGCTGTGATTCCCGGTATTGCTTTTGGGGCTTGTGGCGAGGGGTTTGTCCGCATCGCGCTGGTGCAGCCGGAAGACAGGCTGGCCGAAGGTGTAAACAGGGTGGCAAACTGGCTGGAAAAATTATAAAAATGTCATAAAATCATTTCAATACAATATATACACTACATATAGACTGTATTTAAATGATTAGTTGATGTGTAGAACAAATTGTATGGATATTTTCGGATTATTTCACATATTTTACTTGATAGCAGGAGTTATGGCTATTTTAGCGAATAGTATAAGGTACTGTATTTTTGAGGTGGATTGATTAAACGTGATGGATCAAATCAATATTGCAATGCTTGAGACAGTAGTCAATCACATTTCTTCTTCTTTGATCGCGGTGAATTCATCGGAAAGAATAACCCATTTATATGTTCATAAACATAATGCCCGCAATCTCCAGTATCTGGTCGGAAGAAATTGGTTTGATTTATTGAAAAGAGTTATCACTCCGGAGAATTATACGGCTCTGTATGATGCGTATTATGAGTGTGTTACTTCACAGCAGCCGGTATATATTTCTAAGTTATGCCATATTGATATTCGTGGCCTAACGGAATATTACTCCTGTTCTTTTTCTTTCTTGCCTCAATATAGCACAGTCATTGTTTTTATGAAAAATATTACTGAATCATTGCTGATCGAAGAAGAGTTTACCTGTATGTCTGAACAGTATGAATCACTCAATCGTGAATTGTGTATTGCCATGTCCAACTTGGAATTTCATATGATGGACATCGAGCAGGCTCATAAGAAAATTGCCGCCTTGTATCGAATTACTTCCATTGTGCAAAAAACAGTCAACGAACAGGAAGTATTAAATGAAATTTTAGACGGCATTACCCGTGAATTGGGTTTTACCCATGTGTCAATTATGTTATTTGATGAAAAGCGCAAGGAGCTTAAAGTGACGGCGCAGCGGGGTCTTGCTGATGCTTCGCGGCGTATTCCTTTGGGGAGAGGCATAACCGGCTATGCTGCATTGCACCGGGAATTAGTCTATGTGGAAGACGTATCCAAGGATTCACGTTATATTACCGGAAGCAGTGATTGTATCAGTGAAGTGGCGATTCCTTTAGTCGTTGATGACCGGCTGTTCGGGGTGTTAAATGTGGAAACAACCGACGGACGGATTCTTCAGTCCTACGATTTGGATTTGCTGCGCTCACTGGCAAGTCAAATTGCCATGACAATAGCTCATGCCAGTCATGTCTCAAAAGTGGAAATTCAGGCGATTACCGATGGGTTAACCGGGCTGTATAATTACCGCTATTTCAGGACCATTTTGACGCAAGAACTGAAGCGGGCGATGCGCTATAGACGTTCATTATCCTTGATTATGATTGATATTGATTATTTTAAACACTATAATGATACAAACGGTCATTTGGCCGGTGATGCTGTGTTAAGCACGGTAGCAGGCTTGATCAAACAGTCCTGCCGGGATGTGGACATTGTTGTAAGATATGGCGGTGAGGAGTTTGCCATACTACTGCCGGAAACCAGCGAGGCGGAAGCCTATTTGCTGGCGGAGAGAATCCGCAGGGAGATTGCCGAATATTCATTCCCTAACGGGATGGCTCAACCAAACGGGCAGGTGTCGGTAAGCGTAGGAATCGCCAGCTATCCGGAGGATGCCTATTTTGATATTGAATTGATCGAATGTGCGGATATTGCTTTATATACAGCAAAGCATGCCGGTAGAAACTGTGTTAAATTATTTGGAGAAAAATCTGACAAAACTGATTCGACATAATCAGGCTTATGTATGAATCGGGTAATGGTAGGTGTCATGATGACGCAAAATATACTGGGTGACTTTAAAGAATATTCCTTAGCGGGAACTGCCCAAGAAGTAAACTTTATAACAAATGTACTACATTTACCTATGCATTCCTGTATTTTAGATTTATATTGCGGATATGGCCGGCATACGATTGAACTTGCCAAAATGGGCTTTAATATGACAGGCGTGGATGCCACGGCTGAGTTTTTAGAAATAGCCACACAAAAGGCACAGGAGGAAAACGTATCAATAACTTTTTCCCAATGCGATATGCGTAAGCTTTCTTACAATCAAAGCTTCCATGCCGTAATTAACATGTTTGCTGCTTTTGGTTATTTTTCGGACAGCGAAAATGCGCATGTCTTGCATTTGATCAATCATTCCCTTTATTCAGGTGGTTTGTTTTTAATTGATTTACTGAATAAGGAATGGATGATTCGTAATAGTTTAAATCGCTATTGGCGTCATCCTAGTGGAGAGTATGTGTTATCTTACAAGGTGGAATTGCAAAACGGTATTGCAACGATGAAACGGCAGCTGATTAACCAGGTAACGGGAGTTAAGACGCAGTATGAATTTGCCTTGCGTTCTTATTCGCTCTCGGAGATGATTACCATCTTGGAACAAAGTGGTTTCGTCATCAAATCCACCTATGGAGATTTTGATGGCCGGCCATATGGGCCGGAAACACCACGGATGATTATTTTAGCGCAGAAAATGTAACACCTGTTGAAAACATATTTCAACAGGTGTTTTTTTATACACCATCTCCCGTAATGAACTCATAGTATGTTACAGAAGAGTGTGGGGGGATGTTATGCTTATTCGTATTGGCCGCCCAAAAACAAAAACTAAAGTTGTCGGTGTCGCGCTCAGTGGCGGTGGAGTACGGGGGCTGGCACATATTGGCGTACTAAAGGCCTTGCTTGATCATAACATTCCCATTGATATGATCGCAGGTACTAGCGCCGGCTCGATTGTTGCCTCTCTCTATGCCTGTGGTTATACTCCCAGACAAATGGTAAATCTTGCTGAAAAGCTTGATCTATCCAATTTGATTGATTTAAATGTTACGGTCACAGATCTTATCAAGCATAGTATGAAGTGGTTTTTTAGCGGTAAATTCCGGTTTTGGTCGGTACTGCCTACAGGCTTGATTCAGGGAGATAAGTTAGAACGTTTTTTTTCCGGACTCTGGCAGGATCGTACCGTACATGATACCAAAATTCCCCTGGCGGTGACGGCTGTAGATATTAATTCAGCAAGTACCGTTTTTTTTACGACACCGATTCCGGGACATCGCACCATCTTAAACGCCAGATATTATCATAATGTGTTACTTACCGATGCGGTGCGCAGCAGTATATCCATACCGGGTATTTTCCTGCCGAAGAAATTCCGTGGCATGACACTGGTAGATGGTGCCGTGAAGAATAATCTACCCACCGACATATTACACCATATGGGGGCTGATTTCATTATAGCCGTAGATTTAGGCTATGCCGGTCAGGCCAATTATGATCTTAAATCGGTTGGCGAAATCTTGCTGCAATGTATTGATATTATGGGACGGGAAGTTACTTTATTAAAAGGAGAGCAATATGCCGATGTAATTATCCGGCCGGATATGCAGGGTATAAGCTTTAAAAGCACTAAACAGGCCTTGCTTGGCATCAAGCGTGGAGAAGAGGCTGCCCAAACCCAGATTGCTGAAATAAAAAAATTGCTTAGCGATTAATTGCGTTGCAAGTTGAGGATGCATATCATACATTAATGACCAAGAAAACTGGTCAAGTTGAGGAGGAATTTGTATGAGTGCAAAATTCTCGGAACTATTTCGCCAAATGGCAACTCTGGATCAAGTGGTTGGTATAGGACATGGCCATAAATTAATCCGTGGGCAGAATACGGGACGTGAAGCTGTTGTTGTACTGGTACAAAAAAAACTTAAAAAAAACGATCTCCTGCGCAATGAGCGAATCCCCTCCGCGTTAGCCGGGCTACCTACCGATGTTATTGAAGTCGGCAATATCCGTTTATTGCAAGCCAGCCGTACGGATATGATAAGACCGGCGCAGCCGGGTATTAGTCTAGGACATTATCAGGTTTCGGCCGGAACCTTTGGTGCTGTTGTATATGATAGAAAGACTCAGGAACCATTTATTTTATCCAATAATCATGTCCTGGCAAATTTGACAAACGGATCGGATGGCCGCTCGAAAAAGGGGGATCTAATTACTCAACCGGGAATATATGATGGCGCCAGTTTGAGTTTGGACAAGATCGCCATAGGACATTTAGAAAGGTTCATTCCCTTGTCCATGGAATTAATTACCCCGCAATGTCCTATTGCACAGTTTTTTGAAACAGCGATTAATAAAATTATTAAAGCCTTTCGTCCCCAATATAAAGTTCAGGTATGGCGGCAAAGCGGCAAAGAAAACCTTGCAGATTGTGCGGTGGCCAAGCCCATTGATAAAAGCAGCATAAATCCTGACATTATGGAAATCGGCCCGGTTCAGGGAATAAAGGAAGCTATGGCAGGGCTGGAGATAAAAAAAAGCGGGCGAACTACCGGCGTGACCCAAAGTACTGTATTAGCCACTGATGTGACGCTTAAAATAAGCATTAATTCCAATGAATATGCCGTATTCAGTGAACAGATTCTGGCCGGGCCGATGAGTAAGCCTGGTGATAGCGGGTCCTTAATTTTAACGCTGGACAATTATGCGATAGGACTTTTATTTGCCGGCTCTGATCAAGCCACTTTATTCAATAAAATAGAACATGTTCTGCAACTGCTGGATGTTACTTTACTTTTATAATTTTATAAGTATGTAGAGCATATATATCGGAACTACAGTATCTCCAGCGGGATTAATTCTGTGTAGCGTTTATTCAATTGATCCTCAATGTGCGAATATTTGGTGGTAGTATCAATTTTTTTGTGCCGCAGCACTTCTTGCACAATTCTTAAATCTTTGGTACGCAAATATAAGTTGGTCCCGCAAGAGTGCCGAAGTAAATGACAACTGAGCATTTTGCTATTTTCCTGCTTAATACCGGCTTGTTTAAACCAAAAATCCACGATATCCCGTATGCCGCAGCGGGATAACCTGCCAAACTTATTATGATAAGCGGTGGAGAGGAAGAGAGGAGTCCCCCGTTCATCCTTCTCGGCAAAGCCACGGATCTTCAGATATTTCAACAACAAAGCCAGTGTGTCTGCCCGCAGATAAATCCGTCCGTCGCGCTTTTTGCCGCGGACAATCATAATACCGTGGTCTAAATCAATATCTTCCACACTGGCGCGATGGATTTCTACCGTACGTAATCCCTGTAAAGCCATAAAGGCAATGATTAAACGGGCCCGTAGGTTATTCACCCCGGTAGCGGGTATTAGACTGATCAGGTTCTGCAATTGAGTTTCATTAAGGTATTTGATGCCTGTAGCCCGCAACAAGGGATCTTCGCCGGCAAAAATACCGTCACAAGGGTTTAGTTCCACCAACTGTCTAAGTCGTGCTGAATCGTAGAAACGCCGGATAGCCGTTAATTTGAGTGACACCGTGGATACTCGTAATTGTCTATTTTCCCACAGATAGTTTCTGTATTCTTTAATATCATCCTGGACAGCCGCTAAAGGATGGATACGGGCTTCCAGGTTGCACCACTGAAGAAATTGATTGATATTTGACATATAGGTATTTAGCGTGTCTTGCGAAGGGCGGCCATGAGCCGAATCTCTTTTAATATACTCTTTTATATTTTCTATAAAATTAGTTGCGTCAATTGCTGCGCCGGACATTTTCAAAATTATCCCTGCCTTATCCCATTGGTTTATCTTAGATATCCTTATAATTATACTTATAAGGATATCTTTTGGCAAGAAAATAGGATGAAACTGGGATTTTGTAAAGGGCGATTACAAACAGGAACCGATGAGCATCGTTAATTCAGATTATAGCTGTTTATAAGGCCATACAAAGCGGCTAATGAGCTTTTATGTGCCGCTAAGGCTTACTATCGGACAAACTGAAATACAGGGCGTATTTTCAATTTGTGACGATGATTTCCGGTAGTGATAATTAGATTTTTTATATATTTATATAATTAATAGAAAATATAGTTATAGAAAATAATTGACGGTATTAGACTGTAAAAAGTAGCTCATTTAAATATAAATAAAACTAAAACTTTAAAAGCGCCGGACGAACATTAATAGAACACAACAAATATATTGATAAAGCATATTCGGAAAAACGGTTACCATGATACCTTGAGTCAAGTTTGACCCCTTTCAATCGTTTACTTAACATAATAGATATTATCGGACGTAAAATACTTAAGAAAAAGAGGCTATGGCAGCCCCGAATTCAGATATCAGATAATAGAAAATTCCTCATGAATTTTAAATAAATGAAATATATTATAACCTTTAAGTCGATGTTATGAGTGGAACTTTTAACTCTTGCCCCGGATAGATGCTAACGCTTTCGTCAATATGATTTATATATTTGATAGCACGGATCAAATCACGAATATCATTCTGGTTGGTAATGTGTTTTTCAGCGATGCTCCATAAGGTGTCATTTTTCTCTACCTGGACAACGACATAGGTTTTAGAGTCTAAAAACATATTGGACTGGGCATAGACATTTTGATAAGTAACAAAAAATAAAAATCCTAAGATGATTCCCAAAATGAAAAATAGATTCGGCTTATTAAACATATCATCACCTCGAACATCTGTTTGGTATTATTTTAACACGTACGTATGTTCTGGTCAATATGCTTTCGAACGAATGTTTGCATTTTTTGTTAACTATTGCTATAATTAGGTTGAGTATTAGGAAATGAGGATGAACATGAACAATGACGCTTATCTAAATTCGCGACAGCAGCAAATATTGGACTATATAAAGAGTACATTGCGGGCTAAAGGCTATCCGCCATCAGTGCGTGAAATCGGTGAAGCCGTGGGATTGAGTTCCAGTTCTACCGTCCATAGTCATCTTTCCAAATTAGAACAGTTAGGACTGATCAAACGCGACCCAACCAAACCCCGTGCCATTGATGTGCTGGATGAAGCTCCCTGGCGCCAAAAACATTTGACTCCTGTCCCTTTGGTTGGTTGTGTCACAGCGGGACAGCCTATCTTAGCTATAGAAAATATTGAAGAGACCTACCCCCTGCCGACAGAACTGGTCCGGGACGACAATGTTTTTATGCTGACTGTAAAAGGAACCAGTATGATCAATGCCGGGATTCTTGACGGTGACTATATTTTGGTTAGGGAACAAAAAGATGCAAATAACGGCGATATTGTTGTAGTACTTATTGATAATGAAGAAACTACGGTGAAGCGATTCTACAAAGAGAAGAATGTCGTCCGCTTACAGCCGGAAAATGATGAAATGGCTCCTATTTATGTAAAGGATGTAGCCATTGTTGGTAAGGTTATTGGCGTATTGCGATTATTGTAAATAAAACAAAAAAGACAAAGGGTAACCTTACCCCTTGTCTTTTTTGTTTTATTTATTATATTATTTTTGATCATGCAAATTTTTGGTGCCTACCCGCACAATCCGGTCATCCGGAGGAAATTCATCTTTAGCCAGCAGTTCCCGACTGATTTCCTTTCCATTCAATTGCTTAATCCGGTAGGTTGTCACCTGGAAGCCTTTTTCCCCTTCCGATTCTACCACTTCTTTCCCCAATTCCAGATCCGGGTCCTGTTTTACAATCGTGTTCGGCTCTATCACCTTTTTGTCTGTAGCAGCCACTGTAATTTCCGGACGCTTTTCGCTCTTGCCGAATACGTAAATAGTCAGATGGGTATCGGTCAATTCACTGCCAATGAAAATATTATGTTCCGATGAATTACTAAATTTAAAATCAAGCAAATTATCGGCGACCGTTGCGTCCTGTCCCAGTGGTACATATCCAGGTGGACGATAATGAGAAGTTCTTTCCAAAATATTCATATCGGCCAGCAAGACTGCGTTATACAGAGTGCTGCTAACCTGACAGACGCCGCCGCCCCAGTCGGGAACCAACTTGCCGTTAATAAAAACAGGCGCTTCTTTATAACCGTATTCCGCCAGACGTAAGCCAACAGTTTGATTGAAGGAAAATGTTTCGCCTGGACGCAATAGGATATTATTTACGCTTGTAGCAGCCAAACGGATATTTTGTACACGATTTTCATTTTGCGAATTGAATTGTGTAGTGTAGCTTGCAATGAGATCATCAATACTCTTCAAATCTTCCAAGACAATGTTAGGCTTGGTAACATTCACAACCAGAGAAACTTTATAAGGCAAACTATCGGTATTGATCTTGTCATTAATTGCCTTGGTAGTAGCTTCCACATCTACCTTTAGTCCCTCAGTATCAGGGATAGACACAATTTTTACCCCATTTAACACTACTTTGGCGCTTTGCGGTTCTTGATTTAGAGTAGTCGCAATAGAGGTTAGTATTTCACTGAGTTTTTCCTTGTCATAAGCAAAGTTAATAGGCAACTGATAGCCTTTATTAATAGTGATATACCGTTCTTGCAGACGCTGAATAATATTGCCGCTTCGGCCGACTTGGTAAGCCTGTTTAATTAGTGAATCAATATCTACTGACAATTTAATTTCTGTAGGCTGGATTGTCCACTCACGGTCTTTATAGATCAGTATTAGAGGATTCTTGGCGAGACGGTCGTTCATCAGTGTAGTCACCTTGGTCCTGGCCTCTGCTTCGGAGAGGCCACCGACAGGAATATTACCAATTTTGACGCCGGTATAAATTTCATCTCTAACGGCAAACGCGGCATTAGCAGCAAATAAACTAACCGAACTAAATAAAACAATGATAGCTAAAAAAAGAATAATATTGGTGGTACGTTTTCCTGATGCAATTTGCACAGTCTAGCACCCTTTCATGTTTAGCTTGAATGAGCGAAAACTGGGAAGTGAGAAAATCCCCGCAATAGCGGGGATTTTACTCGGTTTATTGAATATTCATTGAGAGTTCAACAAATTTCCCAGCAAGTTTTGCTTTTTGCAGTACTTCTTCTGTAATTTCTCCACCCTGATCCACAATAATTACGCCATTATCCGTTTCAATACGACGGCTGGCTTTTTTCCCTAGCAAGAATTTACGGTGTTTGTCGTCCACCTTTTTTTCCGGTTCTTCTTGTTGCTGCTTTTCCGGCGTTTCGACCGGAGGTGCAGTTTTTATCACCGGTGCCGGCGCGACTTCTTCTTTAGGCTGGACAGGGATTTCCTTGGTTACCGGAGCAGCTGTTTCAGTAATAAAAGCATCCTCTTCGGCGATAACGGTAACTTGCTTACCAAATGTAATAACTCGTTGCGCTGCTAAGGTCAGTGCTTCACCTTTTACATCCTCAATATCACAAGCAACAATTTTTCCGTTTTCGTCAATATTAAACTCGACTACCTTACCCAATATCCGGCCTGTTTTGGTCACGATTTTGGTGTCTATAATTCTAATGTCGGCAGCTAACAACTTTTCATAATCAGGTGCCGTGGAAACCGATAATACTTCATCGCTGCCTTCCACCGTGACAGCATATTCACCAATGCCGGCAATAGCGGAAAAAGGCAATAGTTTTGCACCTAAATACCATTTACCATCGTCAATAATTAGTGCGGCTACGCTTCCCTCACTGGAATTAATCACTAATCCCTTAACGCTGCCCAACTCTTTACCTTCGCTAATACTAATCACTTGTAACCCTAAAATGTCTACACTCTTTTTCATTTACAGTACTCCTCCTAGAATTTAAAATATTAACTTAGGTTGCGCCATTCGCGAAACTCAGTATTAATTTCTTCCACAATCGCTTCCGGGATGCTGTTAAAAGGGACAAATCCCAAACGGTGCTGAAGCAGGGTGTTTTTGATAATTCGTAAATAAGCCACTGTCGAGATAAATTCTTGCTCTAACAATGGGTCGTTGTGCAGACCTGATAAATTGCGTCCATCGGAAAACACTTGTATTGCCTCGTCGTAGAGTCCTTTGTTTTTTAGGATATTGCCTATTTCGACAGTTAAAAATGGAGCAGTATCATCTTCCGGATATTGCGACAATGCCTGCCGGAAAATAATGAGCGCTTGATTAAAGTTTTTTTGCTCTTTTTCCAGATAAGCTTTTTCCATTAATTCTTCCAGCGAAACAGCCGGTGCAGCTAAAATGGTGGAAGAATCAGCTTGAGGCAGTTCCTCTGCAAATGTTGAGGAAACAATATCCTGGTCGGCAGCTATCGAAACGGTAGCTGCCGTTTCGAATTCAACTGGTTCGGCGGTTATCGCCGGATCGATAATACAATCAATCAGATTAGGGTTATCTATTTTTTTCACTTCTTCAGCCACTTCCTCTATATGACGTTCCTCGTCATCATTTACCTGTTGAAGTATAATAGGCGCCACCGGCTCCGGTTTTTCCTGAAGATTGTTATTAGATGTACACTCTGTTTCCGGTACTGCAACAGAAGCTGCAGCCACAGCAAATTCCGGCTGAGTTTTTGCGATTACTTCTTCTTCTGTTACTACTTTTACCCTTTCCGGAGTCAGTGTATGGTCGGCAATACTGTCGTCGAAAGGAATTTTTACCGCTATATAGACTTCGGAAAAAGCCTCGGAGTCTATTACCTGATCAGTTGACTGGGTAGGTTTACAAGAAGCATCATATTGAGCAACAAAGTAGGCAAAAATGATAGCAAAAAATAACAAAAAAATAACACTGCCGGACAAACCGGCAAAATCTACTACAATTCGCGGCAAAATCAGACTAATGAATAAAGCGCATATGGCACATAAAATCAAGGACTTTATATGCAAAGTCACGCCGGTTAATCTGTTTCCCAGCTTATAAACGATCAGTGTAGTTGCTGTCACTGCCGTTAAGGTAACAATAATATACTCCAAAACTACCACCATAAAATGTTTATTTTCTAAAATTATCTATATTTACTTTCGACATGTTATAGAATATTCCTGTCTGTTTTTATATAAGATGATAGAAATATGTTAATTATTCGAATTATACGAGACTCGCCATTTCTGTTGCCGCTCCCATTACACCTAATATGACATGCTCCAAGGTTAAGCCGCCTTGCAAATAGACGGCATAAGGCGGACGGAGCGGGCCATCCGCACTAAGTTCAATGGAAGAACCTTGGACAAAAGTACCGCCGGCCATAATAACGGCGTCGCTATAGCCAGGCATACCGCTCGGCTCCGGTTTCACATGGGAATCGACCGGGGAGTACTTTTGCAGTCCCCGGCAAAAGGCAACCATTTTTTCCGGCGAATCTAGCTGGATAGCCTGGATAATATCACTGCGCCGTTCATTTAGTCCGGGAAAGGTGGTATAACCCAACAGAGAGAAAAAGGCAGCAGCAAACATGGCGCCTTTCACGGCTTGCGCCGTGGTGTGGGGAGCCATAAACAAGCCCTGATAGAGCAAGCGGTTGCCACCAATAGAAGATCCCACCTCACTGCCTATGCCGGGGGCGGTAAGACGGTAAGCGGCCATTTCAACCAAATCCGAACGGCCAGCAATGTAACCGCCGGTAGCTGCCAAACCACCACCGGGATTCTTGATTAACGAACCGGCCATGATATCCGCTCCGGCTGCTGTCGGTTCAAGGCTGTCCACAAATTCGCCATAGCAGTTGTCGACAAAACAGATACAATCCGGTTTGATCATCTTTATATATTCAGAGATAGCGGCAATTTGGCTGATCTGTAAGGGATTTCTAAGACTGTAGCCACGGGACCGCTGGATGAGAGCTACTTTAGTTTTGGCGTGAATAGCGTTCTTTAGGGCGGCAAAGTCCACCTCCCCATTAGCGGTCATGGCGATTTCCCGATAGGCAACTCCGAAATCCTTTAGAGAGCCGGGACTATCTTGGGCATAGCCAATGACCGATTGCATGGTATCATAAGGTGCACCGGTAACGGCAAGCAGTTCATCGCCGGGGCGCAATATACCGAATAATACGGTAGCCAGTGCGTGCGTGCCCGATACAAACTGAGTTCTAACCAAGGCTTTTTCCGTACCGCAGACATCAGCCCACACCTCTTCCAGTTTATCGCGGCCGGCGTCATTGTAACCGTAGCCAGTGGTGGCGCTGAAATGGTAGCTTGCAATCTGGTGCTTGCGAAAGATTTCTAATATACGGGCCGTATTTTTTTCGGCAATATCATCGATGGCTGAATAATAGGGTATCACTTCTTCTAATGCTTTGCGGCGTAAAGCCAATAAAGATTCGGAAAAACACATTGTCTACTTCTCTCCTGTTATGTATATACTATAACGTTTGACTAATTCAGGTGTTAGGGAAACTTTTACGTGAATCGCCTCTGCTTGATAATCAACGTTATGAACAACGGCGCAGTCATATAATTGTGAAATAATGCCGGTGTCATTATATGGTATAAGTAATTCAGTGTCAACTGTTTGACTGTCCAAAAGTTTCTCTATTTCCTGTAACAGCTGGTCAAGACCGGTATTTTCTTTCGCTGAAATGGCGACACTGTCTTTTTGAAGCAGCAAATCGTTTATCTGCTCTGGATCGTCAATTTGATCAATTTTATTAAATACTGTAATCAAAGGTTTATTGCTTAGCTCCAATTCCGCAATAACCTGCAGCACAGCATCACTTTGTTCTTGTAGAAGCGGACTGCTGGCATCCACTACATGCAGCAGAATATCCGCATAGGAAATCTCCTCTAAAGTAGCCCGGAAAGCAGCTACCAGTTGGTGTGGCAGCTTTTGAATAAAACCAACGGTGTCCGTTAACAGGGCTTCCTTTCCATTGTTTAGTGTAAATTTTCTGGTGGTGGGATCTAAGGTAGCAAAAAGCTTATCTTCCGCCAATACCTCTGATTGAGTCAGTTTGTTGAGCAAAGTGGATTTACCTGCATTGGTATAACCAACTAAGGCCATGGTCGGTACGCGGGCTTCCTGCCTTTTGGCGCGATGTAAATTGCGTTTGGCACGAATGCTATTAATCTCTCCTTCAAGAAAGCTGATTCTGGAACGAATCCGGCGGCGGTCTACCTCTAGCTTGGTTTCACCGGGGCCGCGTGTCCCAATCCCGCCTCCTAATCTGGAAAGAACCAGGCCCTGTCCGCTTAAGCGGGGGAGGCTGTATTTTAATTGTGCTAATTCCACTTGTAACTTACCTTCATGCGAACGGGCCCGCTGCGCAAAGATATCTAAAATAAGCGCTGTACGATCGATAATTTTGACGCCCAGAGCCTGCTCGATGTTTCGTTGCTGAGAAGGAATGAGTTCATCGTCAAAAATAATCATGTTGGCATTTTGTTGTTGACGCAAAAGACTAAGCTCTTGTATTTTCCCACGGCCAACAAAAAAAGTGGTGTCCGGTCGCTCACGCTTCTGCCAGGTTTTCCCTACAACACTGGCACCTGCCGTTTCGGCAAGTTGTTCCAATTCCTGTAGAGAATCCCGTATATTCCAGGCCTGAGACCTTTCCAAACCAACAAGCAGGGCCCGTTCCGGTTTTTCCAGATTGCTGAATGTCGTTTGGCGCAGTAACGTCTCTTCTATTTGTCTGATTAAAGCCGGAAAATTCAGTTGTACGAAATTTTCCACCTGAAATGGTCCGGCCATTTCAAAACGATAAGTATCTTCATCGGAAATGCCGGCAATCACGCCTAAGGTAATCTTGGTATCATCAGGTGTTTCCCCCGCGCCGATGGCAGCCATAAGATCAAAACGCATTTCTTGTAATGCGCTAATATCAACGGCACTTAATTCGCTATTGCCATCGGGATGAGTATGCAGGCAGCGAATGCCGCTTAATCTGTTTAATGAGCGTTTTCCCGGTAGTACAGGCAACGAGACAGTGACAGCATCACCAACGGCAATTTGAATAATCTGTCCTTTTCTATTTATGTAAACCATAACTTCCCGGTTTATTTCCGAAGTAAATGCCGCCAACAAATTGATTAATTCTATCGTGGCCGGCTGATCAGGCGGAATTGTATATTCATAAAG
Source organism: Propionispora vibrioides (assembly GCF_900110485.1). NCBI lineage: Bacteria > Bacillati > Bacillota > Negativicutes > Selenomonadales > Sporomusaceae > Propionispora > Propionispora vibrioides. Next base: position 88,778 of record NZ_FODY01000001.1, on the reverse strand, counting down.
CGCGTCCAGACGGGATAGAATACTTTTGCGAATTCCATTAATGTTTCCCTGGATTTTATTCAATCCAATCTCTCCTCTATAACAATAAATAAATTAGCAGTATTTATTCTAGGGAAGAATCTTCCGCCATGCCAACAGGCTTAAATCAGCGGTTGCCTAAAAATTCACTGAGTGAAACCATCGAGAGTAATATATAGATTACTATTACTATACAACGGGTACTGCGGTGCGAGCAATTTAATCCGGGAATAAAATTTCTGATGTGATAAGGATTTATAATAAATAGCCCGTATAATATAATAACTGTTTCTATGGCAAAGATAAATAGCTGATTGAAATATAATGGGATGGCCAGCAAAAAACAGGTGATAAATAAACCAAATCCGGCAGTTATCCGTTTACGGATAAGGGCTTGCAGCTGTTTTTTACGTTCTCGTCGCGAAATTTGCATATAAAGATTTCCTCCTCGCTTTTAATTCATTTATTTGTTTATCTATAGAAAGAAGCTGTCTTGGTTATTAAGTAATCTGTGAGTACCAGCCATATCTCATGAGATCTTAATGCAAGACAGCTCCTGCTATATAATTTTTATATTATTTTCTTTTTCCGGTCGTTTGGTTGGGAATGGCATCGGTTTTTTCCACAAGTCCCTGATGTTCGTTGCTATTGGGAAACAAAGCCTGGTAATCATCTGTGCCGGGAATATCCTGGGGAGTGTCGGAACTGCCAAATTTCATAACCGCCTGTAATGCGTCTTCGCCGTCAAAGCCGTTAAATTCTGTCTGGTCTAAAAAAGTACGCTGAAAAGGAGGTTCCAAAACTTCTTCTTCGAGCGGCCTGGGGGTAGAATCGGGATGATCGGCCTCTTGCTGACACAGGAGACATTTTGAAGCCCAAGGAATGGCATTCAGGCGTTCCCTGGTGATTTCTTGGCCACAAGCGTCGCAAATACCATAGTTGCCGACAGCCAGTTTTTTCAGGGCAGTTTCCACCTCTGCCAATAGCAGCTCTTCATTTTCACGCAGAGCCATATCCTTACTACGTTCAAATAATTCATCGCCAATATCGGCAGGATGATTGTCATACATGGATAATTCTCCGATAGAATCAGACATAGCTTTTGAGGTTTCCGCCTCAGCTAAGCGGGAAATCTGGGAACCAAGCCGTTCTTTTTCTTGCAATAAACGAGTCTTATATTTTTGGCGCTCACTTTCATTCATTTCATACACTCCGTAACTGTTAATGAATTATTTTGGTTACCTCGGCCACCCGCAATCGCTCTTTAGGTGAGCTTATCTGTTGATCACTGTAGCCTACACAGATAATGGCGACAGCCCGCAACCGCGGCGGTGCTTCCACCAATTTTTGTACCTGCGGCTCATCGAAGCTACCGACCCAGCAAGTTGCCAGGCCCATGCTTTCGGCGGCCAATAACAGATTTTCTGCAGCGGCAGCCGTATCCTGAAGGCAATAGAGCTGGGCGCCTCTTTCTCCGTATTTTTCATTTGATTTTGCCGGGTCAGCCATAACGACGATGGCCACAGGAGCTTCGGCAACTTGTGGCTGATCCGTACAGACTGCGGCCAGCCTTTGCTTTACCTTTTCGTTTTTTACTACATAGAAAAACCATGGCTGTAGGTTACCGGCACTGGGGGCCCAGCAGGCGGCTTCGATAAGCTTGGCAAGACTTTCATCTGTAATGGGGTCCTGCCTAAAATTTCGTACTGTTTTTGATTCCCTCATGCATTCGAAAATTTCTTCCGTCATTTCTATTCCCCCCGGACATTTTACCAGTTTAGATTTGACCGTTTTTCATTTCCACAATACGAATCAGTTCGGCAATAAAGCCGCCAATTCCAGGAATATTCAACATAATCAGGCGCCGCAAGAATTCCAGCATTAAAGCAAAAATCAAGGTTGCTCCTATGGCTATGCCAAACCCCCTGGACAAGCCGGCCACAAAATTTATGGCTATTAATCGAAACGGTCTTTCCAGCAATTCCATATAGTCGGCGATACGCAGGGCCTCAAAATGCCGTACTAATTTTTCCATTTGGAGAGCAAGCAATTCCGATTCATTCTTTTCCTTAGCCATACTGAATCCTCCCCGCTTATAGTTCCCATATCAATAAAAAAAAAACCGGTAATTTCCGGTTTTAAAATCACTTTACTATGTCAATTTATCAGACATCGTCTTCTTCTGCATTTTTTACCATTTCCAGTTGAGCTTGCAGCAGTGTTCTGATACGGGTGCGAAAAATCTGTGCCTGTTTTTGAAGTTCTTCATACTCACCATTCATTTTCCGTACCTTACCCATGGCTTCTTCAATCATTTTTTGCGCTTTGATTTCCGTTTCCTTAATTAATAGTTCTGTTTCTTTTTTAGCATTTAACTTTACTTCTTCTGCAGTTTCTTGAGCAATCACCAGTGTATTATGCAAAGTGTTTTCCATATTTTGAAAATGTTCCAGCTTACTATTTAGACGATCTAAAGATTCCTTAATTTCGATATTTTCCCGGTATAGCTGTTCATAATCTTTAATGACCCGGTCCAAAAACTCATCCACTTCTTCTTCGTTATAGCCACGGAAGCTGCGTTTGAATTCCTGATTATGAATATCTAATGGTGTTAGCATTCTTCCACCTCCACTATATAAACCGTTTTAAAAATATACTGGTCCGTCCTTTTTTCGTTTGTCCGATGATTTCACATACCTCTACCCGTCCACGACCACGCATAGAAAGGACATCACCCTGTTTCACGGTCTGAGCACTGTTTTTGGCACTCTGCCAATTAACCTTCACTTTATCTGCCGCAATTTCATCGGCCATCCGGCTGCGGGAGACACCAAAGCCGGCGGCGGCAATCACATCCAATCGCAGGGACGCAACAGTCGTCTTGATTTCCTTGACCTTTTTTTCCGGTGCCACAATGTCGGTAAGCGCAATTTCAGCCACACTTACTCTGGCTGAACCGACATCAGTAAGGTTTTCCAAGATAAATGCGGCCAATGTCCGGTCAACAATAATTTGACATTGTTCGCCCTGCATTAGGATATCACCGAAAACTTCTCGCTTAATACCCAAGCCGATCAAGGCGCCGAGAACATCCCGGTGGGATAAATGATCATAGCGGCCATCCCAGCTTATTTGCAGGGCCGCTAGCGGCGAATCCACTTTCCCTAAATAATCGTTACTTATAAAAACAGCTTTATTGCGTTCGGCATCTTCATAACCGCCCAGCGCTTGCAGCACTAGACGGCCATCATAATGAGCAATGATTGTCTCGGCAATGGTAAACCCATAGGGATCAAGAAAATCGCTGATTTTATATTTGCGGCTCCGGAGAGTAGTTTCAGCTAAATCCAACAACTGGGCAGCTACAGCTTCGTCACCGCTGGCACGATAATATCGTAAGATTTTTTCCCTCTCAGCCATTACTTTTTCCCCAATTCGCGTGAGCGATTAGCAGCAGCTATAACGGCATCACTTAAAGCAGCCCGCACGCCCTGTTGTTCCAGTACATGAATTCCGGCAATGGTTGTTCCTCCCGGCGATGTGACCATATCCCGGAGCTTGGCAGGATGCTCGCCGGTTTCAATAACCATCTTGGCGGCACCTAACAAGGTTTGCGCCGATAAAAGCAGTGCCTGGGCACGGGGCAAACCAGCCCGTACGCCGGCATCGGCTAGCGCATCAATAATAACGAAAGCATAACCCGGTCCACTGCCGGATAATCCGGTCACAGCATCCAGCAAGCTTTCCGGTAAATTCACAACTTGTCCAACGGAAGAGAAAATAGCAGAAGCTATTTCACCAATACCCGCATCGGCAAAGGTTCCCAGCGCAATGGCCGACATTCCCTCCCCTACAGCTACCGGAGTATTGGGCATTACTCTCACTACCGGAACCTGGGGCAATGCCTGTTCCAGTGCAGCAATCGTAAAGCCGGCAACAATAGAAATAACGGTGGTTTCTTTTCTGACCGTGGAAGCGACATGCTCTAAAACCTGGTTAATAACTTGCGGTTTGACGGTCAAAAATAATATATCGGCTTCAGCCGCCACCGCTGTCCCCTCCAGGGAAATCTGGATTTGATACCGGTCTGCCAGGTAATGCAACCGTTCTTGCGAGATATCATTGGCAGTGATCTGCTCCGGTTTGACCAAGCCCGCTTTTAAGATTCCCCGGATCAGGGCTTCCGCCATGGCCCCCCCGCCCAGAAAGCTAATCTTCTTATTTTGTAGCAACATAGTATCCCCCTAGAGAAAATTCACTTATTGGCCCAAGGCAGGATAACTTTGTCACCGCTATCCTCATGCGAGCTATATGAGACATCAACATTGGTCGGGGCACATAGGAAAATGTCGTTGCCGATTTTCTGTATTGTTCCCCCCAAGGCATACGTAGTCCCGCTGATGAAATCAATCATGCGTTTAGCTACTTCTTTTTCACTGCTTTCAAAATTTACAACCACCGGTTTTCTGTTTTTTAGATAATCAGCTACCGTTTGCGCGTCATCAAAAGAAAATGGCTCGACAACCATTACTTTCATTTGTTTCTGCGCAGTAGGTAAGTTTACTATATTATTACTGCCGAGTTTTTTCTGTTTGTATTCAGGTTCTTCCACCTTTGTTGCACGTTCTTCTTCGGGCTCCAGTGGCTCAAATAAACCTAAGCTGCCCCATACCTTTTCCATAAACTTCATATACGTATGCCTCCTCTTTCTGACCTTTAATATTGTCTTTGCCCGAAAATACCGGTACCAATACGCACGATATTGGCGCCTTCTTCCACTGCAACTATGTAGTCGTTCGTCATCCCCATCGACAGCCATTTCAGATGATGGCCGGGAAACTGACAGGATTCCAGTTCTTTGAACAATTGATACATTTCACTAAAAATAGGACGCGCTTCTTCCGGAGTTTCATAGTAGGGAGCAATCGTCATCAGTCCGCAGAGGCGCACATGTTCCAAATCACTGATGCGGCGTCCTAGCGAAATAACCTCCTGCGGCGTTACACCATACTTGGTTTCCTCTCCGGCGACATTAACCTGCAGCAGTATATCCTGACACGTATTAAAACTGCCGGCAGCTTTGTCAACTTCAATGACTAATTTTTCACTGTCAATGGAGTGAATCAGGTGGAACAGGCGCACAGCCTGCTTTACTTTATTTGTTTGCAGATGACCTACGAGATGAAGCTCCACTTCAGGTAACGCCGCGTGCTTTTGCAGCGCTTCCTGCACCCGATTTTCACCAATGGCTGTAATTCCGTTACGAATGGCTTCTTCGATAACTGGCACGCCCTGATTCTTGGTAATGGCCAGTAACTTTACACCACTATCCGGACATAACGGCGGGACCGTTCTTGTCTGTAAGGTCTTTTCAATATTTTCCTGTATTTGATTTAGACAATTCCGTATAGACATAATAATCCTCCTGCCGGATATATATATTATTCTCGAATAAACATAATTTTCCTCTAGTTACCTCTTATATTCCATAAATTATTTTATAAATTGAAAAAATAAATCCGGTTATGGTAAATAGAATAAACCTTACCTTCAACAATAACTAATCATTGCAGGCAAGGTCTAATTATTAATCGGTTACAACATGATAAATGCTGCTAAACGTCCTGTTTTTCCCTGCTCTTTACGATAAGAAAAGAACAGACTGGAATTGCAGGCAGTGCAGACCTGACTATTGATAATATTTTCGTCCTTTACACCTATTTCCCGTAATTGCTGGCGGTTGGCTTCCCATAAATTCAGTTTCCAATGAGTTTCTTCCTTTTTTAGCAGCGACTCCCAATGAACGAAGCTTGCTTTTAACCGTTCGATGACCGGCGTATCTACCTTGTAACAACAAGGACCAATCGAAGGAGCTATGCCCACTAGACAGTCTTCGGGCTGTGTTTGGCAATAGCTCTGCATCGCTAGAACTGTTTTACGGGCCAATAGGGCCACCGTGCCTTTCCAGCCGGCGTGTACTACGGCAATAACCCGCTGTACCGGATCAAAAATAAGCACCGGTACGCAATCAGCAAAAAACAACATCAAGGGAATCCCCGGAACCTGAGTAATCAATGCGTCGGTTTCCGGGAAGGCTTCCTGGTAATTGATGGCTCCCCGGCCATAATCCTGTGCGGTAACCAGATGAATCGAGTCACTGTGTATTTGCTCGGCTGTCACCAGGGCTGCAGCAGGAATATCCAGCGTCCGGCAGTATAACTGCCTGTTTATCCGGACGGTATCCGGGTCATCCCCTACGTGAAGAGCCAAATTTAAAGAAGTAAACGGCTCGTTGCTGGCTCCTCCCAGCCTGGCAGAAACGCCATGTTTCAGACCAAAAGCGCTAAAGTGACTAAAGGTACCATTCCAGATACCCTCCCTATGCTGGATTGAGAACGTTCCCAAAGTAGCTCCTCCCTTCAATTACAAACTCCACAACGTGTACAATGGTTGGTGCAGGGCGGAGTCGTTTGCCCGCTATCGGCCCGCTGCAGTTCCTGCCAGAGATATTCGGCATGAAAGCCCATATTCAGGTGACTCCAGGGAAATATTTCCGCCTCATCCCTGGTGCGATAGAGATAGAACTCTTCCTGCAGGTTATATTCCCGCATTGCCCGCTTAAAGTGCTTATAACCGCCTAACCGGTATGCGGTTAGTAAAGCTGAACCCAGACGGCGGTCGCCCCGCGCCAGGATGCCTTGAATGTTGGATTCCTTGGGGGTTTCCGCCAATACTTCGATATTTTTATCTTTTTTTAGTGAGGTCTGAATGTGTTTTAATTTAGCTTCAATTGTGGCAACGGGAGAAACCGCAAGCCATTGAAACGGAGTGAACGGTTTAGGAATAAAGGGATTGATGCTTAGTGTCAATTTACCGGCGCTGCCTAATTTTTTCATATACTCCTTAAACTTTCGGGCCATCAGGATAATTTCCTCAATATCCTCATCCCGCTCAAAAGGCAGGTCGATCATAATATAGAGCCGTATATTATGGATTCCGGCAGCGATGGCCAGGTGGATTGCCTGGTACATGTGCTCATCAGTGATGCCCTTGTTAATTACATCCCTCATTCTGATGCTGGCCGCTTCGGGGGCTAAGGTTACCGTTTTGTGATTGCTGACCGCCAGGGCTTTGACCAAGCGTGGGGTCAGTGAATCAGCCCGCAGGGAGGCTACCGACATATTCAAGTCTTGCTGCACGATTTCTTCGCAAATATCATCGATATTCGGATGATCCGATATGGCGGCCCCCATCAGGCCGACTTTCAGATTTAACTGTTTAGCCTGCCCAATAGCTTGTTTTATTCTTGCCAGTGAACGAATCCGTGGATTGCGGAAACAATACCCAGCCATGCAAAACCGGCAATGACGTCCACAGCCTCTGGCAACCTCAATCAGAAACATAGAGCCAAATTCAGTGTCTGCTGTGACAATAACCGTTTGTGCTTCAAACTGCTCTAAATTCTTAATCCAGCGCCGTCTGGTAATAGGCGGAATTCCTGGTGTCGTTTCCCGGGCAGTGATTTTGCCGTTTGAGTCATAGTGAAAAGTCGAAAATCCGGGAACGTAGATACCTTCAATTTGCGCTAATGCTGCTAAAAGCTCCTTACGCGGTTTATGACGCTCGGCATAATAGGTATCCAGCAGATCCTGGATGACTTCCTCACCTTCACCGATAATACATATATCCACAAAATCGGCTAACGGTTCCGGATTGAAGGTAGCACAAGGGCCGCCAATGATAACCAATGGATCGGTCTCCGTCCTTTCGGCGGCCAAAACAGGAACTTTGCCCATGTCCAGTACCTTGATAAGGTTGAAGTAATCCATTTCAAAGGTAACTGAAAAACCAATCAAAGGGAACTCATACAACGGACGCTGCGTTTCTAATGTCATCAACGGCGTGTTGGTGCGCAGATACTCCTGTTCGGTTTTTTTATCAGGCAGAAAAACACGCTCACAGGCAGTATCCTTCCTGTCATTAATGCATTTATAAATAATATGCATGCCTAGGTTAGACATTCCCACGTAATAGGTGTTGGGATACACCAAAGCAAAGCCGTTCCGGGAACCTGGAGCGAATATTTTTGCTCCCTTTTCCGTGGTTAATTGATTTTTTAATTTTTCTTTTAGAAGCCAGGACAACCGATCAACCCCAATACATATATCTTCTAACCGGACCGATAAAAGCGGAATAGACCTACAACCCATAAAAGAACAAGCCTTATATGATCTGTTGTAAGCCTATTCTTTTAGCCGGTAGCTGTCAAGTTAGAGAACCACTGTTTTGTTGAAACTATGGATTAAAATCAATCAATGACTTTCAAACAGCATTTCCACGACTTTGCCGCTCCGCAGTGAGTCCGGCACGTTAATAACTCGTTGATTGCTGGATCCACGCCAGGGAAGACTAATATCCCGCTTTTCCAGGATAAACGGTCCGTCAACTAAAACATCAATATACTGCATAATCTCCCAGTGACATACCTCATCAAAAGTATACCCCGTATACAGCCAAATATTTAACCGGGGAGCGCTTTTTCGCAATAACAGGATGACTTTCAGGACAGCCTCGGGCTGCAGTAGCGGGTCACCACCAGTAAAGGTGATACCCTGATGCAACGGCGTTATCTTCTTTAGCAATAAGCCGGCAAAAGCCTCCTCTGTCACTAAAGTTCCTCCCTCGGCAGCCAGCAGCTTCGGATTATGACAGCCTGGGCAATAACGGGGACAGCCTTGTAAAAAAGCAGACACCCGAATGCCGACACCATCTACGATGGATTCACCAACTATATCTGCGTAACGAATCAATGTATCCATCTCCCTGTTTGTAGCTTACACATGAGCAATCCGGTCATTCAACTCACGGGATTTAGCGTCATTAAATCTTTCGACTGTACTTAAATATCCGGTGATCCGGCGTACACGCCGCACTTTGACGGAACCGCAGGCAGGGCAGCATTCGTCATCAATGACGCCAAGCTGCCCGCAGCTTTCACAAAAATCTATGGGGAAATTAATTCCTGCATATCCGATATCGCACTCTTTCATATAGCGGATAATGTCTTCTACTGCATTAAGATTATTGACGGGAGGCGAAGTAAATTCCACATAGCTGATATGGCCGGCATTCGTATATTTATGGTAAGTGCCTTCAATTTTCATTTTCTCAAATACGCTAATAGAGTATGAGACGGGAACATGAAAAGAATTAGTGTAGTATTCTTTATCAGTAACACCGGGGATGAGTCCGTATTCCCGGCGATCCATTTTGATAAATCTTCCCGACAGGCCTTCAGCCGGCGTCGCCAGGAGCGAGTAATTCAAATTGTACTTTTCGGCCGCTTTATCTACTTTGTTGCGCATAAAGGCAACAATTTCCTCACCTAGAACCTGGGAATCCGTACTTTCGCCATGATGACTACCGGTTAAGGCGATCAGCGTTTCCGCCAGACCAATAAAGCCGACCGACAGGGAGCCGTGTTTGATCACATCTTCGATGGTATCATTGGGCAATAGCTTGTCGGAATCCAAATAGAGCCCCTGTCCCATCAAAAAGGGCATATCCTTTACTTTTAAGGCCGCCTGCACCTGGTAACGATGGAAGAGCTGCTCACAGGTTAGATTAATCAGATCGGACAGGCTTTGATAAAATTTAACCAAATCCCGTTCCGCTTTGATTGCCAATCGCGGCAAATTGATGGTAGTAAAGCTTAAATTACCCCGCCCATCAGTCACTTCCGGCCCGCAGATGTTGGACATGACCCGGGTGCGGCATCCCATATAACCTACTTGATCATTATACTCTTTGTTAAAGGATGAGTCCATAAAACTGAAAGTCGGGTTTAACCGTTGGGCGGCTACCCGGATTGCCAGTTTGAACAGATCATAGTTGGGATCACCGGGATTAAGACTAATCCCTTCTTTTACCCGGAAGATGATGTTAGGGAATATCGGGTTTTCGCCATGGCCAAGTCCTTTCTCGTAGGCCAGCAGAAGGTTTTTGGTTACTCTGCGTCCGGCCGGTGAAGTATCGGTGCCTACATTTAAACTGGAAAACGGCACCTGAGCACCGGCCCGGCTGTGCATGGAATTGAGGTTATAGATTAATGCCTCCATTGCCTGGTATACTTCCTCTTCCGTCGCGTTTTCCATAAAGGGAGCCATATCGCGGTCAAAAAACGCAAAAGATTGTCCGCCGTGCATGTCATTTTGCGAGCTTTGCAAAACAATGGCTGCCAAAGCGGTTGCAGAAGAAGGACGTTTAGGCGGACGTATATAGCCGTGACCATTATTAAAGCCATTGGTTAATAATCTGCCTAGTGGAATTTGTACGCAAGTCAGCGTTTTGCCGTAAAAATCAAGATCGTGGATATGGATGTCTCCCCGTGTGTGGGCCTGCGCTATATTTTCCGGAATCAATCGATTAAGATAATAGGCTTTGCTGGCAGCGCTGGCAATTTGCAGCATCTTAGCCGAAGGAGAATTGGATACATTGGCATTTTCCCGGCTGGTTTCCACTAGTATTTCCGCCACGGCATCCATCAGATAAGACTGCGCTTCCCGTATGCTTGTCCGTTTATTTCTATATATGATATAAGCCTTTGCTGTCTTGGCATGACCCTTCTCAATCAGAATTTTTTCAACCGCATCCTGCACATCTTCAACCGTAAAAGTGCGCCCAGTGTATTCCCGCTTAAGATACTTTAAGACATCCAAGGTTAATTCAATCGCCAGCTGCTTGTCCGCTCCGCCAACCGCCTTGGCAGCCTTGAAAATTGCCTCTGTTATTTTTGCTTCATCAAAATTAACTTCGCGGCCATCCCGTTTTTTTATCTTTGTAAACACGTTCGATTCCTCACTTTATAGCTTTTCTTTAGATCCTTGTTTCATTAGCAATTCCAGTTCGGACATAAAATTGTTAATATCCGCAAATTGCCGGTACACCGATGCAAAACGTACATAGGCTACCTGATCAATCTCTTTTAGCTGCTCCATAACCATTTCGCCAATTTGCCTGGTCGTTATTTCCCGCTCCATATTGTTTCTGCTTTCTTTTTCAACCTGTTCCGCAATTTTCTCAATAACAGCCAAAGGAATCGGGCGTTTTTCACAAGCCCGCAATAGCCCATTCAATAATTTCCCACGGTCAAAAATAGCGCGACGTCCGTCTTTTTTTATCACCATCAAAGGCAATTCCTCCACTACTTCATAAGTAGTGAATCGTTTTACACATGACAAACATTCACGACGACGGCGTATGGAATTTCCTTCTTCCGCTGCGCGTGAATCAATTACTTTGCTTTCGGCAAAGCCACAAAATGGACAACGCATAACAAAGTTCTCCCCCCTTGTTATTTTATTTGCATAAGAAACAAAATATTGGTATAATATAAAAGGTTTACCTATGGCACACTACATGTTGTGTTCTTATATATTAAATTACTCCATATATTGTATTATTCCTGCTTTAAATTGAACTTTTTTATTGCTTAGGCAAAAAATAAACCTCCTGCGCTTTTTTCTGCAGGAGGTTTATTTTTGTCGGTATACTGGCTGCTACAGGTTTATTCAATCTGCTTAGTTCCATTAAAATGGGGTGCTTCTACTAAAATCACATCAAAGCCGATTTTGGTTATTTTATCCCAGGTAATGACTACATCGTCGTTGCGGCCAAAGAAGCCTAAAAACCTACCATGTCCGGGTACAATAATTGCTGTAAGCTTACCGGTTTCTATATCAATCTCAATATCAGTTATCGTCCCTAATCTTTTTCCGTCGATTACATTTACGACTTCTTTTAATTTCAAGTCCGATGTCTTTACCATAATCCCGCTCACTCCTCCATTGCCTAGCTCTATACACTATATGTTTACCTGATTGTAAATGTGCCTAATAATGGAAGAGTTTTCATATATTTTTTCTGATTTATGATTTTTGCTGGAGGGCTTCCCACAACTTCCAATGGATCTCAATACGATCTTTGCCCGGTTGCTCCTGAGTGTCAGTTCCTGCTTGGGGAGTTGCCGCTGCCGCATTGGTGATATCAATAAAACATAACGGAGGAAATAAGACGCACCACCAGTTCTTTCCTTGGGCAGCCCCAATTAAGATCCGTACTGCTTCGTATTTTCCGGCCGGCAATATCAAGTCTCCGTATGATTTTATGGGAAAATCAAACATCCCCATTTCCAACTGGGCCGAATAGTCAGCGCCGTTTTCCTTAATGACCTGTTGGGCAATCTCAACCAGTTTGTCTTTATTATTTAAAATAATACTTCTGGCCGAATCACTAGAGCCTGCCTGTTCCAGTTGCGGTGACAAATAAGCAAGTATGGCATCGCGAACTTTCAGTTTCAGTTGTTGGTCTTCCGGACTATCACTGTTAGCCAGTACATGCAGACGAATAAGTCCCTGACTGGTTTCCAGCAAAGTAGAACGACTGTTATTTTCTTTTAGAAAGAAGCTCCAGCCCAAAATTATAAACAGCACGATGGCAGCTGCCAACACTTTTTTCTTCATAGTTACTCCCCAATTAAATGTATTTACGCATATGACCTAATGCGGCCTTTTCCAAACGTGAAACTTGAGCTTGCGATATACCGATTTCATCGGCGACTTCCATTTGTGTTTTTCCTTCAAAAAAGCGTAATGTAAGAATATGCTTTTCCCGTTCGCTCAATTTACGCAGTGCTTCCTTAATGGCCACTCCCTCTAGCCAGTTAAAATCCTGGTGTTTGTCATCGCTGATTTGATCCATAACAAAGATCGGATCACCACCATCATGATAAATGGGCTCAAATAGGGAGATTGGCTCCTGAATGGCGTCAAGGGCAAAAATGATTTCTTCCCGTTGTATCTTTAATTCATCGGCAATTTCATTGATGGAAGGCTCCCGGGAATATTTGCTTACCAGGGAATCACGTACTTGCAATGCTTTATACGCGATGTCCCGCATCGAACGGCTTACCCGTATCGGATTGTTGTCGCGTAAATATCTTCTTATTTCACCGATAATCATGGGTACTGCATAAGTGGAAAACTTGACATTCTGTGATAAATCAAAGTTATCAATGGCCTTGATCAGACCGATACAGCCAACCTGGAATAAATCATCAACATATTCGCCGCGGTTGTTAAACCGTTGTATGACACTCAGAACCAAACGCAGATTGCCGTAAATAAGCTGTTCTCGTGCAGACTTTTCTCCCTGCTGCATGACTTCAAACAATTCACGCATTTTGCCGGCGGAAATAACCGGGAGTTTGGCTGTATTAACACCACATATCTCAACCTTATTAATTATCACTGTGAATCCTCCCTATCTCCCTGCACCGTATTTGTTCGTTCCTATAGGAGGATTATTGCCAATCAAATTGCCTTTTATTCATCGGGGAAAATAGCAAAAAGGATATCCGGGCATGAGAAATGCCTCGAATATCCTTTAACTTTTGTCTGACTGCTATTAAGCGCCGCGCATCTCCATTCTGAGCTTGTCGGCAATCATCGCCATAAATTCAGAATTGGTAGGTTTACCTTTTTCCAGTTTAATGGTATAACCAAAAATCCGGTTGATCATTTCCATATTGCCACGGCTCCAGGCGACTTCAATCGCATGACGGATAGCCCGCTCAACCCGGCTGGGAGTCGTTGAGTATTTTTGGGCAATCATGGGATACAGGACTTTGGTGACCGCCCCAAGCAATTCAATTTCACCGATAATCATCATGATTGCATCACGTAAATATTGATAACCCTTAATATGAGCCGGAATGCCAATCTCGCGGATAATATTAGTAACCTCTACATCGACGGGACGAGCTTTTATTGCCTGAGCAACTACAGGTCGCTGCAAAGTAATCGTGCTGGCTAACTGTCTGATTCGGCTAGCTAAGACTTCCATATTAAATGGCTTTAACACGTAATAATCCGCACCCAGTTCCACAACCCGCTGAGTAATGCTTTCTTGTCCAAAAGCAGTCAACATGATGATTTTAGGACGTTTTCCAGTGAAAGTATTAACCCGTTCTAATACACCAATGCCATCCAAATGCGGCATAATAATGTCCAGGATAACTACATCAGGCTTAGCTTCCTGAATGATTGTCAGAATCTGCTCTCCATTATACGCTATCCCTACCAATTCGATGTCTTCCTGCTGAGTAAGAAATTCCTGCATAATTGCAGCAAATTCACGGTTATCATCAGCAATTGCCACTTTAATTACTTCTTTTGTCATTACTTTTCCTCCCTGTAGTTTTATGAAAATACAATTCGACAAAGCTACGTGATTTCCTTCCTCTTTTGGAAAATAAATACAATATGTAAGAGTTATTACATAAAAACAAACGGTAAGGAAAAAGTGAATAATTTCCCTACCGTTTGTTTCTCTGTTTTTGGAATTAATCCGCTTTCCATCAGCATCCAGTCGATAAAGCAGCCATAGCCTTTGGTGGGATCATGTACAAAGACATGAGTTACTGCGCCAATTAGTTTTCCATTTTGAATGATAGGGCTACCACTCATTCCTTGAATAATTCCGCCGGTTTTTTCTAGTAAACGGGGGTCGGTAACCTTAATAACCAGTCCTTTACTGCTAGGAGCCTCTTGCAGATTGATTTTTTGAATATCTACACTGAATTTTTCTATTTTTTGGTTATCAATAACGGTCAAAATTTCGGCAGGCCCTGTTTGTACCTGATTCATGGAGGCGACAGGCAAAGCTTCCGGATACAGCTCATTGGTCAAATTGGTTTTCATCTGGCCATATATGCCGAAGGTGGTATTTTTCTTAATATCTCCTACTATTTCATTGTCCTCAACAAAGGCACCGATTTTTTCTCCCGGTTGGCCTCGCTTTCCCTGCTGTATACCCGAAATGGTAGCCAATACAATTTTACCTTGATCACAATCAATAGGCTGGTTGGTATCACTGTCGGCAATCACATGTCCTAAAGCAGCATAGGCCCGCGATTTGGGTTCGTAAAAAGTAAGTGTACCAACTCCGGCCGCACTATCTCTAACAAAAAGTCCAATCCGGTAACGCCTAGTTTCGTTACATAATACCGGTGAAACAGTTACATTCATTTCCTCCGTGTTTCGTTTAATAATCATTTGTAAAGGTCGTCCGTTTTTTCCGCTATTGTCAATTATATCAGCTACCTGAGCGTCACTGTTAACGGTCACTCCGTTAATACTTATAATTGTATCACCGAGCTCAATTCCCGCATCCCTTGCCGGTGTTACAAGCTGACCTTCCTGATTTTGCACTGGCGAATTGCCGACGACAAGTACGCCGTGCGAGTGCAAAATCACACCAATCGAATGCCCGCCAGGAATTAATTTAATAGCTGGAATCACATCCACTTGAATACTGCGCAAAGGAAAAATTCCCAACAATTTAAACTCAACAACGGTTTTACCGATAGTCTGTGATGATAGAGCCACTTCTTTTGAAAATGCATAAACAGGGGAGCTCATTTCATAACTGGTATTTTTATATATTTTAATCGTCAAAGGAAAGTTAATAGGAAAAAAAGTTGTTTCCCCTTCAATCATATTGATGTGCGGCGGAAGATTATAGATGTTGCGAAATTGTGGTGAAAAGCAAAAGCTGAGAATGAGTAATACAATCATTATCCCCGTAACAGACCGCCGACGGCTTTTATGCATTTTTTTACATCACATCCCTTCGCAATTTTCGTTTATAGATTACCTGTTTTTTTAGGGGATTATTCCGGAATTAATAGCATTATTTATCATTTATCTTTATTTAAGGCGATTATATTAAAAAAAACAGAGAAACCTCAAAGTTTCTCTGTTTTTTTCCATTTTTCTTTTTTATTTTTAGCAGTTTCCAGTATTTGTTGCGCATTTTCCAAGGCAATCGGAGTAATCTCTGTACCGGAAACCATCCGGGCCAATTCGGTTAGCCGTTGTTCTTCCGTTAACAGGCGAAGCGAAGTAGTCGTCCGTTCCTCTTCCACAACCTTCTCTATATAAATATGTGTATCCGCCATACAGGCAATTTGCGGCAAATGGGTGATACATAGCACCTGTTTGCTGGCACTGATCAGACTAATTCGTTCCGCAATGCGAAAGGCCATTTCTCCGCCAACACCGGCATCCACTTCGTCGAAGACCAGGGTCGGGATCTCGTCCTTTTGCGAAAAAACAGCTTTAATAGCTAGTGCGATACGGGATAGTTCACCACCGGAGACTATTTTATGCAAGGGTTTTAGTTCTTCCCCAGGATTGGCCGAGAATAAAAACACCACGTCATTGGCGCCATCCGTTCCTAATCGGTCACTAGACGTGATATGAACAGTAAAGTTAGCCTTGGGCATCCCCAAATGAGCAAGGTGTTCGGTTATTTCCTTACCCAGCTCTCGCCCCGACTGCTTTCGCAATGTACCCAGCTTGGCTGCAGCAGCCTGGAGCTCAGCAAATAAACTGTCCCGCTGGCGAACCAATTTTTCGATTTGTTCGTCATAATGATTAATGGTATACAGTTCTTTTTCGGCTTGCTCATAATAGCTCAGAACGTCTTCGATCGTTGCTCCGTATTTCTTTTTTAGCTTGTGAATCAGGTCGGCCCGCAGCTGCAACATTTCCAAACGTTCGGGATTAAACTCAATGGTATCCTGGTAGCTGCCTATATCGCTGGTGCTTTCTTCTAATTGATATAAGGCTTCCGTAATCGCTGCAATGATCGGGTGCAGGTCATCATCAAAGCGTTCAATGGACTCCAGTTCCTTTTTTACTTCCGTCAATTGAGCAATGATACCGCCCTGGTCGCCAAGGCCTTCTCCCAGCAAGAGATGGGCGTGATTGATAGCCCTGGCAATTCGTTCGGCGTTGGCTAATATACGTATTTCATTATCCAGGTCACGGTCTTCATTTACCTGAAGCGCTGCGGCGGAGATTTCCTTTGTTTGCCAGGAAAGCATATCCAGTCGTTGTTCACGTTCGCGGGAATGGGCTTCAAGCCTGGCCAGCTCTTCCTTCGCCTTTAGCCAGTTTCGGTATATCTCTTGGTAGCTCTGCAAAACCGGCAGAATGTCATGCTGAAACAAGTCGAGCAGGTGAATATGGATTTCCGGTTTCAGCAAAGATTGGTTTTCATGCTGGCCGTGCATATCCACCAGTTTTTCGCCAATTTGCCGCAAAACAGCCAGGGTAATGTGGCAGCCATTAAGTATAATGGTATTTTTGCCATTACGAGTCACTTTGCGGCTTATAATGATGTTGCCTTCTTCCGGGACGATTCCCTGCTCATCCAACAATTCCATAACAGAAGCCATTTGCTCAATGGTAAATACAGCCTCTACCCGGAGAAACTCGGTTCCGGTACGTATAAAGTCGGCAGAGGCCCGCTCCCCCAGGATAATGCCCAAAGCATCAATAAGGATTGATTTGCCGGCGCCTGTTTCGCCGCTTAAAATATTCAGTCCCTCTGAAAATTCTACAGATACTTGCTGAATCAAGGCAAAATTAGTAATGGTTAGCGATTTTAGCATCCACATCCATCTCCTCTAAACTAAAGCGTCTAACCGTATCATGAGCAAACTATTGTTGTAACAAATTCTGAAATTTGCTTAACACCATGGGAACTGCGTCCGGCGGTTTTACTACAACAAAAATGGTATCATCACCGGCAACGGTTCCTAACACTTCCGACCATTTGGCGCAATCAATAGTGGAGGCAACCGCCTGTGCCGTCCCTGGAAGAGTCTTCAAGACAATCATATTCTGGCTATGGTCCAGGAGCAGAACAGAATCTTGGAACATACGCGCCATTCTCGCCTGAGAAAAAATCACGTTTTGTTCTAAGGGAAACGCATACCGGTATCGTCCGTCCCCAACAGGAACCTTAATTAGCATTAATTCTTTAATGTCTCTGGAAACAGTGGCCTGGGTGATCTCAATACCTTCTTTGCGTAAGGATTCCGCCAATTCTTCCTGTGTCTCAATTACTTTATGTTCAATGATTTCCTTAATCTTTGCGTGCCGTATCCCCTTCAAAAAATTCACCTCTCGTCTTTTCAATTATATATAACCGGGGTGGATACTTGGTATGATTGATCACATTCCAGCAGCAGGCGGTAAATATGCTTTGCGGTAATTTTTCCAGGAAAGCCTCTACTGCCTGTGTCTCTTCATTTCCCCCCGTATGCCCCGGATAAGCGACAACAGAAACCAAACCACCTACCTGCAACCGCTGCAGACAGATGTGTAGTGCCGCAAGAGTTGTCTGTGGCCTGGTAATCAGCAGATGATCCCCTCCCGGGAGATACCCCAGATTAAACATAGCAACCTCAAGCGTTCCTAAGCCGACATGTTCACCAACCGTTGCATGGCTGGCTGAAATCAGTTTGACTTTTTGTTCAAGACCGTGCCTAATCAGTAGTTCCTGTGTTTGCTTTATCGCTGCAGCTTGAATATCGAAGGAATATATCGTGGCAGCGGGAGAAGAGTTACGGGCTAAAAACAGTGTATCGCCACCTTTTCCCATGGTAGCATCGACTAGGCAGGTCGCTTGTTGAACCTTAGACAACAATAGTCGCTGCGCCATTTGAACGGCGTTTAAGGTTTGCATTTTCATTTGCCCCTTCGCAGCTTACTATGTAATTTCCCATAGTAATTTTGATCATTAAATTTGACAAATTGAGCCGAAAATCCGGAACGTCTAACGGTTATCTGGTCGCCGGTCAATAGCTTGTAAATCGTTTGACCGTCTAAGGTTAACACGATATCATCCGATACCGATTGCAGTTTGATCAGCATTTCTTCAGTGTCGGCAACTACCAGTGAACGTGAATTTAATGTATGAGGGCATATGGGAGTTATCAATAATACATTCAGGCTGGGTTTTATGATCGGACCGCCGGCTGACAGAGAATAGCCTGTGGAACCGGTAGGTGTGGAAATAATCAAGCCATCAGCCGAGTAGTTTGCCGTTAAAGCATGGTTTATATACAAATTTAACCGGATCATACGGGAACAACCGCCGCGGGTCACAACAACATCGTTTAAGGCGGAGGAAACATAGATGGTCTTCTTGCCACGGCAAACTATTGCCTCCAGCATGACATGGTTTTCCGTAGTATACGCTCCGGCAATCAATTTGTCTAAAGCTACACTTAGCTCCGGCAGTTCCACTTCCGTTAGGAAACCCAGTTGCCCCATATTAATACCGCAAAGCGGAATTCCGTATGGTGCAATCTTTCTGGCGGTGCTAAGCAAAGTGCCGTCGCCTCCCAGGGTAAGGGCCAGTGTAATATCCTGGCTCGGCTCCTGTTCAAAAGGATGGGTCAGGCTTTGATATGTATCTGTTTTTGCCATTTCTTCCGGCAACAGGACCCGTACCTGGTTTTTACGCAGATACTCGATAACCCAGGATAGTACATTACCAATATTTTTTTTTTTGAAGTTAGGAAATAAAGCAAAAGTCAGCAAGGTCCATCCCCCATCATATCCAACTAGTACCGTGCGTCACGTAAAAGCTGAATGAAAAATCAGCTATGTTTCCTAGATGACGGACTATTACTATTTATCTAAAACCTGTATAATCTGCCTGATTAAGATAAAGTCCCATGGGCATTGGCAACCACTTCGGCGATTACCTGACTGGTAAGTACATCTTCCGTAGGAAAATTAGCCAAGTGAATTAAATACTCAATATTACCTTCCGGTCCTTTTACCGGGGAAAAAGTCAGGCTCATTGGTACTAACCCCGTCTCCCTGGCAAACTCTATAATATGTGTAATAACCTCTATATGAACACTGGCATCCCTTACGACACCTTTTTTCCCTACTTTTTCCCGGCCTGCTTCAAATTGAGGTTTGATTAATGCGATAACAGTAGCGTGTTCTGCCAGTAGCGATTTTACTACGGGCAGAACTTTGGTTAAAGATATAAATGCCACGTCAATGGTAGCAAAGTCCAAGTAAACACCCAGCATATCAACCGTCACATTGCGGATATTCGTTCTTTCCATGTTAACGACACGCTCATCGGTTCGCAAAGACCAGGCTAGTTGTCCATAACCAACATCAATAGCAAAAACCTTAGCGGCGCCATGTTGCAAAGCACAATCAGTAAAGCCACCGGTTGATGCACCAATATCAGCCATGACTTTTCCGGTCATATCAATCTGAAAATACGCCAGGGCCTTAGCTAATTTCAAGCCGCCACGACTGACATAGCCAATGCTGTCGCCTTGGACGATGAGGTTAGCCGTGGTGGACACCAAAGTGCCGGCCTTGTCCACTTTTTGACCGTTGACAAAGACCAGTCCGGCCATGATACAGGCCTTGGCCCGTTCGCGGCTGGGAGCCAAGCCCTGGGTGGTCAATAAAATATCCAAACGCTCTTTACTCATATGTATCCTTTCGTCTCTAGGGAACCGCTGATTAAATGAGCCTGCCGGCCTGACGAGAGATTTTTTCGGCTGGCAAGGAAGTAAAACCGCAGGAATAGCGGTCCCTATTTCAAGGTTTTGCTGACGCAGCCAGACGGAAAAAGATCCGCCAGGATGTGCAGTGTGAATTAATCAGTGGTTCCCTAGATAAACTTATTCAGCGAAAAATATCAAACGCATAGGCAACTAAAATACCTAGAGCGGCACCGGCTAAAACCTCTAACGGCGTATGTCCCAGTAATTCCTTCAGTTTTATGTCAGGCAGGGTATGTTCGACCCGCATCTGATGAACCAAACGATTGATGACTTTAGCCTGTTTACCGGCTGCATTTCTCACACCGGCCGCATCGTACATCACAATGGACGCTAAGATGACAGCAATGGCAAAGGTGGAGGAAGCAAAGCCATCCTGTAAGCCTGTAGCAAAAGCCAAACTGACTACCAGAGCCGTATGAGAACTTGGCATACCGCCCGAGCCGACCAACCGTTCAGCATTAAACTCGCGGTGCTCTAAAAAAGAAGTAAGTACTTTTAGTAATTGGGCGCTTAGCCAGGCTGTAAAAGCACTTAGGAGAATAATGTTATGTCCCAGGGAAGTCAGAAACTCAGACACTGTAAGCACCTCAATTCTCGCGGGTTAGAACATAGCGAACCATCAAGCGCAATATGTCGGCTTCAGGACCAAACTTGTCCAAAGCAGAAAGTGCCCGCTGTCCGGCAGCTTCCGCCATACTCTGGGCCTCTGCCAGTGAATAGAGCGAGACATAGGTAGCCTTTTGATTTTTTTCATCACTGCCGATCGGCTTGCCGATTTTCGCTTGATCACCTGTTACATCAAGAATGTCATCAGTGATTTGGAAAGTCAGGCCAAATTCTTCCGCATAGGTAGTCAATGCGTCTACCTGCCATGTTTGTGCATTTGCCAGCATGGCGCCGGCACGCAGCGCAGCCTTGAATAAGGCACCGGTTTTGGCCTGATGCATGTACGTCAAGGTAGCAATATCAATCATTTTTCCTTCCGACAATAAATCAACTGTCTGCCCGCCAATCATGCCTGTTGCGCCGGCAGACGAGGCTATTTCCCTCACAACCTGGAGCAATACCGCCGGTGCAACCTCCGGCTGGGCCAGCATGATTTCAAATGCAGCCGTGAGCAGACCATCTCCTGCCAGCAAGGCAATTGCCTCACCAAACACCTTGTGATTGGTGAGTTTGCCGCGCCGGTAGTCATCATTGTCCATGCTGGGCAGGTCATCATGTATTAAGGAATAGGTATGAATCATTTCTAAACCACAGGCAACATGCCGGTAACGGGCTCCCTGACCGCCAACGGCATCGGCGGCAGCCATCAATAAGACGGGACGCAGGCGTTTACCACCTGCTAACAGACTATAGCGCATGGCTTCAAAGACTTTTGCCGGATATCCGTTATATTCCGGAATAAATTCTTCTAAAGCCAGGTCGATGAGTGCGCTTTTTTCCTGAATGTACTTGCGTAACATTACATATCCTCCTGCAAAGGCAATGGTTTTTCTACCATTATGCCCTCTTCCTCATGCAATATTGTATCTATTTGTTGTTCGGCATTATTTAGCTTGGTAAGGCAGGCTTTGGATAAAAGAACTCCCTCCGAAAAACGGGCAAGCGACTCGTCAAGCGACAGTTCGCCTTTTTCCAGTTGTTTCACGATATCTTCCAATTTCTGCAATGCCTCTTCAAACAATAGCTCATTTCCGGTTGTTTGGTTTTCAGCTAACTCAGTGGTTTTCTTTTTCACGGGGTTCTCCTTCTCTCACGGTAATCACTTTAGCAGTAAGACTGCCTTGTGCCAGAACAATCTCCAGTTCTTGACCGGGAACGACATCTCGGACGGAGCGGACAACTTCCTTCTCGGCCGTACGGGTAATACTATAACCGCGTGCCAATACGGATAAAGGATTCAATACCAACAATTTTTCCGTCAGCAGTTTAAATGCATGCTGTTTGGTAACGACGGTTTTACCAGTTGCCTGCACCAGCCGTTGCACAAGTTCGTCAACCAGCTGGTGCTTATCTTTAATCAGTTCATAAGGCTGTGTAAAGGAACGGCTGCCAATATATTTCAGAACACAAGTCCGGTTGCTATCAATTATATGATACATATCTTTTATCAGCATGTCACGCAATGCTTGTACATAGCGGCGCAATTCTGCCGCATCGGGGACAATCAGCTCGGCAGCCTGCGAGGGAGTGGCAGCCCGTCTGTCTGCCGCAAAATCGGAAAGAGTATAATCTGTCTCATGACCTACTGCCGATACTATCGGTATTTCAGAAGCCGCAATGCTGCGGACGACTTCCTCTTCATTAAATGCCCATAACTCCTCGATCGAACCACCGCCCCTACCGACAATGATTACATCGACTTGCTTTAGCCGGTTTAACACGGCAAGGGCGCGGGCAATTTCTTTTGGCGCCTCCGGTCCTTGTACCTTGACTGGAAACAAAGTTAAAGAAATGCCGGGATGTCTTCGTTTGGAAACCGTAACGATATCCCGCAGTACAGCCCCCGTCGGCGAGGTAACAATGCCGATTCTTTGCGGCAACATAGGCAAAGGCCGTTTCCGGCTTTCATCAAACAATCCTTCTACTGAAAGTCTTTCCTTCAATTGTTGAAAAGCAAGGCTTAAATCACCGACACCATCGGGTAATAATTGTTCAACATACAATTGGTACTGCCCGTCCCGTTCAAAAACGGAAATCTGACCTCCGGCAATAATCTGCAACCCGTCATGCGGTCTAAAGCGGAGAAACTGTGCCCGGCTTTTGAACATAACGGCCCGTATTGTCGCATTGCTGTCTTTTAAAGTAAAATAGCAATGTCCGGAATAATGCTGCTTATAATTTGAAATTTCACCTTTAATATAGACGGATGAAAGTATGGCGTCCCTAACAAAGGCTTGTTTAATATATTTTGTAATATCACTGACCGTATATACTTTCAAAGCCATCATCCTAACATTTGGTATAATGCACAAAAAAAAACAGACAGAAGCCTGAAATGCAGATGAGACAACGTCATATCAAAAACTTCTGTGAGAAATATATTTTTGTACGCAAAAGCCGGTAACCGTACCGACAACAAACCCAATAAAACCTCCCGGCGGCAGCAATTGTCCGATAAAAGTACCTATGGCTGCGCCTACGACAATATATGCCAACATATACCCGTGCACCTCCGCATAGCTCTTCTTATTAGTAGCATATGCGAAGAATCCGGTAAGCGTGCTATTGTATAGAAGCGAAGTATGCCGCACCAACGGCATTATCACTGCTGAATTCTCTTTGTGGAAAATACAGTTTCGCCCGTTCGGCGGTTAATTTTTTAGAAACATATTGCCGAATGAAGGAATTGGACATAACACCGCCCACCATTAGAACTTCCTCAAGACCAGTCTGTCCTATTGCCTCGCGAATCATTTTATACAAAGCCTCTGCGACACAAATCTCCACGCCGGCAGCTAGCGCCGCAAAATCAGGATTTTTAGGTAAAAGACGCATTACGTGAGACTCAGGTCCGGAAAAACTAATCTGCAATCCCCGGGCTGCAACAGGCAACAAAAGAGGATTATCATGACCTTGAGCTGCTAGTTTTTCTAAATGAGGTCCCGCAGGAAAAGGAAGTCTCATCGCGACACCTACACGATCAATAAATTGACCGGCATGCAAATCAGAGCTGCCGCCGAGCCTTTCCAAGCTCATCGGACTGGTTTTGCTAACTCGGACAATTTCTGTCGTCCCGCCGGAGACGTGGACAGCTAAAAAATTGTTACCAGCCGGTCCGCCTGCTGACCAAATGCCGGCTAAGATATGGTTTTCCTGATGGCTGATCCGGTATAACCTGCTGTTTTGCATACAGGCCAGCGCCTTGGCATAGCCTTCCCCCACCAGAAAAGCCGGCATATAAGAATCCGGCAAAGGACGGGGATAGGCAGATACCCCAATGGCAGCGAGAACCCGTTCATCCTGAATGGAAGTCAGCGCCTGTTCTAACAGCGGCGGCAAATTGCGCGAGTGTTGAAATACCATTTCAGATTGCGCCAGGCCACGGCCACCAGCTTTAACGGTTAGTAATTTTCGGGCTTCAGCGACTAAATGACCGGCCTCGCTGAAAATGGCCACTGATGTTGTATAACAACTGGTATCAATTCCTAGATAGCAGCGAGTCATAGTAATGTCCTCACTGCCGGCTTTTTACCAGAGAACCTAAAATACCATTCACAAAACGACTGGAGTCCTCCGTACCAAATGCTTTGGCCAGTTCGACCGCTTCATTGATTACCACATTGGGAGGCAGCTTTTCCTCGCTATAGGTCATTTCATAAACGGCGATGCGAGCGATATTACGGTCGACACCTGTCATACGTTCCAGCTTCCATTCGTTGGAGACCTTTGAAATGATATTGTCTATTTCCTCCAGATGAGCTTGCGTTCCCTGGACAAGCTGCTCGGTATATTCTTTTGCTTTGGCACTTACCTGCAGATTTTCGTCAAATACCAATCCAAGCGCATCGTTATAATCGGCAGAATTAAAATCAAGTTGAAATAAAGTCTGTAATGCCATTTCCCTGGCTTTCCGGCGACTCATATAATACCTCTTTTCTAAAAGTTAAATACAACTAAGTGACTAGCCTTCTTTGTCACCTAAACACATGGATCCTCTTGCAGTCTTTTTCGCCCAGCTTCCCTATCTACTGGTTTAAGTGACGCAGAGTCTAGCGATGATATCCGGGCGGCAGCAATTTTTCCAATATATCCATAATATCTTCTTTTTCATCAATACGTTTTCCTATAACATAACCGGCTATCATACATAATAATACGAAAATTGTGCGGAAAAAGCCGAAGGTAATAATAAAAATTCCGATTAGCAAGCCAATCGCAGCTCCCGAAATTTTCCCACTATGATTTTGCCATATTTCTGCCAATAGCTTGGAGTTCATCGTATCACCTCATCTTATTCCACACGATGTTTGGTCTTAAATTCATTAGAAATATTTTCAACCAGGATATGTATATGGGATAATTCAACACCGACTGTATTTTTGATGTATTCATGAACCCGTCTTTGCACTTCGGCAGATACACTGGGAACATTGCTTTCCGGACTAATAACGGCGCGCAGCATTACTTTAAGGCCTTGTTCGTCATGCGTAACAAATACTTTGACACCACGAACACCGCGTGTGTTTCTCGATATCTTTTCCACCAGATTCCTAACGGCATCCAAAGATATGTTAACATCCCCCATGTCGGTATGGTGAACTATGGTGTTTTTTGACCGTTCGGCCCGTGAACGCACCCCTGCTAATAAAAGCCGGACACTTACAAGAAAAAAGACAGCAGCAACCAGACCGGCTTCCCAATGACCATACAGATAGGCAATGCTTGTCTGCACCCATTCTAAAGAAATTAGGCGTAAAGAAATTAAGATTACGCCTAAAGATAAGAACGCTAATAGTAGTGTATAAATTGAAAGAATGACACGATCAATGATTCCCATAACGGCTCCTTTCCCAGCCAGCTAAGCTCCATGTTCTGTTTTAGGTAGTGTATTACCGTACACGAATGTCCTCATCTTTATTATCTTGCCCAAATCCAACCCCTTGAATGTGAATATTAATTTCCACAACATCCAGTCCTGTCATCGTTTCAATAGCCCGTTTCACATTCTCCTGAACCTGCAGAGCGACATCGGGAATACGTACCCCATACTCTACAATAATATATAAATCTACGGCCGCTTCTTTTTCTCCGACTTCCACTTTGACCCCTTTAGCCAGGTTTTTTTTCCCTAGCATTTCGGCAATGCCGCCTACGAGGCCTCCGCTCATTCCTGCTACGCCCGAAATTTCCGTTGCGGCCATACCTGCAATAATTCCTACCACTTCATCGGCTATCCGGATAGCCCCCACATCACTCGATTCATTTCTTACGACATGGTTCTGGTTACTCAATCACAACCCCCCTATCTTACGATTATTGGAAAATGCTGTATATTATCTGCAATTTAAGGTGGATATCAGTATATAATACTTATAATTATACCAAATATTCCTCATCTTTACAAATTACATACGAGTGCCCCACCAATTGTGAAACTACAGGTTCTTTACAGGTCTTTTCCGTAAGGCTTTGTTGTCAGCGGCTTACCTATGCTCAAATAAGCGCGTCTCTTCCGCCTTGTTTTGTGAAAAATCCCCGCAAATGTAATTGCACTTTCAAATTTGGCGGAGCACTAGAAAAGCCGAGCTATACGCTTCCGTTTTGCCGATTAGTAGGCAGCAATCACTTCTATTTCGATCTGCACATCCCGCGGCAATCTGGCCACTTCAACACAGCTTCTGGCCGGCGGTTCTTCCGTAAAATATTCCGCATACACTTTATTTACATCCGCAAAATCACTTATATCTTTCAAAAATACGGTTGTTTTGACTGCATTGGCAAACGTCAAGCCCTCTTTTTCCAGTATGACCTTTATATTATTTAAAACCTGGTAGGTCTGCATCACTGTACCACCGTATACAATTTGCCCGCTAATAGGATCTAAGGGGATTTGTCCGGACAGGAACAAAAAACCATTTGCTTTAATCGCCTGTGAATAGGGTCCGATGGCCTGTGGCGCACGGTCGGTATTTATAACGGTTTTCATACTCAATCCCTCGCTTATGATCTTTAATTTACAATTAATCATATATTAATTTCCATAACTTGAAAAGTCTTTTTGTTAAAATATTATCATTTGCTGCTTCTATCGGCATTGTGCTGTATTTTTCCCGCTAACACGCATTGTTGAAAGACGTCTTTTTGACACCGGGAACAATGACGGGTGTCAATTTGCTTCATGGCATAATCGATGGCATTGACCGTATGAGGAAAAAAATGATCCTCTCCAATATCGTCGTACAAGCCTGTGGTCTCCAGCTTCTTCTTAGGTTGTCCCTGCAGGCCGGCAATCAGTACAGTGATCTTTCTCATTCTCAAACGTTCGATTATTTTTCTTAAATGATTTTCCCCCGTAATATCAATAATGGATACTTTACTCATGCGTAAGATAATAATGCTGGGTTCGTAGTTGATCATTTTCATAACACTTTGGGAAAACATCTGGGCTGCGCCGAAAAATAAAGGTCCGTCAATGCTATAAATACTGATTTGCGGACAGGAGTATTCTTCCGGCACTTCATCGTCGACGACTTCGATCAGGTTGCTGCTACGGTCAAAAACCACCGGCTTGACCGCCGTGATTTCACTCATGCGTTTTACAAACAGCATCATAGCCAACAGCAAACCTACTTCAACGGCTATTGTTAAATTGACAAATACGGTGAGAACGAAAGAAATAAGTAAAACAACACTACTGAATGTACGCACTTTTACAATATCGGCGAAGGCCTGATGTTCGCTCATATTGTAAGAAACGAGCATCAGGACAGGAGCCATGCTGGATAGCGGGATCAATCCGGCATACGGTGCCAGCAATAATAAAGTAAAGAATACGAAAATGCCGGAAATAACAACAGAATAGCGGGTAGCCGCTCCTGTTTTAATGTTAGTGGCAGTCCGGGCGATGGCTCCTGTGGCGGGAATGCCGCCAAAAAGAGGACTTACCAAATTGGCGATGCCCTGTCCAATCAATTCCTTATTGCTATTGTGTTGAGTTCCGGCCATACCGTCGGCAACAACCGCCGATAAGAGTGATTCAATAGCGCCTAAAATGGCAATGGTAAGGGCAGGTTGAAAAAGCTGTTCTATTTTATCGATAGAAACTTCCGGAATAACCAATTGCGGCAAGCCGCTGGGAATACCGCCAAAGGCCGAAGCGATCGTCGTCACTTCCTGGGGATAAAAGATCGTGGTCACAGTGGTAGAAACCAATATGCCAATAAGTGCACCGGGCAGTCTGGGGAAAAAACGCGGTGTAATGAGTATAACAGCCAGACAGATAGACGCTGTTATTACGCTGTAGATATTCGTGGTATAAAGATGAGCACCGATATCCCGCATGATAGCAATGAAGCTTTCATGACGCTCAACGCCGCTAAGACCAAGAAAATTAACGATTTGTCCGGTAAAAATGGTGACGGCAATACCGGCTGTAAAGCCGATGGTTACTGAACGGGGAATAAACTTTATTAAAGACCCCATGCCCAAAAGCCCCATGGCAATTAACAGCAAACCGGACAGAAATCCTGCGACAAGCAAGTTCTCATAACCGTAAGTTAAAACAATGGAAAGTAGAATCGGGATAAAGGCTCCGGTCGGACCGGAAACCTGAAATTTGGTTCCGCCAAGCAGCGCAACCAGGCAGGCGGCAATAATTGTTGTGTAGATCCCATATTCCGGTTTTACACCGGAAGCAATGGCAAAAGCCATGGCCAATGGTAATGAAACGACTCCCACTGTGAGCCCCGAAACTAAATCTTTCTTGAAACAGCGGGTAAGGTAACGTTTAATCGGTATGCGGATAGCGCGGTTCATAATAGATTAACTTCCTCTCAGATAAGATAATATCTAAAAATGTACAAAAAAGTGCACATAGTTGTCGGCTTAATTTTTCTAGAATAGACACTATGTGCATAATTATGTATATTTTAATTTTCAGTCGCTAAAAAACAAATTTCTTATAAATTCATCATATTGTACAGCCATTACACTCACACCCATATTTGAAAATGAAAAGAATAATCATATCATATCATAGATTAGCACTATATGTTAATCCTTGTTTTTAATGTATTTGAACAAATAAGAAGCTAATCCGGTCCTTAGCTGCAGATAAGAACAGTTTCGGGCAGAATTAGCTATTTTTCTTGCAATTTTGTGGCCACTACTTACCATAGACAAGATAATCAACTTTACATTATAATTTTATGTAAAGTTGATTAGTTAGAGGTGACAAATGTGGATACAGCTTTTCACGCGCTCATCGGTTTTGCTCTGGCCGGCATGTCCGGACATACGCCAGCAATCACCGATCCTGTTTTTATCGCAACGATTTTAGGGGCTCAGGCGCCTGACCTGGATATTATCGCTCAATTGAAAGGAAGTATGACTTATCTAAAGCAACATAGAGCATTTTCGCACTCGTTTCCCGGAATCGCAGCCTTTTCGGCACTTATTGCCACAGGCATGCATTTTTTTTGTAATCAATGGAGCTGGTATTTTCTCTTTGGCTGGTCTTTTATCGGAGGATTATCTCATATACTTTGCGATTATTTGAATACTCATGGTGCAGCTTTATTGTGGCCATTCAGAAAAGAACGTTTGAGCTGTCACTTATTGAATGTTTTTGATCCAGTTTTATTGCTGATGTTTTTATTGCTGGATAGCGATCTTATGGCTACAAACCCGACGGTATGGGGTATTGTTGTACTAAGCTCCCTCTATCTTATGCTTCGCCTTTTCTTGAAACAAAAAGCCTTCCTCCAGCTTAAAACGTTTTTTACGGCCCATAAAATTGAACGAATATTGATTATGCCTTCCTTACGTAAAGTCCATCAATGGGACTTTGTCGTACAAACTCCGGAATACTATATAATTGGACAAGTCAAATTATTTTTCCGCTCCGTTCAGATCATAACCATGCTGCCCAACTTTCATATGAGTTCCCGTATGGCGCAAGCCGAAAAAACATTTTTAGGTCAATTTTTTAAAACATTCTCCCCTTTTGTTTACTTTGAAGAACAAGCGGAAGAGAATGCGATAAAAATATATGATCTTCGTTATAGTTCCAATCAGCAGTTTCTGCATTCCGCCACTATTTTGTTTAATCAAGCCAATCTTCCGGCTACTTCCTATATGCATTCTTATGGCCGCACTATTAAAGTGCCTTGTTAATATCAGAACTAAAGAGAATTGTTCTTTGCCGCGCCACTTACCGCAGCATTAGCTAATGATTCATTACTTTGAAAGTGCAAATTAAATTTGTGCTTTCTTTTTTTGATAAGGTAAGCATAAACCATAGGTAAGTTGCCGACAACAACGTAAAATAAGGAAAGAACCGTGAGGGTAACCAAAGTTTAATCCGGACAGGGTATTAGCTCCCTGTCTGCTATTTTTGGTATTTTGTTTAATTAATTTTAACAGCTATTTTATATAAAATGAGGGGAACAATATACATGACGGGAGGTGATAAAATGAGCAAATGCAAAACCAATAAATCTGCAGAATTTGCCAAGGAAGTATCCCCCAGCGTAAAAGAATCGCAAAATACCAATAATACTAATAAAAACAATCGTCCGAAAACTAAATCTTGTGGTTGTAGTTAATTTATTAAAAATAACTCAAAAGCATGAGATATGCTTTTGAGTTATTTTTTCACAATTTTTTAAGATTCATCCGCTTCACACGCTGTGCTAATAAAGAAGATGCGCTACTTTTTTCCTTGATCTCTTCTGGACTGATTCCCAGTGTTTCCGCTATTAATTTTTTCACGCGAGGACCGCAGAATGCGCCCTGGCAGGTTCCAAAGCCAGCCCTTGTTCGACGGCTTATAGCATCCAGGGAACGAATCGGAATACCGCGCTGCAGACAATCCACAATTTCTGCTTCCGTTACCCGTTCGCAGCGACAAATAAGATGTTCCTGAGGATCTGAGGCATTTATATCTCCTTTAAAATCCTGCTCTTTTATTTTAATGATTGGTTTACGATAGGGATCAAATGTTTCATTTTTGATTAAAGACAACCCGGAGTTTTGTAAGATAGCCAATACATATTGTGCAATCGCCGGTGAAGCTGTTAGTCCCGGTGAATCAACACCGATTAAATGAATAAAATTCTTTACCGGACTTTCTTCAATGATCCAGTCTTTCAAGCCGGATACAGGCCGATTGCCGGCAAATGATTTTAATACTTTTTGCATATTAAAATGAGGAACAGATTTTCTGGCTGTTGCTATAATATGATCCAAAGTTTTTTCATCGGTACTTACATCGTTTTTGTCATCAATTTCTTCGGCATTAGGACCAATCATAAGATTTCCATGATAGGTCGTAGTTACCAAAATTCCCTTCCCCATTTTGGTAGGAACCTGGAAGATAACCGAATTAACCAGATAACTTTCTTCCTTATCCAATAATAAATACTGCCCACGGCGAGGTGTAATTTTATAATCCCCAATACCTACCATCGCTGAAATTTTGTCGCTAAAGATTCCTGCGGCATTAATAAGATAGCGGGCTGTTACTTTGTCGTCGGCACTGGTCGTAATCGTAAAGCTGCCATCATCCTCTTTGGTAATGCCAGCAACCTCCGCATTGAATTTAATTTCAGCTCCATTGGCTATAGCGTTTTCAGCGAGAGCAATAACAAATTCGTAAGGAGATGTTACACCGACATGTTTTATGTATAAGGCTCCTTTAATATTTTCATTCACATGAGGTTCCAGCTTTAAAACTTCCTGCCGATTAATAACTTTTAAATCCTGAACTCCATTTTGAATCCCCATATCATACAAATTCTGAATTTGAGGAAGATCTTCTTCCTCAAAAGCTAATACAAAAGCACCGGTTTCACGATAACCGAAATGAAGTTCTTGGTTTAATTGATCATACATTCGATTACCTTGGATACAAAGTTTTGCCTTTAGTGTGCCTGGCTTATCAGTATACCCACCATGCACGATGCCGCTATTGGCCTTAGAACAGCCACAGCTTACATCCTCCTCTTTTTCTAAAACACAGATTTTCAGATTATATTTTGTTAATTCTCTGGCGATATTCATACCTACTACGCCAGCGCCGATAATACATACATCATACATAACCAGATTCCTCCTCTATTGCATCTCCTATCTTGATAATTATCCGAATATATATAATTTTCCTTCTTGATTGAGTATACTCATTTCGAAGATACTAAAAAACATTGCCACCTGGCAATGTTATTTAGTATCTCCCTTTTCCAAAATAAACACCTTTGCATCTTTCATACCGAAATCTTTGGCTTCATCCACCGTCCACTTGGCCACGTCAATTCGATTTCCCTTAATGGCTCCGCCTACATCTTCTGCCACAGCATAGGAACTCCGTCCATCAGGGTATTGTATAAGAACTTTTGACCCCAACGGAATGACGTCCGGGTCCACCGCAATAATGCCTGGACGAACATGGGTACCCAAATAGGTTTTATTGCCCCATTGATCATTATCGTGAGGTCCCGGGGCATATGCCGTAGCTTTCACATGAACAACATCCTCATAGTTGTCCGGTGCCGCCTGATGTTTGGACTCTGATTTCCGTGTCTCATGATGGCTAGTGTGAGCCGATTGATTTGAGGTATTTTTAGCTGCATGAGCGACTGTTGCAGGGATTCCAGGTAAAACCATGGAGGACATAATTGCAGCACCGGCAACAGCTGCTGCAATATGCTTTAGTTTTCCTTTCGTACGTCTTTTTTTACGACCGGAATGTTTCATAAAATCCCTCCTTTACCTTGTCCGAATAGGTTTCTCATTGCTTAGTATAAAACATATTTAAAATTAAATCCCCAGTACTTTTTGGTTGGTATTTATTTATGGAAGATATGTAAAATATTGAAATGAAAGTATACTACATGTTTTGCTTTTTTTAGGGTAAACTATTTACTAGTAGAAAGGGTGATCAGCATTAATAAAAATAATGAACCCAAATTAAATACCTATATGGTATCAAAAGAGGAATTGGATATCTTACTAGCCCAATATGGCAGTAAATTGGACCCGGTCGATCAAAATAAACTCGCTCAGAAGAAATTTCAAATGCAGCGGGCAAAACATTTTGAGCAAAGATTCCTGAAAAAAACAGATTAATTGTACACAGCTTATAACAACGGCTATATAAATTAAAGCTCCCCTATAAGCTTATTGCTTATTAGGGGAGCTGGTTTATGCCAGGACTCGTATTAACAATCGTTGGCGGACTTTTTATCCGGTTCATGTAAATCAGGTGTTTGGGTCGCTTGCTGCATTTTTCGAATAGCTGCCACCTCCGTATCAATAATCCAGCCAATTAAAGCACTGGGAATCATAATACTTCGCCAGCTAAGAATACTGGTAATTTGCTGGATTGCGGCTGCTCGCTTCTGACAATTTTCCATCGTATCGGCTAATTTATCCAGTTCAAAAATAATATCCCGTATGATATTCTTTAATCGGCCATTAGGTATTTTAGCAAATACTATAAATAAAATCATGGCTGTCAAATTGATAAATACCAATATAACAGCCCCATAAATTAAAATCTTTATGTCTGTAGACAGGACAACTCCCCCTCTCACCCAAGCAAGCTGCATATCCTAGCATATGCAGCTTGCTTGTATAGTGAAACAGCAAACCTTTCGATTACTCGTTACTTTGGGCATGAAAGAGAAGCTTTTATCATATATAATAAAGACTTTAACATACCCAAAGGAGGAAGCCGTTTGAAAAGATTTCATATTATGCTGTATGCTACGTTTCTTTTAACAGTGATCAGCGGCTTAACCACCAATCACTTAGCTAATGATCAAACGATTTCGGGAGTCTCAACCACGGACAAGGTCGTTGCTTTAACCATTGATGATGGGCCTCATTATAAAGTAACTCCACAAATTTTGACAATTCTTAAAGAGAAACAGGTCAGAGCTACTTTTTTTGTTTTAGGTGAGAATGTAGAACATTGCCCTCAAATCTTCGCGCAGGAAGTGGCTGATGGCCATGAGATCGGTACTCATACTTATAGCCATAAAACATTATCAAAATTAAGTCCGCAAAAACTGTCCGAAGAATTTGACAAAGCTGAAAAGGTTATCCGAACAACAGCTCCCAAGCCGACGCTGTTTCGTCCTCCCGGAGGATTTTATAATTCGCAAGTACTTGCACTCGCTCACCAAAAGGGATATCAAGTAGTTCTATGGTCAGTCGATCCGCAAGACTGGAATCGCCCGCCTACACAAGAAGTGATTGATAAGGTTTTAAAAGAGGTGAAACCGGGGAGTATTATTTTGCTTCACGATGGACAATATCCCCTTCCTACGCCGCAAGCTCTTGGTGTGATTATCGACCGCCTGCGTGAACGTGGCTACGAGTTTGTAACTGTCAGCGAGTTATTGCAGCATAGAGAAATGTTGCCCATATTTAATATGGGCAGGAAGTGGCTTTCCCGATTTTAAAATTATTTTCCTTTAAGCCCCCAAACTATCAAGTTGGTAAGACAAAAGATAAAATAAAAAACCTTTATGGATTTTTCCATAAAGGTTGAGTTTACTGGTGGAGATAAGCGGGATCGAACCGCTGGCCTCTTGAATGCCATTCAAGCGCTCTCCCAGCTGAGCTATACCCCCACAAAACTTCATTGTCTCACCGACATTATTAATTATATCTGAGTTATCCTATTATGTCAATAAAAATTATTTATTTATAAAATAATTTTATCAATCAAATCAATTAACTGTGAGATTTCCGGTTTTGATATCTGGCCATCCGCTCCAATGGCTTCACCTTTTCGGCGCATCTCTTCATTGATCAAAGAGGAGAAAATAATAACCGGTAATTCCTTCAATATTTGATGTTCTCTAATTTTCTTGAGCAAGTGATGTCCATCCATTTGAGGCATCTCAATATCAGTAATCACGATTTGCAATTTGGTAGCAATAGGCGTTCCGTCTGCGCCCATTTCCTCAAGCGCAGCCCAAGCCTCTTTGCCATTATGGTACGCCCGTACATCTTCATACCCTGCCGTATGCAAGGTACCAACCAACAGCTCACGAAGCATGGGCGAATCTTCCGCTACCAGCACTGTCTTGCTTTGCCGTATCTTAGTCAAGTCAGGGCCAGTTTTGGGAATGGTAGTCAGTTTAACGTTAATTTCCGGATTAATCACCGAAACTATTTTTTCAAAATCGAGCAAAACAATGATTTTATCCGACATCTTTATGAGCCCAACAACCATGTCAGAATCACTGATATCCGGCGGCGGCTCCATCGCCGTCCAGGAGACGCGATAGATGCGTGATACGCTGTCTACCAGGAAACCTACATAATAGTTATTCAACTCACTTACAATAATATTCTTAGTATTAGACTGGTCTTCAACATCCAAACATCTAGGCAGGTTAACCAAAGGCATCACTCTGCCACGCAAAGTAAATACACCATCGACATAGGGATGTGAATGCGGCATTTTGGTAACGGAAACGGGATTAATTACCTCACGGACTTTAGCCACGTTGATTCCATAACTAACATTGCCTACAGTAAATTCAATAATTTCGAACTCATTTGTTCCTGTTTCTAATAGTATACCCTTTTTCCCTAAAGTACTTTCACTCATATATCCGCCTCCCTACCATAGTAGCTCCCATACAAACAGGCCAATTGCTTTTACTATATAATATTAATTATACTAAATATTCTAAAATCCTCCAAGAATCGCCACGAATAGAAAAAATTCGTGAAGTAAGCAATGAGATCGTGTACTATTTGTCCGGTATATCGGAAGCAATTTTATATGTCCAGCCGTTTTCCTGTTTGACCAACTGGGCTTTCATTAAAGTTCCCAGGGATCGCTTAAAGGCGGATTTGCTTATGCCAAATTTTTCTTTGATGATATCGGCAGGCGTATCGTCTGTATAGGGAATCTTTCCATCACAGGAATCCAGTAATTCTAAAATTTTTTTTGCATCCACTTCCAGAGCCTGTTCCTTGACCGGACGCATAGAGACATTAACACGGCCGTCTTCCCTTACATAAGTAATTCGCACAGGAAGTTCATCACCAACACGCAGTTCTTTTGTAATTTCACTGGCATGTAAAAACGCAATATATCGTTCCGTGGTAAAGAGAAAAGCGCCTTCTGTAAAAAGATTGTATACCGTACCGGTTAACATATCGCCAGGTTTTACATTTTCAGCCGGTTTGGCGGCCTTTTGTAATTCTTCCTCAACTTCCATTGTCACAGCCAGCCGATCTGATTTGTCACGATACAGTTTGGCCCAGACTTTATCTCCCTTGCGAACCTTACCACGCATCCCGCTAAAAGGCAAAAACACGCCCCGCTCGGCGCCGATATCCACAAAAGCCCCATCACGGGTAGTATTAATAACTCTTACTCTTGCAATCTGCCCTTCGCGCATCTGTGGCAAGCGCATACTAGCTGTTAGGCGGCTTTTCGGATCAAGGTATAAATACACCTCGACCGTTTCATCCACCTTTACCTCATGTAATTGCTGTGCCTTATGTAATAAAATATCGTCGGAAGTGTTACCCGTTCCGGCATCTAAAAATGCACCTAATTCATTAACACGGGCAACTTTTAAAGTTACGACATCACCAGGTTTATAGTGACTGTTTATCGGTTTCATATGTCACCTAATCTTCCCAAGTGCGTACCGGGGCATCGCCCCAAAGCCGCTCAAGATTGTAAAAGATGCGATCTTCCTCGACAAATACATGCATAACGCAGGAGCCGTAGTCTAACAAAATCCAACGGCCCTCACGATATCCTTCTTTATGTAATAGCTTAATTCCCTGTTCCGCCAGCTTGTCCTCTATATTGTCAGCAATCGCTTTGACCTGAGTGGTTGAATTAGCACTGCAAATAATGAAGAAATCGGCTACCATTGATATTCCATTTACATCAAGGATAAGTATATCTCTTGCTTTTTTTTCACTTGCAGCTTGGGCTAGTAGTTCAGATAGACGAGAATTGGATTCGGACATTATATTCCTCCTAGTAACGAATTACTTTATTCTTTTAATTATTTTCCATATTGACTTATTATATTCTGTAATGATGACAAGTTTCCTGCCAGTGGTCTGTAAACTCTAAGTCTATAGAATGAATTGCGAGTGATTTTTGCGCCAGACGAGGCACCATGTTGCAGAAATAGCGGCTCCTATTTCAAAACATGTTAACGAAATCACCGGCAGAGGGCCTAAGAGAGCCTGCAGTACTTCACTGCAGGCTCTTAGCGCTTTGTTTTGCAGACTCACTTGGTTCTGAAGTGCAATCAAAAAAAAGCTTATCGACCACTTGCTTTGTCTGCTCTTTATCATATACCCAATAGCTTACTCCATCAATGGTGGCAAAATCTCCAGGTACCATTTCCGCTTGTAAATCGCCCTTTTTAAAATTCTTCAAACTGTTAGCAAGCTTTAAAAGGGTAAAAAACTGCATATCGGTAGTTACATATTTGTTTACCGTATTTATGATAGACGGCATTTTGAGGATAGTCTCAATTTGAAAAGCCTGATCAGTCATTGCCTTCAGAAAGCGCTGCTGGCGCTGAACACGGCCAATATCACCAAGTTCGTCATGCCTGAACCGTACATACTCGCCGGATGCCTTGCCATCTAAATGCTGATATCCTTTGGTCAGATGAATGTAAAGATTAGCATAAGGATCTTCATAATCCATATCATTTTCTACGTAAAGATCCACACCGCCCAGTATATCAATAACCTTTATAAATGCCTGCCAGTCAACAACCACATAATAATTGATCGGTATTCTCAATAAATCTTCCACTGTTCTTTTAGCCAGATCAGCTCCTCCGTAAAAGTAAGCATGCGTGATTTTATCATAGCTTTTATAGCCCGGAATGGTTACCTTTGTATCACGGGGAATGGATATAAGACTGACAGAACCTGTGTCCTTATTAATGCTGGCGACCAGCATGGCATCAGAGCGCCGGGGGCCTGATGGATCTTCCGCATCGGCATCATCTAACCCGAGCAGTAATATATTAATATGATTGGCAGGCGCTTCCCGGCCGCCAACTGATGCGGTTACAGACGTCGCGGCATGAAACATATTATTGTATGCATAAATTACAACACTTGCCAAAGATGTTATGATAAGCAACAGGGTCAGTAACAGAAAAAATACTCTTGTCCAACGTATACGGCGACGTCTGGTCTCCATGATACTCCCCCCTCTAAAAAAAACTATACATTAAAATTAATTTATTCGTTCCTGCATTAATAGATAATTTCTTCCAATTATCGTATTGGGATGGATAAAACCATGCTTGGCTATAATATGCGATATCGTATAATCATAGGCAAGCAGCATAGCTTTGTCCAAATTGGTATGGGCGGCTTTTCGCAGGGCAGCCACCCCCTCAAAGTCTCGGCCCGGCTCAATATAGTCGGCTAAAAATATAATCTTAGCAAGCGTTGACATATGACTGCTGCCAGTGGTATGTAGGGAAATGGCTTGTAAAATGTCGTCATCTTCCACCCCACATTCCTGTTTCACCAAATGCATCCCGATTTTTGCATGTAATAAAACAGGCTCTTCCCTTTCAATCTCATCGACAGGCAGCGCAAGCACGACCGCCTGGTGCAATAAGGTTTCCATCGGCAGTTCTCTTGCATAGTCATGCAGTAATCCTGCCAGTTTGGCCTTTTCCTGATCCACTCCATATTTACCAGCTAGCAAAAGGGCTGTTTCACTAACACCCAGAGTATGTTTAAACCGTTTAGGAGATAACCTTGCTTCAAGACCTTTAATTAGTTCCCTATAATCCACTTTGATCACCCAGTGTAGTAAAATTCTTCATGTTTTTAGGATATCCTTCCCAAAGCAGACAAAAAGCCTCCTATATCGGAGGCATCTTTTTCTTACTTATCAAATGTTACAATGCATAATTAGCCTTGCCGTGGCTTGGCTTCATTAACGACGATTTGACGTCCGCCAAAATCATTGCCGTTCATGGCAGAAATCATTTTTTCAGCATCGTCATCTTCTACTTCTACAAACCCAAAACCTCTGGAACGGCCTGTTTCTTTATCCGTAATAATCCTACTAGATATGACCGCGCCATATTCCCGAAAAGCTTCTGCAAGGCTTGTATCGGTAGTAGACCAGGGTAGGTTGCCAACGTAGAGAGTTTTTGCCATCTAGGGAATCACCTCTCTTTCCATGAGTTCTTAACTGACTTCCTTAACATTATTTGCGAATTGATGATATTTATGCCTGCCTTTATTTGACATGGCCTGCTATATAGGAAACGCAGAATTTTGATACAGTCGTTCTTTCAATATATAGTTTTCAACGTTCTCCGGTACGATATATTTGATGGAACGTCCATCTTTTATCCGCTCCCGGATATCGGTGGATGAAATATCCAACAGGGGAATGTCCAAGCGATGAATATGTTCTTTCCCTTGTGTGCCAAAATTATGGATAACCTCATTTAACTGCTCTACACTGCCCGGGCGGGTCACCGCTACAAAGTGGCAAAGTTCTAAAAGAAGGTCTATATCTTTCCAGGAGGCCAGCTCCAGCACAGCATCTGCGCCGGTAATGAAATAAAACATTGTATCAGTTCCATATATTTTTCGTAAAGCGATAGCCGTATCTACTGTGTAAGAAGGGCCTTGGCGCTCCAATTCAATGGGGGAAACCTGAAAATGCGGATTGGAACATGTAGCCATGACAGTCATCAGGTAGCGATGCTGTGCGGGCGTTATCTGCATTTGTTGCTTGTGCGGCGGCTCAGCCGCAGGTATAAATAAAATTTTCTCCAAATGATACTCAATACGTACTGCTTCTGCTACAACAAGATGACCTATATGGATAGGATCAAAGGTTCCTCCCATTATACCAATCCGCTGTCTGTTGTCCGACATTATGGGTCCGCTCCCTATTGTAATTTTGTAATGCTAGGGAATCGCTGATTTAATGAACCTGCCTGGCGAGAAATTTTTTAGGCTGGCAAAGAAGTAAAACCGCAGGAATAGCGGTCCCTATTTCAAAATTTTGCTGACGCAGCCAGACGGAAAAAGATCCACTAGCGGATCTTTTTCCGTCTGGCTGCGCAGTGTGAATAAATCAGTGGTTCCCTAGTTAAACCAGGCTCTAATCCAGGAGCCGACGATATCAATCCCGCTGCGGACCACAATGATGGTAGCAATGATAATAACGACAGCTCGCAAATAGTCGATAAAATCATGTCTTCCCTTTGGTGTCCTTAAATAATCTAAGAAAGCGTGAATATATCCCATACAACTTCCACCTCATTGTGTTCAATCAGCCAAAATCGCATGATCTTGAGACTTCTATACCGATCCGTTAGGGCCGTTTTTAAACTAATGGAATTGATCGTAGCGCGCGATTTCTGAGCCAGACGAATAAGGGTACGCGATTATGTATGATACAAAAATCGCCGTCAGGGAGCATTTCGGATAGTTTGGAGGCGCGCTCTAACAATTGATTCTGAAACTTATACCAGTAAAGTCATGTTATCCCGGTGGATAACTTCATCATAAGGCTTATGTCCTAATACTTCCGCAATTTCATTGGTATGCAGTCCCATGATACGTCTGGTCTCTTCCGCGTTGTAATTGGCCAGCCCTCTGGCAATTTCCCGGCCGGCCAGAGATAGGATACGAATCGTTTTACCTTGTTCAAATTCTCCTTCAACCTGCTTGATTCCTGCCGCAAGCAAACTCGAGCCGGCTGCCAAGGCCTGCTCACAACCGGAATCAACGATAACGCTGCCATGAATACGGGCGCCAAAAGCCAACCAACGCTTGCGAATTTGCAGGCGATTTTCTTTGGAAATGAATATAGTACCTATATTTAGACCGTTTAATATCTCTCGCAATACGCCATCTCTTGAACCGGAGGCGATAAGCATGGTAACACCGGAATTAACCGCTATTTTGCCTGCCTGTATTTTGGTATACATTCCCCCGGTACCCCGCAGACTCCCGGTTTCACCTGATAAGGCTTCAATCTCCGGTGTAATATCACCAATTTCACTAAGCAAACAGGCATTAGGATTTTTTTGCGGATTATCGGTAAACACACCTTCTACATCGGATAAAATGATCAGAATATCTGCATCCACAATACTGGCGACCATGGCCGACAGGGTGTCGTTATCGCCAATTTTTAATTCATCAATCGCTACCGCATCATTTTCATTAACAATGGGAATAACCCCCATGTTTAGCAGGGTTAATAAGGTATTGCGCGAATTAGCGTAACGGGTGCGTTTTACCGAATCCTCTCTTGTTAGCAGCACTTGCGCGACAATCTGGCCATATTCCCCGAATAATTTTTCATAGGTATGCATTAGAATTCCCTGCCCAATGGCAGCGACAGCCTGCTTTTCGGGAATTGTTTTCGGCCTTTCCTTCAGTCCCAGGCGGTCCATTCCGGCACTGACTGCAGCAGAAGTAACCAGAATGATTTCTTTTCCTTGATTGACCAAATCCGATAATTCTCTTACCAGTTTTTCGATGCGAAAAAAATTCATTTTTCCAGTATCATGAGTCAAGGTACTGGTACCTATTTTGACTACAATTCTTTTGGCATCCTTCAGGTTATTTCTGGTAAACATCGTCTCCACCCACTCTATTATTAAGGCAATTCTATTTTCCGGTTATCAGGATTACATTTGTACAATAATCCGTTTCTACCGATTACTTGTACTAATTCTGCCTGCAGTAGAGCTGACAAGTCAGCTATCGCCTCTTTCGGATCGGACGGACTGTTCTGCAGTACGCGAACCTTAATAAGTTCCCGGGCCAACAGCGCATCTCGTGCACTATCAGCTACGGCCTCAACTACACCGGCCTTGCCAATTTGTATAACAGGGTCCAGCGTGCTACCCATGGCTCTTAAATAACGTTTCTGCTTGCCTGTTAAGTTACTTTCCAACAAAATATCTATCCTCCTACAGCTTAAACTCAAATTCCATATGTCTTATACGCACCGTATCGCCTTCTTGTATTCCCCGTTCTTTTAATGCTTCCTCAATACCCATCCGTCGCCAGATAGCCTGGAAACGCCGTGTTCCCTCATCATTATCAAAGTTAATCATAGCTACAACTTTTTCAATTTCTTTTCCTTTTACCACAAAAGCGCCGTCATCATCACGGCTTATCATAAATTCCGGTTCAGGTTTTGCTTCATAGATTTTCTTTTCGGCTTCTTGTTCCGGCTCTTCCACATATTCTTCCAGCAGTTGCATGGTGCGCCACATGAGTTTTTCCAAGCCTTCTCCCGTTGCCGCTGAAACAGGATAGACTTCCCGCTTCTCTTTTTCCATAAATTCAACAATACGGTTGTAGTTTTCCTGAGCCTCCGGCAAATCCATCTTATTAGCTGCTATAATTTGTGGACGTTTAGCCAAGCGTTCACTATACAGAGTAAGTTCATTATTGATTTTATGATAGTCTTCGAGAGGATCTCTGCCTTCTAAGCCGGATACATCCAGGACGTGAATAATAATCCTGGTACGTTCAATATGCCGGAGAAAATCATGGCCTAGACCAACGCCCTCGTGAGCACCTTCAATCAAACCGGGAATATCGGCTAATACAAAGCTCTTGCCCTCAGCCAGACTGACAACCCCCAGCACAGGACTAAGCGTAGTAAAATGATAGGCTGCAATCTCTGGTTTAGCAGCCGATACTTTAGAAATAATACTTGATTTGCCTACACTGGGATACCCAACTAAACCAACATCAGCTAAAAGTTTAAGCTCCAAAAGAAGTGACCGGTCCTCACCAGGCTCTCCTTGCTCGGCAAAGGTCGGAGCACGGTGCACGCTGTTGACAAAGCGGGCATTACCACGACCGCCACGGCCGCCATGGGCAATCACCGCTTCCTGCCCTTCGGCAGTCAAGTCGGCAAGGAGATCACCGGTCAGCTCATCCTTTACAATCGTTCCGGGAGGAACTTTAATCACGAGTGAATTGGCATTCCGCCCATGCATATTTTTGGTCTGTCCATTTACCCCGTTATCAGCAGCAAATTTTCGTTTGTAACGAAAGTCCACCAAAGTATTAATGTTAGAATCTACAACCAATACTATATCGCCGCCCCGACCGCCGTCACCACCACTGGGGCCGCCTTTAGGGACAAATTTTTCCCGACGAAAGCTGGACATTCCATGTCCGCCGTCACCTGCTTTTACCGTAATCTTCGCTCGGTCTATAAACATGTAAACTCTCCTCTGACTCTTTTTAGATCAAATCTTTATGTAATATGCGCATTTAAAATGAAACTTAAACGCGGTTAACCGTTCCCCGGCATTCAGTTTGCTTAATATGCAGGCGCACAGCATCAGAGAGCAAAGATGGGTCCTTAGCTAAGTCTTCGATATATTTCATAGCTTTTTCCGTCCGACCAAGCTGAAGCATGGCATGAATAACTTGTATATGGTTTATAAAATCATGGCGTTGCATCCGTAATAGTCTGAGTAGTTCCTCACAAACCTGATTATCCTCCGATGATTCATTAGCCATACAAGAGTCCTCCCTATTCTGATACTATCTTTCGACTAATTTATATCAAAATGACCCGTTCCGGCCATATGGATCTCAA
Source organism: Propionispora vibrioides (assembly GCF_900110485.1). NCBI lineage: Bacteria > Bacillati > Bacillota > Negativicutes > Selenomonadales > Sporomusaceae > Propionispora > Propionispora vibrioides. The sequence continues at coordinate 44,997 of NZ_FODY01000001.1, read as the reverse complement.
CTTCAAATTTATAATCAGTGCTGCCAGCAATCTAGACATATCTTTAAATTATCAAAACGTCCACTGGCAGCGCTTTTCACGGCATACTGCATTAAAATTTTTTGAAATAAGAGCCATTATTCCTGCAAAATTTCGCGTGCCCTTTAGGGTATGCCTTGTCTGCATAAAAATCACCAGACATTGATCAGTTCGCTAATTTTGAAGACATACCCTAATAAAATTTAAGGGTAAATGAAAATAACACCTGCGGAATGTCCGCAGGTGAATATGCTACATAGCTTCTTCTATAGCGTAAACACTAACTTGCCTGTCATCACGGCCTTTACGCTCAAAGGCCACACGACCGGCAACCTTTGCGTACAAGGTATCATCTCGGCCGATGCCTACATTTTGTCCGGGATGGAAGTGAGTTCCTCTCTGACGGACTAAGATGCTGCCGGCAGTAACAACTTCACCGGCGTGCCGCTTAACACCAAGCCGCTTTGATTCACTATCCCGTCCATTACGAGAACTACCTACACCTTTTTTATGAGCAAACAATTGCAGGTTAAGCGAATTAAGCTTAAACATTACAATTCACCTCCCGTATCATAAAATCCGCACAAATTTATGATAATTCTTAGCAATTTCCTCAAAACCCAACAAGATCGTTCCCAAAATAGCATCGGTCAACGTATCCGGTGGTTCCATTAATTCAAAAACCATTTTCCCCTCAGCTATTTCCAGACTTATCGCCCGCTCAAGCTGCCGCTCCAGTCCGAAAACCGCTGTATGGGCCAGTACCGATACAGCCGCACAGACAATATCCTGTCCATGTCGTCCGGAATTAGCATGTCCTGTGACCGAAAAACCTAAAAGCGTTTGGTTGTCATTTCGAATTGGAATGATTGTAATCATAAGTTATGCGTTAATTTTTTCGATAACCACTTTAGTAAACGGTTGACGATGACCTTGACGCTTGCGATAATTGGATTTAGCTTTGTATTTGAAAACTAAAATCTTTTTGCCTTTGCCTTGAGCCATAACTTTACCGGTTACTTTTACAGCTTCCAGTACAGGTTTGCCAACCAGTACGGCACCGTCCTTTACCACTGTAAGCACACGATCGAATTCTACTACATCGCCTTCTGCCGCTTCCAGCTTTTCAACAAGAACTACATCGCCTTCTGCAACACGGTACTGCTTTCCGCCAGTTTGAATAATTGCGTACATGAATACACCTCCCTGCCTAAATACTCGCCGAATTTGGTACGTCACGGTTTTAAACCGGAAACGTTTATAAACCTTTTCGTGCGGTTGGGGCTGTAAGCCTAATCGCTTACATCATAAAATATTAGCATATAAGGAGTATCTTGTCAATAAATGTTATTCATCTTGATGTAGAATTGAAAAAACTTCATCATGCATAGCTGGTACCGCTTCACTAATTAACTTTCGATTCAACTCTTGTTCCATTTTTTGCAGATCTTCCCGCTTTTCCAATACACCGGCAACTCTTGGACTGGTCTGAATTACCAGTCTGCCTTGCAGCCTCGGCCGGGCAGCAATTTTTCTAAGCTCCCGGCAAATTTGAATGCAGACGGTTTCCGGTGACTGTATCCTCCCCCGTGCCTGACAGCAAGGACAATCCATATACAATAAGCTTTCGATATTTTGCCTTGCTTTTTTTCGCGTCATTTCCACCAAGCCCAAGGCTGTTAAGCCGAGAACATTGCTTTTGGTCCGGTCCCTTTGCAAGGTAGCTTCCAATGTAGCCAGAACATTTTTCTTATGCTCTTCTTTATCCATATCAATAAAATCAATAATGATAATGCCGCCAATATCCCGCAAGCGCACCTGCCGGGCAATCTCGGCGGCCGCCTCCAAATTCGTTTTAAGCACGGTTTCCGACAAGTTGGTATTCCCGACAAATTTGCCTGTGTTTACGTCAATGACCGTTAGTGCTTCTGTGCGGTCGATAACAATATAGCCGCCGCATTTAAGCCATACTTGCCGCTGGCTTATTTGTTCCAATGCATCGTCTATTCCAAAATGAGAAAAGACATCTCCCTTTCCCTTATGTACCCGTACCTTGGGTATTAAATCAGGCGAACTAAATTTCAATAAATCACACACTCGGTCATAAGCGTCCTGATCATCCAAAACAAAACTATCTACATCCGCAGTCAAGTAGTCCCGTACGATCCGTATGACCAGATTTACATCGCGGTATAAAAGCAGGGGAGCATGCGCTATTTTAGCCCTGGATAATAAGGTAGCCCAAAGATCACTTAAATATTTTACATCTTTATGTAAGTCTTCTTCACTTTTCCCTTCCGCCACAGTCCTTACGATAATTCCCATACCGGGTGGTCGTACGTTTTCGGCCAGCCGCTTTAACCGCTCCCGTTCGGCATCATTGGCAATCCTGCGGGATATGCCGATATAGTCTACCGTGGGCATAAGCACAACATAACGCCCAGGCAAAGTCAAATGTGTCGTGGCACGAGGTCCCTTACTGCCGAGAGCATCCTTGATAATTTGAACCATGATATCCTGACCAACTGTCAATGGATGATTTGCTGTCGGGGACGCACCGGATGTTTTGGGAATAACATCTCCCGTATATAAGAACGCATTTTTATCCCGCCCGATATCAACAAAAACAGCTTGCATGCCTGGCAATACATTTTTTACTTTCCCTAGATATATGTTGCCGACAATATTGGAACTTTCTGTACGTTCCACCGACACTTCCACTAATTCTCCGTCTTCCAGCAGTGCCATTCTTGTTTCTTCCGGATCGATATTGGCGACAATGGTCTTTAGCATAAATCGCCCTCCTCGCTTAAGATAACTCCAGTGGCGTTATCACCTGATCCTGTCCGGTAATATAAAGACCGGTACGGTGAATTAAAGCCGCTTCTTTGCCGGCAGGAAATGAAAATTGATCGACCAGAACTGAAAAAACATCACCCGGTTTTATACTGCCTGTCGGTGTAATTTTGATAGCCGCTTCGATTATAACTTCATTTCCATTATTGCTTAGCTTAAGGTCATGCAGTAAAAAGTCCTTTATAAGAACTTCCTTCTTTCCCTTAGGGGTCTCTTTTACAAAGTTAATATGTTCAGCTCCATTAAACTGCTCAATACTTTCATAGGCCTTGTCCAACATAGCTGCCGACGGCAAAGTTACCAAAAGCTTATATGTTGCCAGGTTTACAACCGCCATAAGGGCCGGGCTTTTTTCTGCCGCTTCTTTTGCCCGTCTTATCCGTATGCCAGAAGGTAAACACTGCATCAATCTGGCAATCACTGTATCGGATTCAACTGTTTCTTTCCATTCAATATCCAAATATTCCGCACTGCTGGTAACACCTACCGCCAAAGCCGACGCAAAGGAAATCTTCATATGAGGATTAAAGCCTTCCGAATAAGCGACTGGCAAATTAGCCCGCCGTATTGTTCGCTCCAGTGTCCGGGCATAGTCTAAATGTGAAATATAACGGATTTCTTCTTCCTTGGTTAATTCCAAACGAGTTTTAGGCATGGGCTTCTTGCCTCCAATCAATTACCTTTGCTGTTAACTGGGGGCATACGCCACAGGCTTCACAGCGATCACGCCGGCAGTCTATTGTGTAGGCTGCAGCTATCGCTTGGTCATATTCACGCAATAAAAATGCCTTATGCACGCCGGAGTTTAAATGATCCCACGGCAATACTTCATTTTCTGGCCGGTTTCGCCCGGCATAAAAATGAGGATCGATCCCTTCTGCCTGAAAAGCCTGCATCCATATGTTGAAATTAAAGTGTTCCGACCAGCCGTCAAATTTAGCACCGTTCTTCCAGGCCCGGTGGATAACCTTGCCTAAACGGCGGTCACCCCGGGCAAAAACACCCTCTAAGAAACTGGTTTTTGCGTCGTGCCAGTTAAAAGAGATGCCGCTTTGTTTTAATAAGGATTTCAATAATTCTTGTTTTTCTTCTATTTCCTCTATCTTATTCTGACCGAACCATTGAAAGGCCGTCTGCGGTTTGGGCACAAACGAAGATACACTTACTGTAACTTTTGCCCCGCGACGTCCTTTAAGCCGCTTATAACAATCCATCACCCGGCGGGCCATATCGGCAATCCCCCGCACGTCCTCTTCCGTCTCAGTCGGCAAACCAATCATAAAATACAGCTTGACAGTCGACCATCCGGCAGTAAATGCTGCACTGACAGCATCCTGCAAATCGTTCTCGGTAACCCCTTTGTTGATAACATCCCGCATTCGCTGCGTACCCGCTTCCGGTGCAAAAGTCAGACCGCTTTTACGGACTTGCTGAACCTCCTGCGCCAACTGAATAGAAAAGCTGTCAATTCTAAGCGACGGCAAGGAAACACTGACTCCCTGTTCCTTAAAAGTTGTTATCAACGTACGAATCGTGTCGTGCAGGCAAGAATAATCGGCCGAGCTTAACGAAGTGAGGGAAATTTCGCTGTACCCGGTATTTTTGACCAATTCCTGAGCTAGCTTCAGCAATGTGTCGGGTTGTCGCTCCCGTACCGGCCGGTAAATCATTCCGGCCTGGCAAAAGCGGCAGCCCCGTGTACAGCCACGGAACAATTCCAGCATAATCCGGTCATGAACAATATCTAAGAAGGGTACGACCGGTTTCGTTGCAAACATGGCAGCATCCAAATCATGAACTATTCTTTTGGTTACTGTTGGCGGTACACCTTCTTCTTTCGACGTAATCGCCAGAATTGTACCGTCTGCCTGATAAACAACCTGATACAAAGAAGGAACATATACGCCAGCTATCAGAGCCGCTTGCTTAAGGAAGGCCGGTTTGCCACCTGCTTTTCCCGAACGCTTCCAGGCTGAATAGGCATTAAGGACATCCAGCACAACCTCCTCCCCTTCACCTAAAACCAACAGATCAAAAAAATCGGCAACAGGTTCGGCATTGAACGCACAGGGACCACCGCCGATAATCAGCGGAAAAGAATCATCCCGTTCCTCTGCCAGAACGGGAATATGCGCTAAATCCAGCATATTCAAAATATTACTATAGCTTAATTCATATTGCAGTGAAAAGCCGACGAAATCAAGCTCTTTTAGCGGTGTAAAAGTCTCCAGCGTATATAATGGTATATTGTGTTCTCTCATTTGCGCTTCCATATCTACCCACGGGGCATAAACCCGCTCGGCAGCGATCGAAGCGTGATCGTTCAAAATTTGATAAAGAATCTTTAAACCCAGATTGGACATGCCTACTTCGTACACATCCGGCAGTGCCAGAGCTATCGTAACACCCACTTGGGAATGATCCTTTTTTATACTGTTCAACTCATTACCGGTATAACGGCCGGGTTTGACAACTTGTGTCAGAATGGATTGGCTTATCTTGACCATGCTTACCTCCAAAAATTACAGCAAATAGCGTTGCGCTTCTCCTAGTATATTTCCTATATAAAACCATATTTAACCCTACGTTCTACGTATATAAAAAAAATCCTGCCAATATTATAAAAAATGACCAATGGGAACATGCAGTCCCTTTTCCGGTAACTGTTCCCAAATTTCCGTTTCCGTTAGCATTCCCCGGTACTTCAGCTTATCTTGCTGAACAATCAGCACGACATAATATTCATTGGGTCCGAAGTTATGAATCAGTTCCTGAACAGGAAGTTGTTCGATAACGGTAAAATGCGTAGTGGGCATTAAACCGCGCGAGGTCAACTTTGCCTTTTTGCCTGCTAAGATTCGCATTGTGCGAAAGCCTGTGATAATGGCTTCTTTCTGTGAGGCTACATAAATGAATACCCCGCTGACAATAAAAGTTAAGTTAATTTCATTAAAATATAAGTAATACCAAAATGCTCCGAATAAAAGCCCGGCACTGACCAATCTACTGATTCTAATCGTAACGGCTGTTGCCTTTTTATACCCATAGTAAGAGGTTAGATAGGCCCGCAGTACTCTTCCTCCGTCGAGCGGCAGCGCCGGAAGCAGGTTAAAGACCGCCAGAACAAGGTTGACGTAATAATAAAAAAGCAGAACTTCTTGCCAGGTTGTTATCATCGGGATAGCCAGGTAGCAACAGGCTGCCAATGCGAGACTGGCAGCAGGGCCGGCAAAAGAAATAAATATTTCGCTTCTTGTTCCCGCTTCACTTAAGCAATCTATTTTTGCCACCCCGCCAAAAGGCAATAGTTCAATTTCCCTGACCTTTAATCCGGCAATACGTGCAGCAATGGCATGAGCAAGCTCATGCCATAACACAGCGCTAAACAAGAGTATAATTTTACTGCTTAAACCTGCCAGTACAAAAAGCAGCAGGACTATTAAAAACCAGTTGTTAAGCTTTAGTTTGATTCCCTGAATACAGCCAATCCGCAACAAGTGTCACTTCCCTTCTTTGGTTTGGGCTTCATTTTTAATTCTTGTTAACGGATCTACCGCTTTTCCCTGTTCACGTAATTCAAAATATACTTTTTTATTGCCTGAACGGGCAATGACCTGTCCCTGGCTGACTTTTTCCCCCTGACCGACAATGACTTCACCTAAATATCCGTACATAGTATCCAGCCCATTACCATGTTCAATAATAACTGTTTTCCCGTAAACTTGACTGTCGGCAATCAATTTTACACTGCCTGCGGCGGCGGCTTTTATTGTCGAACCGGGAACGACTTCTATCTCAATGCCTTGCTGAAGCTCACCCTGACTTACCTGATTTTTATTCCAGCCAAAGAAACTGACGATTTTTCCTTCTGCCGGCTTTGTCATGTAAGCCAGAGGATCCGGTGGTTTGGGCATTTCCTTTGCCATATTCTTAAAAACTGCTAAATCTAAATCATTAGGAAGGTGTTGGCTTATTTGCGTTGCTACATAGGTAAAATCGGTTTCGGTCGTCAATATATAGCGAATTCCTTTATCCATGATTTGTCCCACATAAGTTTCTGATATGTGAGCCCCGTATACAGCAGTGAATAAAAGAATAGCAATAGCAGGGCGTTTCAGCCAGCTATAATTATATTCATGTTCCGTGTAGCGCCAATTATCTCGCGTTGTCCGGGCGTCTGACCAGCGATTCCATATATTAGCCATATGTTCCCCCTAGACCATGTAAGTCCTATAACAAACTATATGACCGAATATGGATAAATATAACAAAAAGCGCACCGTTAAGGTGCGCCTTCTAAAACAAAATTTTTTGCCGCCTCATGTAAATATTCAAAAGAATACCGATACTGATCATATTGGTAGTCAGCGAGCTAACACCATAGCTCATAAGTGGCAAAGGAATGCCGGTAACCGGCATGATGCCAGCCGTCATCCCTACATTAACCAATACGTGAAAGGTCAACATGGAGGTAATGCCGGTAGCCAACAGAGTTCCAAAATTATCTTTGGCCAAGCCAGCTATCTTTATTCCACGGTACAACAGGAAAAAATATAAAAGGAGTATAATAACGGCCCCAACAAAGCCCAATTCTTCGCCAATAACCGCAAAGATAAAATCCGTATGGTTTTCCGGCAGAAAGTTCAATTGACTTTGCGTTCCGGCAAACAGGCCCTTGCCAAATAACATTCCTGAACCAATCGCAATTTTAGATTGAATGATATGATAACCGGAACCCAAAGGATCGACATTGGGATCAATAAACACAGTAAGCCGCATTTTCTGATAGTCCTTTAAAAAATGCCAGAAAATTGGCATGAAGGCAGCTGCCGCTGAAAAAATGAGTAGTAAATGCTTGCTGTTAATCCCTGCAACAAAGATCATTCCGAATAAAATAGCAAGAAAAACCAGTGAGGTTCCCAGGTCCGGCTGTTTTAGAACCAGTAGAAAAGGGATACCAACATAGAGAAAAACCGGTATAATTTCTTTAAAAGAGTTAAGTTTCCCCATCTTCTTATCTAATAGACTGGCGAGTGAGATAATCATAATCAGTTTGGAGAATTCCGAAGGCTGCAAACTAATCGGACCGATTTGAATCCAGCGCTGTGCGCCCAAGGCAGATTGGCCGACAAACATAACTGCCAATAACATAACCAGATTGATCCCATACAGTGTATTGCCAAATTTAGCCAGAGACTTGTAATCAAAATGCAGCATAACAAATATGAAAATGACATTCATTAGTGCAAAAATCCCCTGCCGTTGCACATACCAGTACCGGTCCTCACTGGGGGTGTTAATATGGGTGGCGCTACCGATGATAATTAAGCTGACCAGAATAATAAGACTTGTTACGATGATTACACTAAAATCCAGATTTTTCAAAAGACGCCGACTAAGCATTCATATTACACTTACCTTTCCCTATTGATGAGCACTAATTTATTATAATAGCATTTTTACTTTCAGTCCAGTAAAAGCATAGAAGCAAGGAATAGCCTTATGAGTCTGCTATGCCTTGCTTCTAAATTCCAGTCATTAGTCCTGGGACCATGCACCGCGTTTCATCCGGTTGACAGGAATATTAGCCACTAATGCCACCGATGAGTTGGTGTTAGTTAGATTGACCTCCATATCCCTTTCATTAATCTCCATATAATTAGAAATGACCCGGATCATATCATCTTTTAATATTTCCATGAATTGAGGAGAAACATTGGCCCGGTCATGCACCAAAACCAACCGTAGCCGTTCTTTTGCAATATCCTTTGACCCTGTGCTATCCTTGCCAAATAACCGTTGAATCATTTCAAACACTTTTCAATCCCCCCTCAAAAGCCAAAAATTTTCTTTAGTTTCTTCATAAAGCCATCATTGGTTTCCAATGTCATTAAGGGGATATTTTCCCCCATAAGCCGGCGCACAATATTACTATAAGCCGTTCCGGCCAAGGAAATCGGATTTGCTACAGCCGGTTCGCCGCGATTGGTTGAAATAACAATATACTCGTCTTCCGGGATAATTCCCAGCAAATCAATAGCCAGGATTTCTATAATATCATCAATATTCATCATATCGCCCTTCTTTACCATGCTGGGCCGTATACGATTGACAATCAGTTTGGGATTATGCTTTCCCTCTGATTCCAACAATCCGATAATCCTGTCCGCATCCCGAACCGCCGATACTTCCGGCGTTGTAACAATAACCGCCCGGTCGGCGCCGGCAATGGCATTCTTAAAGCCCTGTTCAATTCCCGCCGGACAATCAATGATAACATAATCAAACTGCTCCGCTAATTCCTGGGATAATTGACGCATTTGTTCGGGACTGACCGCATTCTTATCTCTGGTTTGCGCCGCCGGAAGCAGGTAAAGCGTCTCATAACGCTTGTCCCGGATTAAAGCTTGTTTTAAGCGGCAATTTCCTTCTGTAACATCCACTAAATCATATACAATCCGATTTTCAAGTCCCATGACAACATCTAAATTTCTAAGTCCGATGTCGGCATCAATTAAAACAACCTTTTTACCTTGCAACGCAAAACCTGTCCCTAAATTGGCAGTGGTAGTCGTTTTGCCGACGCCACCTTTACCAGATGTAATTACGATCACTTCTCCCATGAATTAACCTCCTAGAGAATAGCTGGTTCAATGATTACCGCACCATCTTTGACGCGTGCAGTTTCAACATATTCAGGATAATCAATATGATCTGGAGCCCTTGCAATGAGTCCGGCGATTCTAATCTGTGAAGCCATCAGTTTATTGGCGGTAATGGTTGCCTGTTCATCTCCATAAGCTCCGGCATGTACCACACCGCGACAAGTGCCGTAGATAATAACATCACCGCCGGCAATTAGTTGAGCCCCTGGATTGATATCGCCAAAAACGATAATGTTTCCGCTATACACGATCTCCTGTCCACTACGCAATGTCTTTTTTATCACCAATTCCTCTGGAACAGACGCCTGAGTCGCTTCCGCCAAGGCCGTATCAACGCCAACAGAAAGGGCGGATTCCGTTATGCTCCAGGAAAGGCCATGACTTGTAAACAGCTCAGTTAATTGCCCCTGTTGTTCCGGTGTGAGTATGCGTACGGCAGATGAAATATTCACCACAGCACCATTACTAAAAAATTTCGCCGCTGATTCCAGCTTTCTCCTGAGTTGCTGCATAATTTCGCCAAAGTCAGCGGATTCATTTAATAATAACTGTAGCCCGGTTTTACTTCCTTTAAATATTACATCTTCCTGCATATTATTCTCCTAAATTTTACCATGAATTAACTGCCAATTACAATCATATTTCGCGACAATTGGCAAAATTTCCTGCAATAAAAAATGATTTACAAAAATTATACTTTATAAAATAAAATGAGGAATATGAGCATAACTCATATTCCTCATTTTATTTTATAAAGCAACCCTCGTTCTATAAATTTTTGGGGCTTCCGTGGCCGTCTGATTAATATTAAAGGCCGCCTCCATAATTTTTTTGGCTATTGGAACAGCAGAAGAGGCGCCGAAACCACCTTGTTCAACAATAACAACAACAGCAATCCGAGGATCATCATAAGGTGCATAGGCGACAAACCAGCCGTGATCATCGCCATGGGAGTTCTCGGCTGTACCGGTCTTACCGGCAATAGGTACCGGAAAGTCGCCGAAAGCATCCGAGGCTGTTCCGCCTTCAGCAGCCACTTCCCGCAATGATTGACGAATTAAAGATAGCGTACGCTCTGAAAGCTGAACCTGTCCGACTTCTTCCGGTTCAAAAGTTTTCACAACATTACCATCGGGAGCAAGAATCTTGCTTACTAAATGCGGCTTAAAACGGTGTCCGCCGTTAGCTACCTGGCTAATGATCTGCAGCATTTGTAACGGCGTCGCCAATTGAAAGCCCTGCCCAATCGCAGCGTCAAAGGTTTCCGACAAGTACCAGTCTTCACCATATACCTTTTCCTTATAACGACGATTGGCTACCAAGCCGTCTGACTCACCGGGAAGATTAATCCCGGTAACAGCTCCCAGCCCAAACATACGGGCATACTTTTCCAGATTGTCAATACCCAGCCGGTTACCCATTTCATAGAAGTATACATTGTCTGATTTTGCCAGAGCCTGCTTAAAATCAATCCACCCTAACGCTTCCCCCATGGCATTTCCTTTTGGAATAATCCAGTGCTTACCCGTATCCAGTATCTTTTCTTCCGGAGTCACTTTGCCCAACTCCAATGCAGCAGCACCGGTGATAATTTTAAAGGTGGACCCGGGCGGATATTCGCCGGATATCGCTTTATTATCCATAGGATGATTAGGATTTTCATTAATTTCTTTCCACTCTTTTAAAGAGATACCACGTGAAAAAAGATTGGGATTAAAAGCTGGCCGGCTAACCATAGCCAGTATTTCACCATTCTTGGGATTCATGGCAATGGCGACAGCTGCCTTCGCCTTGGTAAACTCCGTCTTAGTCTGCAGATATATTAACTGCTCGTCAATAGCTGCTTCAGCCGCCTTTTGAATCCGGTAATCAATCGTCAACACCATATTACTGCCAGGTACAGGTTCTTTTTTCCCTAATACCTGTACTGGCCGGCCGGTAACATCTACCTCGACCTGACCACCACCATCAATACCACGCAGATCACGGTCATATACCTTTTCCAAACCGAACTTGCCAATAATATCAGCGGATTTGTAGCCGTTCGCCTTGCCTTGCTCTAATTCAACATCATTAATTTCACTGACATAACCAAAAATATGGGCGCCAAGTTCATTGTTGATGTAATTGCGAATTGGTTGTATCTCGATAACCACTCCGGGAAGTTCACTGCGACGTTCCTCAATCTTAGTAACAATATCCGGACCGATATCCGTTTTTATCCGAATCGGTTCGAAATTTCCCGAATTTTGTTTTAACTTATTTTGAATATCAACTACGCTCATATTCAGGATTTCCGATAGCTTATGAATGACTTCATCCGGTACGGGACCGGTAATCGGCAGTAACGAGACGGCAAAGCCCGGACGATTTGATACTAAGGCAACGCCATTGCGGTCATAAAATATGCCCCGAGGGGCCATAATAGGAATCAGTCTAATTCTATTACCGTCTGCCAGGTCTTCATAGAACTTACCTTGCGCCACTTGCAAGTAACCCAATCGGCTAATAAGTGCTATAAAGACCAACACTACAATCATTCCCAGTATATCAAGACGGTATGTCGAACGTTTAAGAAGCACACCAACAGCCTTCTTTCTAAGCATAATACCTTGCCTGTTGCCAAAGGTCTGCCGGCCGTCTTAAAATCTGGAATCCCGTTTAATTGTCAGGACACGGCTAACCACTTGGTGAATAGGAACAGATATGATCATATTATAACCTAACAATGGTAGTATATAATTAACCAGGATGGGAACAGGCTGAATGGTGTAGCCTAAAAAACCCAGAACAATCAACAAGATAAGGCTATTGAAAATAGTAGCCGCAGCCATGGCCAATATGGGGAGAAAAATATGATCTTTAAAAACTTTTCTTTCGACCAAACCGAATACATAGCCTGTCAACAATTTTGATAGAATATTTAATCCAAATAAATTACCAATGGCCAGGTCTTGCAGCAGTCCGGCAAAAAAACCTATCCCCACACCCTTTTCTTTTCCCTGCAGTAATCCCGTAGACACGACAACCATGAGCAATAGATCCGGCTTTACACCGTAAATCGCAAATAATGGAATAATCGTAATTTGCAAAACCAGCGTAATGATCAAAATGCCTGCCCAAATTAATATACTCATCTGGTTACCCCTTGTGGGTTAGCTGTCTGACCTGTTTGTGGAGTCGGCGTGGTTGCCGGAGCCGGGAGCTGTGGAACCGGTTCGCGTGAATGTACGAGAACAAAAACCTCTTCAATTCTATCAAAGTCCACACTGGGCTTTAAGACGGCGTATTTTAACAATCCGCCGTCTTCATTTATTACATCCAAAACTTCCCCAATTGATAAGCCTTTAGGATAGATACCGCCAAAACCAGAAGTAATAATTTTATCTCCCTTGATGATATCCGCGTCACGGGCAATGTTTACCATACGTGGGGTTAAAGGATTGGCCGGAGCACCTTCCACAATGGCCGCAACCCGTGATTCAGTCCGTTGAACCAAAGCCCCTACGGCACTGCGCGGGTCAAGAATCAGTTGAACTTTTGCCGTACTTCCCGTAACACTGACGATATTGCCAACCAGTCCTTGCGGTGTCACGACTGGCATGTCCTTCGCAATACCATCTGCACTACCCCGGTTAATAATAATTGTACTTGTCCAGGAACCGGGATCACGGGCAATAATGCTCGCCAGAACAAAATCGAACTGGGGAGCTCCCTTTTTATAGTCCAGCATAGTACGCAACCGGGTATTTTCCGCCAACACTTCTGTTGCGGCTTCCTCATTTTGACGCAGTCTTTCATTTTCCGCTTTTAAGAGCTGGTTGTCCCGGTATACGGTAATCAACTGACCGGAAAACATTCCAGCTTGCTGTAAGCTATATCCCACTTTACTAAAAACATATTCAACCGGTGCCAAAACCGTAGCAACAACTTTTTCCATGATAGTAAAATGGTACTTTCCTTGTGCTGCAAAACTCGACAGCAAAAAGACGGTAATTACAGCCACCAATAAGATGACCGTCTTTTTGTGAAAACTCCGCACCATCTTGGCTCCCTTCTAACAATACAATTCAGTTTATTACCTTACCTAGCCAAGTTTTTTGGGCGACATTAATACCCGTTTTAATAGATCAATGCTTTCAAGCGCTTTACCGGTACCAATTCCGACACAGGATAAAGCATCTTCAGCAATGTGCACTGGCATCCCGGTCTCACGGCTTAGCAGCCTATCCAATCCCCGCAGCAAAGAGCTGCCGCCGGTCATAACAATTCCACGGTCCATAATATCCGAAGCTAGTTCGGGAGGGGTCTTTTCCAAAGTAACTTTAACAGCCTCAATAATCCCGGAAACCGGTTCATTTAACGCTTGCTGTACCTCACGTGCTCTGATAGTTAACGTTTTCGGCAGTCCTGTTACCAGATCGCGGCCGCGAATATCCATGGTTTCATCTACTTCCGGAATAATCGCTGCGCCGATATTTACCTTAACTTCTTCGGCAGTACGTTCGCCGATCATTAAATTGTAGGTCCGCTTAATATATTGGACAATTGCCTCATCCATCTCATCACCGCCGATACGGATCGACCGACTGGTAACAATGCCGCCTAAAGAGATTACGGCTACCTCTGTGGTACCGCCGCCAATGTCCACCACCATATTGCCGGTAGGCTCATGAACTGGCAAGCCTGCCCCAATAGCTGCCGCCATCGGTTCTTCAATCAAATACGCTTCCCTGGCACCGGCCTGAATTGTGGCATCAATGACAGCACGCTTTTCAACTTCGGTAACGCCGGAAGGAACACCGACTACGACCCGCGGACGAATCACCGATTTCGTATCAATGGATTTGCGAATAAAGTATTTAAGCATAGCCTGAGTTACGTCAAAATCGGCGATGACGCCATCCTTGAGCGGTCTGATGGCCACAATGTTACCAGGCGTACGACCAATCATCAATTTTGCTTCTTCGCCTACTGCCAGTACCTCTCCGGTGTCTCTCTGAATGGCAACAACCGAAGGCTCTCTAAGCACAATGCCTTTTCCTTTAACATGAACTAATGTATTTGCAGTTCCTAAGTCTATCCCCATATCACGCGATAAAGACCGAAATAAATTCACAACAACTACCCCTTTCAAAACCGACTAAAATCAATTAGTTATATTATTCCCTTTTCTTTTAGGCTAACATACTTGTTATCACCAATAATCACGTGATCCAGTACGGAAATATCCAAAATTTTCCCGGCATCAATTAGTTTTTTGGTTAACGCAATATCATCCATACTAGGATTGGGATCCCCGCTGGGATGATTGTGCAGCAAAATAATCGAAGCGGCCGGATAATGTATTACTTCACGAAAAACTTCTCTTGGATGTACCAAAGAAGCATTCAAAGTCCCTACAGATATGACTGGAGTTGCTAGTACATGGTTTTTTGTCGATAACAATAAAATCATAAAAAGTTCTTTGTTTTCATATCTAAGCCTGGACATCATCAAATCAGCAACATCACGGGGAGAATGAATGATCGGTTTTTCGAGAATTGTCGAAGAGTGCAATCTTTTGCCCAATTCAATGGCAGCAACGATGGTCACCGCTTTTACCATACCAATTCCCTTGATCTTACTGATTGCTTGTGGGGAAATATTAGAAAAGGCACCGATTCCTGTACTTTCATATTGCTTTAAGAGACGCTCAGCCACTCGCATAACCGAGTCCTGTTTTGTCCCACTTCTGAGCAAAATCGCCAGCAATTCTGCATTACTTAATGCCTCCGGTCCTTTGGTCAAAAGTTTTTCCCTTGGTCGTTCCTCCTGCGGCAATTCTTTTATCATTAAAGATTTTGCTTCTAATTTTCCTGTCATGGCAGGAAAACACCAGCCTTCTTTAAAATTTTTGCCAGTTTGTAAATAGGAAGTCCCACAACATTAAAATAACAGCCATGAATGCTTTCGACAAAAAGCGCTCCCTTTTCCTGTATGCCATAAGCGCCGGCCTTGTCCATCGGCTCGCCGCTGGCAACATAACGGTCTATTTCTTCTTGGGATAAATGGCCGAATTTAACTTGCGTAATCGAAAAATCAGTCCAACTATGTCCGGAACTACACTGTATAACAGCCAAGCCGGTAACGACCTTATGTTCTTGTCCTGATAGAGCGTTAAGCATGTCTTTGGCTTCAATCTGGCTGCGAGGCTTACCAAACACCTGTCCGTTTAATACGACTAGCGTATCCGCACCAATGACCAGCGTGCCATCCAAACTGCGGCCCGCTACATCCATAGCCTTGGCTTTTGCATGGGCAACAACCAGTTCATCGGTCGGCAATTTTAACGTATTATCTTCTTGAACAGTACTGGGTAAAACCTCAAAAGCACAGCCCATTTGCCGTAGAAGCTCTTGCCGCCGCAGAGAAGCGGATGCTAGCACAATCTTCATAAGCTTGTCTCCCTAAAAGCGCCTAAACAGTAAGGCTGCAATAATCAGTCCCAAGATGCTAATTAGGTTCGGATTTAACGAAAACCCAAAAACAAATTTGATCACATACAAGTTAATAGCAATCGGAGGCAGACCAAAAATGGAAAACGTCTTGACTAGATAAGGCGCAATTCCGGAAAATATTGCCGTCGAAGCAATGATTTCCCCTAATATTCCACCTAGAATCGCTCCTGTTACAAGAAACAACGCTAAAACTCCAAAGCTTTTACTCCTGCTGTTTCTCATGCTATGCCTCCCATATGTGATGTCCAGTGAAAACAACTAAAACTCCAAAGGTTACTCTTCGACAACAAACAAAATAATCCTTGTGTGTACAAGGACTTTCAGCATAAACTTTTGCAGAAAAGTAAACTATCCACCAGCATGTTCTAACTTAGACCATTGTACATCAAAAGAGCTATGAATGCAATTATGACCTCCAGGTATTTTATTTAGGGCTTATTTGTATTAACGGAATGATCTTAGCGCGTGCTTTTTGCGCCAGACGATGTACATGTTGTAGGAATAGCGGCTCCTATTCCGAGAAATGTTAACGATCTATGGCACAAAAAGCACCTTCCGGGAGCGTTTCGGATAGTTTACAGACAAACCCTATAAATAAAGACACACCGTACATAAAGTATAGTGTGTCACTATGATTAAGGTTTTGCACTAATGGTGATATTTTCCGGCTTGGCCCCAGATACACGACTTACAATATCGGCAATCTGCACAACCTCATCCCGTGAAAGAGAAGCGGCTTTAATGACGACACTGACCGAATTGTCCCAGATAAAAACCAAGGCATCGCTGAATCCCCGCGCTTTAATTAGGCTCTCAATTTCTGATTCATGTTGTTTCTCCATAATGATTTTCAGAACCGCTTCCTGTGCCCGCTGCATAGTCTCGTCGTTTTTAGCACTTTTTATACTGGTTTGCAATAATTCGGATCGCTCACTGCGAATCCGGTCCCGTTCAATCCTATATTCAGTAAAAAAGTCCTGAGAAAGCGCCGGTGTCGTTTTATCTACGGCTACTGTCGTATTTACCTGCATGGAATTGGAACGGTCCGCTTTACTTTGATAATCATTTCGATGCAATAATCCGGCACAGGCCAATAACAGAACAAGAATAAAAACTCCGCACACTACAAGAGCTATTTTATAGCGTTTGATGGATACAATCATGTTACCCCTCCTCATCTTTTTTGAGGCAAAACAGTTATTTTATACGGAGGTATTCCCAAACCACCTTCAATTGCCTTGATCAGGTTCGCCTTTACCGTTGAATCATAAGCCCCGTCAGCCACGACGAGAACGCCCTTAATCGCCGGTTTTATTTCCCTTACTACAACAGGTTTATCCGCCCCCGCCTCGCGGGTAAGCAAAACTTGTTCCGTTTCCTTTACCTCTGTGGTTGTACGAACACCACCGGTAGTATCTTTTTCAGACACGGTCTTTGTCTCTTTGGTTACATTTTGGGCGTATTCTTGTGTATTGCCAGCTTCCAAGGTTACACTGACTGTAACAGTGCCGGCGCCATTCACTTTAGATAGGAGATTAACCAGCTTTGCTTCCAGCATCTCCTCATAACTTCCGGCTTGTACTGACACAGGCATGCGGTTTCCTATATCTGCAGGCTCCTTGGTGCGCGGAATCACCGTTTCAGCTTCAAAATAGTGACTGATCAATAACAAAGCAACACCTAAAACGCCTAACCAGATTAACCTTGTCGTAATAACGCCTTGTCTGAATAATTGAAATGGCCATAGTGCTCTTCCTTTGTTTACAATTTCATCTAAACTGCGCATACACTGCAACCCTCCTTTTTTAAAAAAGCTTATAAACTTCAACCTGCTCCGGGGAAAGTAAATATAACTCCGTAACAGTCTTTATTATTCTATTTTTCAGCTCTGTTCTTATTTCTTCCTGGCTATCTTGTCGCAGGGCAGTTTCCCCGTTCGAAACAGAAATAGGATGAATCTTTTCTACCGTATCAGGTTTGCCGGAATAATTGCCTGGTTTCAGATAAACTTTGACTTTGCTGATGCCGCCTTTATGATTGCTGGTTTTTTCATCAGCAAGTTCTACCGCTACTTTGGCCTCTTGCACGCCTTGAATGGCCAATACAAGAGTTCTTATTTGTTTACTTAAATCTTTTGTATATATTTCTTTGGCTAACACTTCCCGTTCAACCACCGTATTATTAATCGTTGTTGTTACATCTCCCGATTGCCGCCCCTCTGTCAAGGTGCTACTAGCCAGCGCGGCTTCCGTTTCCCATTTATTCTGAAAAAAACCAACAAGTGGATTAAGTATGGCCAGCATAATAAATAAGCCGACAATTACTTTGATAAATCTTTGCATGCTGTTATTAGGCAGCAATAAGTCAAGAAAACAGGCAAATACAACAACTAAAACAATATTCTTTACCCACAGGGTTATCGCTTCCATTGTTTTCAACACTCATTTCCCGTATTTTAAATCAGCTCAGCGTAACATTACCGTCGCATTACCCACGCCAATAATCATCGTTATACCTAAAAAAAACATCAGCGCCGCCGTTAGCACCGCGCCAAAAATCAGAAGAAGATTGTTTCCCATCATATCCAGACATTTTGCCATCCGGTCATCACCCATCGGCTGTATAAGCGCACCAGTCAGCTTAATTACCACAATTAAGGCCAGTATCTTGAGCAGAGGCCAGACACATATCATTAAGACTGCCAAGACTCCAAGAATCCCCACTGTGTTTTTTAATAATAAAGATGCTCCCATAACTAACTCGACCGTATCGGAGAACATTTTCCCCACCACCGGAATAAACGTGGCAGTAGCATATTTGGCCGTTCGCAAGGCGATTCCATCCGACACACTGCCCGACACACCCTGGATCGTAACAACTCCAATAAAGACTACCAGCGCCAAACTTAATACAACCATTCCGCCCTGTTTAAAGACACTGGCCAAATTATCCAGCCTGTAGGTATTGGAAAGATAGTTAACACATTCCAATACTGTCGTAAGAAATAAAAGCGGTAATACCACATCTTTAACAAGCAGGCTTACCATACTTGTTAAAAATAACATGACCGGACTAAACAACGCAGCCGAAGTGACAGCACCGACACCGGCCAGTAAGGAAATGAGTACCGGTAATAACGCTTGCATAAAATCAACCATCTGTGCCACAGTCTGGCGGGCTAACTCCAGTACATTATAAATGGAAGTAAGTGCAATAACGGCTAAAAAACTAAAGCATATGCTATAGGTTAATAAAGAAACATTGCTGCGTTCAAAAGAATTTTGCAAGTTTTGCAGTATCGCACATAAGACTGCTAAAAATAATAGTTTTCCACTCAAATGTACATTAGCGGCTATTTCTTGAAAAAATCTGGCCATAAGGTTCTTCCACCACTGTTGCCAATTTATATGGATACCCTTGGCAGCCATTTCTTGAATAGTCAAATTTTCCACACCGGGAACATTCTCATGCAGCTCGGCTTTTATCTTATCGACAACCTGGTTAATATCCTCAAGCGACATTTTTTCCAGCACTTGCTGTGTGACATCCGTCTGGTCTGCCGGTGCTCCCCAAACAGTGGAACTTAAGAGCATTAACCATAACAATACCATGATCGCTTTTTTCATCATATTCCACCTTAATGTACTAGTGCTCCGCCAACTTTAAAAGTGCAAATTAAATTTGCGGGGATTTTTTCGTAAGGCAAGGCGGAGGAAGCGCGCTTATTGACTATAGGTAAGCCGACGACAACGAAGTCTTACGAAAAAAGACCTGTGGAGAATTGTAGTTTCAGAGTTGGTGAAGCACTAAGGTATTAACCGTATAACAGTATCTAAAACCAGAACAATAATAGGGATTGCCATGACCATAACCATGACCTTGCCAGCCAGCTCAATTTTACTTGCCACAGCTCCTTCGCCGGCATCTTTACACACCTGTGCACCAAATTCCGCAATGTAAGCAATACCGATAATCTTTAAAATGGTATTTAGATACATCTGGCTAATATTTGCCTTTTCAGCCAGATCCCTAAACAGATTAAGTACGGTACCGATTTTGGTAAGTACCAGTAAAAAAATGATAGCAGCCAAAGCTAAACTTAATTGCAAAGCAATTTCCGGGCGTTCCCTCTTGATAATCAGACTGAGTAGCGTTACAACAAATCCCAGGCCGACGATTTGTACAATATCCACGACCGTACACCCCTTATGCTTGTCACTGGATTAAGGCTGACAAAGTACTGGCTCGGCCTAGGGAACCACTGATTTATTCACACAGCGCATCCTGGTGGATCTTTTTCCGTCTGGCTGCCTCAGCAAAACCTTGAAATAGGAACCGCTATTCCTGCGCTTTTGCTTCCTTACCAGCCGAAAAAATCTCTCGCCAGGCCGGCTGACTCATTAAATCAGCGGTTCCCTAGAACAATTTAAATACTTCCTGCACCGTTGTAAATAAGCGGCCTAATAGCTGAACTACCCAAAGCAGTACCATAGTGAAGCCGGCTAATGTGCATAAATGGGCCATATCCTCTTTTCCGGCTTGTTTTAAGGCTGTGTGAAACACGGAAACTAAAATTCCGACTCCGGCAATTTTAAACAATACGTCCAATCCCACCTGTCCTACTCCTCTCTATAATAAAACTATAACTACCGTCAGACTGCCGCAAATTCCCAGATAACGATACATCTTTACATTTCGTTCCCGTAACTGTAGGGCTTCTTCTTCAAGCTGCAATAATTGATTTTGTACAACCTGAAGAAATTTTTCCTGTTCGGTCTGATCAACAGAACCTAAATTGGAACTGAGTAAACGTAATGCTTCCAACTCCGGGTTCTCCAAAGCCAGCTTTCCTTCCAAGCTGTTGATTGTTTGCGTCATGGCCGCCTGCGGTGTTAACCAGCCATTTTCTTCTAAAATAAAAGACATATTTTGAAATATGTCCCTGATGACTCCCACGGTATTCCCGGTACACAACCGTAAAGCCTCGGGCAAAGGCAGCGCTGCGTAATTCATATAAGATTTTAATGAAGCCAGACAATTGATTATCTGCCGAATCTGCCTGGGACGATCACTGAAACGTTGCGCAGCCTTCCAGCCGATAGAAGTTCCGGCCAATATAATCAGCAGACTACCTGCCAGCTTTAACCACATAAGCGCCCCTCTTTTCCCAAGAATATAAAACTGTGTCATCTTTTACCGCTATGACTTTTTTTAATGTGCCCATTTGCGGCTTGTTATCAAGAATGATGTAGCGATCGAAAAATCTTTCGCGAATTAGCTCTCCGATATAAGGACGGTGGGATACCTCGGTTTCATCATGACCATGCACTGTGGTGATAACTGCAATTCCCGCATGCAGTGCTTCCCTAACGGCACAAGCATCTTCCTCCCGCCCCAATTCATCGGTAACAATAACTGTGGGGGACATAGCGCGGATCAACATAAGCATTCCGATCGCTTTAGGACATCCATCTAAAACATCTGAGCGGCAACCGATGTTCATGGTAGGAACACCCTGCTGGCAGGCGGCAATTTCTGAACGTTCGTCAACAATACCAACTTGTACCCCTTTACAAGGCATTGAATAAACGCCGTCACTGATTTGCCGGACGATATCCCGCAATACGGTTGTCTTTCCACAACGGGGCGGAGAAATAATAAGACTGCTCATTAAACATTCACCATCAATAAGATAAGGAAGAATAACGTCTGCACAGCCGGCTACTTCTCTTGCAATCCGGATATTGACAGAACTAATATATTTCAATGCCTTAAGACGTCCATTTTCCATAATCGCCTGACCAGCCACGCCAATCCGGTGTCCTCCGGCTATGGTAAAATAACCTGAACGCAGCTCCTGTTCATAGGCATAGAGTGAATTCTTACTGATTAGTTGAACTAGTTGCATTAAATCCTCTGGCACGCAATGATAGGCAAACCGGCCGTTCTCAACAATCTCAGCATTTAAACCAATCAGAATATCTTGGTTACCTAAAACCGCCACCAGCGGTCGTTGTGCCCTGATTCGAATTTCTGTTATCTGCTGCGCGATGGCCGGCGAAATTTTCTTGAATAACTCGGCCAGTCTGGGTGGGAGTATGGGATAAATGGAAGTAAGCATATCTATGTCACTCCGTCCTTTCTTTACATAGATATGAACAAAAAAAAACTTTATGCTATAAAAAAGAAAAATCCCGCTATACGGGATTAAAGATCATGGCATATTATTTTTTCTATTCCTCAAACACAGCTTATGCTTATAGAGAATTTTTATATACCGGGATGTATTGTCTGGCGCATGTCGCCCACGGAAGTTACCGAACCAATATGAACGGGATTTGTTTCATCAAAATCATAGCTATTATATACGACGTCACCGCAATAGGGGCAGGTAACTTCCACTTCACCAGGTTCTTCTAAAATATCTGATTCAAAACTTACACGTTCATGGCAATGAGGGCAATCAACTTCCACATAATTTTTATCATCATCATAGACTTCTTCCAGTTCCGTCAAATCCTCGTCAATTGTCTCCACATATTCTTCAAGATCGTTATGGGCCAGGGCCATGTCGTCAAACTCATCGGCAACCTCGTCTAGCACTTCTATAATGTTTAGAATCAGTTTGCCCTCTGCTGAATGTTCATTAATACTGAGACCTTGAGTAAGTCCTTGCAAATAGGCGACTCTTTCTTTTAAATTTCCCATGATTACCCCCCTTTTTTTTACTAGCCCGTAAAGCACGGCTTTAATGAACGCACCGGTACAGCAAGAGAATTTCAATCAGTATGAAAAAACTTGCTGCGACCCTAGTACTCCACCAACTCTGAAATTATAATTTCTTCGCGGGTCTTTTTCCGTAAGCTTTGTTGTCGTCGGCTTACCTATCGTCGATGGGCGCGCCCCCGCCTGTCTTACGAAAAAATCCCTGCAAGTCAAATTACACGTTCAAAGTTGGCGAAGCGCTGGTGCTTCAGCCGCGAGAACCTGAAGTGTTCGTCGGCCTTTTGGTTGTAAGGCTTTGTTGTCTTCGGCTTACAGATGTCCGATATGCGCGCTTCCTCCGCCTCGCCTGACACCAAAAATTCCTGGCATTACACTCCATAATCCCACTGCATAAAGCACTAGCTGTGGAATCAGTGATTTCTTACTTTTATGCCTGAAAATAGTGTGTCCAATATAGCAAAAAAAATGAATATACCTAAAATAAAAAATCCGCTGCCAGCAGGCAACGGATTCTTAAATCATTATGCTCTTTCAATATATTCGCCGGTTCGCGTATCAATCCGCAGTACTTCCCCTACGTTGATAAACAACGGAACCTTAACAACACAGCCTGTTTCCATTGTAGCCGGCTTCGTACCACCGGTAGCGGTATCGCCACGGATACCAGGATCTGTTTCAACAACCGTCAACTCTACAGAAGTCGGCAAGTCAACACCAATAACAATTCCCTGGAAAAACATAACTCCAATATTCATATTTTCCTTTAAGAACTTGGTTGCATCACCTAATTGTTCGGCTGGTAAAGCAATTTGTTCAAAGGTCTCATTATCCATCAGATTATAAGAGCCATCACTTTCGTAGAGGTATTGCATATCCCGTCGATCAATATGAGCCTTCGGCAGTTTTTCACTGGGATTAAAAGTTCTTTCCACGACTGCGCCTGTTTTGACATTTTTCAATTTTGCCCGAACGAAAGCAGCTCCTTTTCCCGGCTTAACATGCTGAAAATCCACAACCTGCCAAACTGAATTGTCAATCTCGATCGTTACCCCTGTACGAAAATCACTCGATGAAATCATTCCACATAACCTCCAACAATACTGTATATTACTCTAATTCTATTAATAGTTTGCTACTGGCAGTTAACACTTTGCTGCCTTCAGCACTTACCAGCACCGTATCTTCAATACGAAGTCCACCCCAATCAGGCAGATAAACGCCCGGTTCAACCGTTACAACCATACCTGAAACAAGTTTCATCGTTTCGTTAGACGGTGAAAGTCTAGGTTCTTCATGAATGGCAAGGCCTACGCCATGTCCCAAGCCATGGCCGAAAAACTTACCGTAGCCAGCCTGTTCAATGATGCTTCTGGCGGCATAATCAACTTCACTGCATGTCTTTCCGGGAGAAACAGCTTGCACTCCCGCCAACTGAGCCTTTAATACGAGGTTATATAATTCTTGCTGTTTGGCATTTGCCCTTCCTAAAACAACCGTTCTGGTTATATCTGAACTATAGCCTTGATAAACCGCACCAAAGTCCATGGTAACAAATTCACCATAGGTAAGCTTTTTATTTGGCAAAGGCATTGCGTGAGGTAAGGAGCCGCGGGTTCCCGATGCGACAATCGTATCGAAAGCCGGTTTTTCCGCTCCCAATTGACGCATTTTATGCTCAATTTCCAGCGCAACTTCATATTCGGTAATCCCCGGTTTTAAAAAGGACAAAATATGAGTAAAGGCGGTGTCGGCAATATCGACTGCCCTTTGAATCAGACGGATTTCCGCCTCATCCTTAACCATGCGTAAATGATCAAGCTCTACAGGCTCCAATGTACAGTGGGGCAAATTTTTCTTGAGTGTGGTATAAGCCTGAAATGTCACAAAATCACTCTCAAAGCCGATCGTTTGAAGCTGCTCTCCTGCAATTGCCTTGGCCAGCATTGTCTGCAGGTTAGTCTCCTGCGTTGTCCCGTGGCGAATGACTTCATAGCCGACAGCTTGTTTCGCCGCTTGCTCCGTATAACGAAAGTCTGTAAATAATTTCGCCGAGTGCTGAGAAATAAGGACCAGCCCTGCCGAACCCGTGAAACCGCTAACATATCGTCGATTCTCCGGTTTGGTTATGAGTATCCCGTCCAACCCGGTCTGACTTAAAGTCTTTCTGATCTCTTGCAGCCTATACCCCATTTTATTTTCCTCCATGGATCATTCTAGCGGCCCCTTCTAGTGCCAGAAGATAGCTATCGGCTCCGAACCCGCTGATTTGACCATAGGTTACCGCAGAAATGACAGAATGATGCCGGAATTCTTCCCTCTTGTAAATGTTGGATAAATGGACTTCAATAACCGGAACAGCCACAGCAGCGATGGCATCGCGGATAGCAATACTATAATGCGTATACGCGGCGGCATTCAAGATAATACAGGAATAGTGACCGACAGCCTGTTGAATCCTGTCTATCAGCACACCTTCATGGTTAGTTTGTTCAAAATCGACACTAAGCCCCAGACTAGCCGCCTTCTCGGCAACTAACCGGTTAATATCCGCTAATGTCAGTTTGCCGTAAACTTCAGGTTCCCGTTTTCCTAATAAATTCAAATTAGGACCGTTGAGTACCAATACACAAGACCTTTCTTCAGCCACAATATCACACCCTGAAATTATTAACTTTATTATTTTACCATGATTTTGTTTATTTGCCTATATGGCAAACATTTTTTTGAATAAAAAATCACAAGCTTGCCTACTTGTCATCACTCGGCGTATTTGCTATAACCTCGCTAAAAATTTCGCGAAAGATAGGAGCCGCCACATCACCGCCGGAGTGTCCTTCCTCTACAAATACAACAGCCGCGTACTGCGGTTTTTGCAACGGTGCATATCCGGCAAACCATGCGTGATTTACACTCTTTCCCTGCTGCATACGTCCGGTTTCCGCCGAACCGGTTTTACCCGCCGAACCCACTCCCGGAACATACGCTTCCTCACCTGTACCATACCGGGTAACGGCAGCCATCATCTTTTTCATATCTTCGGCAGTTTGGTGAGAAAAAACGCGAACCCCTGGCGCAGGTGAAAAGCTCTTGATGCTTCGTCCTCTGGTGTCGACCAATCTGCTGACTAAATAGGGCTCAACCTTGACTCCGTCATTGAGAATGGTCGAGACTAAGCAGGCAAATTGTAGGGGAGTGGCTTCAAAGCTTCCCTGCCCGATCGCTAAATTGGCCAATTCTCCTGGATAAATCGGCTGACTACTATCGGGTAAATTTCCATCCGCCTCACCATAAAAAGCAAGCTGCGTATGTTGGCCAAAGCCTAATTGCCTGGCAAAAGAAATTAATTTATCCGAGCCCAATTTCAACCCCACGGTAATAAAGGCAGGATTGCTGGAGTACGCCATGGCATCGGTAAAAGTTATATTCCCGCGTCCTCCCTGTTCATAATCCCAGCCATAAAATCGCCGGTTACTCACATCAACATATCCCGGATCAAAAAAAATATCATCTGGACGGACCACTTTGTTTTCCAATGCTGCTGCCGCTACGACTAATTTAAAAATCGACCCCGGCTGATAGGCAGATAGAGCTCTGTTTAAGAATGGAGCTGTTTTCATGGTTAAATAGTTTTCAATCTGTGTGGGATCAAATTTCGGTCTTGAGGCCATAGCCAATATTTCACCGGTGGAAGGTTTCATAATGACAACAGCCCCTTTTATTTCATGCTTATCCATAATATTTTCAACAATCTTTTGTATTCTGCTGTCAATAGTTAATATAATATTACCAGGCCCCAGGTTGTTGCCTAGTTTCAGCCGGGTATATCCTAACCCGGGAATAATTTGCTGTCCGGCATCCACTAAGGCTGCCACGTGTTCAGTTTGCTCTCCTTTCAAAATGTCGTCGTACATACGCTCAATTCCACTTACGCCTTGATTGTCGGCTACGTTTATATATCCGGTTGTATGCACAGCTAGAGAACTATAGCTGTATCTGCTTTTTTCGGCCACAGCCAGCACACCGGGAATCTGCAGCTGATTTATAGTCTCCGCCACCTTCTCCGTTATATTGGCCTGAAGCTTAAACGGTCTCTGCGCTTGCCGCATCCTTTTCATCAATTCATTCTCATCAATGCCACTAAAAGCAACCAATTGACTTGCCGTTTCATAAGGGTCCACCACCTGGGCGGGAAAAATGATGATGCAAAACGTCTGTACGGTATTAGTAAGTAAAATGCCATTCCGGTCAAATATATCGCCCCGTTCCGGCCCCAAAGAAACCTCCGCAACCCGTCCGCTTAACCCCTCAATCGCCAGCTTCGGACTTTCCAGCACTTGCAGGTATACCAAACGGACAATCAACAGAGTCCCGATAAAAAGAATAGCCCATGCTATTTTATGAATACGACTAACATAAAGTGCCATACTACTCCTCCTGGTGGTAGTATGGCACTCTAATCATAGTTTTAAGCAGCAGCTCAGACAAATTCTAACCATATGGGCAGTTTTCTCAATATTTCTTCAACCTCATGGTAAGTATCAGAGGTAACCCGGACCATCAATTTTCCTTCTGCCGGGTTAACCGTCGTTACTACTCCCAAATACTCATAGCCTTCCATGATACGATTAACATAATTTATATTGCTGGGTTCTACCTTTATGAAAATGACTTCTTTTTCCTTCATGCTTCACCTATCCTACGCCGCAACATACCATACGGCACAACCGGCTCGCGGACCGGAATGGCAACAATTTGCTGGGGATGTGGCGCAGCTATAATTTCATTGCCCTCCGCGTCATACATACGTTCAATTCTTTGCGTAAAATTACGCTGACCAGGTTGGGCAATTTCAATTTCATCGCCTACCTTCATGTGGTTGCGCTGTTCAATGACAGCCATCTGCTTTTCAGGCTGATACTCTTTAATTAACCCGATAAAATCATGGGTCTGGGTATAAGAAGAAGACCCGTAGATTTGATCGTCGGAAGTAGTTTTATTAAAGTAAAAACCAGTGGTATACTCCCGGTGTGATACTTTGTTCAATTCCTCCAACCATTCCGGTTGCATGACAAAATGATCGGGATCAGCAGCAAAACAATCTAATGCTTCCCGATAGACCTTCGCTACGGTAGCAACGTAGTGAACACTTTTCATGCGGCCTTCTATCTTTAAGCTATTCACTCCGGCCTCCACCAATTCAGGAATATGTGGAACGAGACATAAATCCTTGGAGTTAAAAATATAGGTTCCCCGTTCGTCCTCTTCCACTGGAAAATATTGTCCCGGACGCTTTTCTTCCACAAGAGCGTACTTCCAACGGCAAGGTTGGGAACACGCACCGCGGTTGGCATCGCGTTCTGTAAAATAGTTACTTAATAAACAACGCCCGGAATAAGAAATGCACATAGCACCATGCACAAACGCCTCCAGTTCAACCTGGGTCTGGGAGCGAATCCGCGCAATTTCACGAAAAGATAGTTCCCGTGCCAGCACGACCCGGCTGGCGCCCAACTCCTGCCAGGCCAGGACAGATGACCAATTCACATTATTGGCTTGTGTACTGACATGCAGTTCTATGTCAGGCGCAATATTCCGAAATAAACGAAAAACGCCCAAATCAGATACAATTGCCGCATCAACCGAGATCTCTGCCAGATATTTTATATAATCAGGTAAATCCACTAAATCATCATTATGGGGAAAGATATTAACCGTTACATAGGCTTTCTTATTTAAACTATGGGCAAGGCTGACTCCTTCCCGCAATTCATTATCATCAAAATTGCCGCCAAACGCTCTAAGTCCAAAGGCCTTCCCACCCATATAAACTGCATCAGCACCATAGATCAGTGCCATTTTCAACTTTTCTAGATTTCCCGCCGGAGCTAACAGCTCTGGTGTTTTCAATATGATTCGCCCCTTTGATAATAAGAAATTGCCAGCCCATCGCCTTCCGCATGAATGGTTGTAGAAAAATGGGGATTGCCGGTAATAAATTGCAAATATTCCCGTAGCCGTTTGACAATGGTTTTATAGCGCCGCGGCGGTTGTTCCTCCGATAAGACCAAACCTCTAAAAAGAACATTATCGGAAACAATCGTTGCGGCCGGAGCAAGTTTGTTGGTAATTTTTAAAAGATAATCCAAATACTGCCCCTTGGCAGCATCAATAAAAACAAAATCAAAGTTTCCGGCAAGGTTAGGCAATATTTGTGCCGCATCGCCCTCAAGAAACTGAACACGGTCCAACAAGCCGACCCGCTCAAAGTAATGCCTCGCCACAAACAGTCTGTCCGGATTTATTTCAATAGATACAATCGAAATATTGGGCGCTGCCTGACTTGCCATAAGCAAAGTTGAATAACCAATAGCCGACCCGATTTCCAAAATAGAATACGGCTTACAGTTAGCAACTGTCCGGGATAAAAGTTCGCCGCCAGCCGATGAAATAATTGGTATTTTTCGTTCCACCGCATATGCCCGCATTTCTTGCAGTAGTTCTAACACTTTATCATCAATGCTATTCATGCTAATTGCGTACCTTTTCAATTTCTGCCAAGTGCTCCTCATAGGTCCGGCTGAAATGATGCGCGCCCTGTTTGTCGGCCACAAAATACAAGTAATCTGTTACGGTCGGATGCAGCACCGCACGAATCGAGGCAATTCCCGGATTAGCAATCGGGCCTGGTGGCAGTCCCCTATGCAAATAGGTATTGAATGGTGAAGCTATTTCCGTATCCTCCACGGACAGTTCTTCCTTAGGATACCCCAAAATATACTGAATGGTAGCACAGGACTGCAAAGGCATGTCCTCTTTCAATCTGTTTAGAAAGACACCGGCAATAACCGGACGATCAGCTTCCACTTGGGCTTCTTTTTCCACTAATGACGCCAAAATAATAACCTCACGAGTCGATAGCCCCATTGCTGCTGCTTGTGCTCGCATCTCGGGTGTAAACTTTTCATCAAATTGCCTGGTTAGCATGGCAATTAACTGTTCTTCCGTTATTCCTTTGGAAAGCTTATACGTATCGGGAAATAAAAATCCCTCGGCAGCGTACACGACGGAAGAGGACGTACCATTCATATAATCATAATCAGAAGGAACCTGTTTTGCCAGTTCCTTAAATTTTGTCCCGCTGCCGATGTGCTGATTTTCTATTAGCTTAGCAATCTGATTGACCGTATATCCCTCGGGAATTGTCAATTGCAGATAATTGGTCTCACCTTTAGCCATCATATCAACTATGCGGGTTACAGTTGTGCCTCGCTGAATGGCATATTCACCGGCTTGCAAAGAGCTGCCCAGTCCCTTCCATTTCGCTACTAGCTGAAACATCCCCGGACTGCTAATTAACCCCCGGTTATAAAGCATCCGGGCAATTTGGTCGGATGTCATCCCCTGTTTAACCTCAATGATGACATTTTCACCACTGGTAGCAGGTACCGGTATAGTAAAACCATAGAAGAAAACGCAAAAAGAAAATATGGCCAGAATCATCCAGGTAGACCATCGGGCTGTAAACCAAGTATATTGCTGCATTTATTTATCACCTGCCTAGCTATACCCTATTGGCCTGTCTACTCTAAAATCATAATGACTTCACGGGCCTTTCCCGCAATGCTTCGTTGTGGCCGGCTTACATAGGTCCGCTATCTAAGCCGCCTGGCCTTGCGAAAAAATTCCCGCCAATTCTTTTACGCCTTTAAAATAGACAGACCACTTACTGTTTATCTATTATACACAAAAAGACAAAAAAAATGAAGCCTATTCAGCTTCATAATCCTCATCTTCCATAAGCTCTTCATAGGCCTTGCGAACTTCTTCAAACTCTTCATCAGTTGGATCAACATATACTTCTTCGCCATTCTCGTCAACGTCAATGCGAGCGATAAATACATCAATTTCCTCATCGTCATGACTATGACAATCGCAAGACTCGTCTTCACAATCATCAATATCAATCGGGATTAAAATCGCATACCGTTTTTCACCAACAGGAATAATCATATCTTCTCGATAATAATATTCATTACCTTCTTCGTCAGTCATAACAACAACAGAATCTTCATCAAACTCATCAAAATCATCATTTTCAAAATCAGCCATTCATTTCACCTCTTTTAAATTAGTATCTTGTAAATTCTATACTAGAAAACTTACCCTGTCAAGGAAATTAATGACGGGGCAAACTGTCCAGATAGCCCTGAAGAATAAAAACTGCTGCCATTTTGTCAATAACCTTACGGCGTTTTGTTCTGCTGACATCGGCGGCAATTAAAGATTTCTCAGCCGCCACTGTAGAAAGACGTTCGTCCCAGAATTTAATTGCAATGTGAGAAAAACGAGTTTTCAACTCTTCGGCAAATTGCTGTGTGTATTCACCTCTGGGGCCGATACTGCCATTCATATTTTTCGGCAATCCTACGACAACTGTATTCACGTCATACTGGCAAATGAT
Source organism: Propionispora vibrioides (assembly GCF_900110485.1). Lineage (NCBI taxonomy): Bacteria > Bacillati > Bacillota > Negativicutes > Selenomonadales > Sporomusaceae > Propionispora > Propionispora vibrioides. Next base: position 13,771 of record NZ_FODY01000001.1, on the reverse strand, counting down.
TTCTCCCAGTCGTACAAAGTCACGCTCAAGCGAAGTCCGGCGGATTACCTCCACCCCCTGCGCGGTCAGCAGCATTAAATCACTTGCCGCCACACCAATTGTTTTGTCTCCAACATCAAGTCCTAATATACGCATACTACCCTCACATACTACATTACAATACGCTACCTTTTATTTGTCTTTAAGGTAAGCTCTCACAAATTCTTCCAACAATTCATCGCGCTCCAGTTTTCTGATAAGACCTCTTGCATTATTAAAACTGGTAATATATGTAGGATCCCCGGATAAAAGATAACCTACAATTTGGTTGACAGGATTATATCCTTTATCTTTTAAAGCTTTATTTACCGTGGCAATAATAGCTGCAGCTGCCATGTTTTCATCATTGTCTACACGAAACATCATCGTCTCTTGCGATACATTAGGCATTGGGCATCCTCCTCTCTTTTATTATCTCCCTGTATATACCATATATTCGGCTTAGGCTAGATTTTTCCTCCAAATTAGAGCTAGTAGTTATTAAATTTTAAGAGAGAATCTTTAGAAAGTAGTAATCAGGCGGGTAACCCGCCTGATTATTATTTTATTTGTTGACGAATTACATTCTTCATCGTTTCCAACGATTCGCCAATTTTGTCAGCTTGTTTGGCACCGGCCTGAGCCATATCAGGACGGCCGCCACCACCGCCGCCAGCCACCTTAGCCGCTTCTTTTACAATATTGCCGGCATGCACGCCTTTCGCCACCACATCTTTCGTAGCCATGACAACAAAATTAACTTTATCATGATTGACAGCCCCGATTCCGACAACACCGGATCCCAAACGGTCTCGGACCATGTCGGCAACAGAACGCAAAGCATCCATATCATTTGCAGCTACCACGCCGACTGCCACCTTGACCCCCTGAATGGTTTCCACCCCACTCAGTAGTTCTTCCACTTCGCCCTTTGCCAGCTTGGCCTTTACAGCATTCAATTCCTGTTCAAGCTCTTTTATCCCGGTTTGCAGAGCGTCAATCCTGGTTAACAGCTCTTCCGGTCTCGTCTTTAGCGCATGTGCCGCCTGCAAAAGAGTAGTTTCGCGGTCTCTGATATATTCCAGCGCCCCAAAACCGGTTACGGCCTCAATCCGCCGTACTCCGGAACCGATACCGGCTTCAGCTACAATCTTAAATACACCAATTTCGCCAGTACTGGACACATGGACGCCACCGCACAGTTCTTTACTAAAATCATCAACAAGAACTACACGCACAATATCTCCGTACTTTTCACCAAATAAAGCGGTTGCTCCCAGCTTTTTCGCTTCATCCTGAGGCATCTCACGTTTTTGAACCTGACTATTTTTAAGAATTTGATGATTGACAATTTTTTCGATTTCTGACACCTGTTCCTGTGTAACAGGTGCAAAATGGGTAAAGTCGAACCGCAACCGTTCCGGAGTCACCATTGAGCCGGCCTGATTCACGTGATCACCCAATACACTTCTCAGCGCAGCTTGCAGTAAATGAGTAGCCGTATGATTTCGTGCCGTACTGCCACGTCTGGTTTCATCAACTTCTATAGCAACCATATCACCGGTCTTTAAAGTTCCTTCAATAATTCGTCCCCAATGGTAAATTGTTCCGTCAGGCAATTTCTTGGCAGTAGCAATTTGCACCCTTCCCATGGGGCCGGTCAAGGTTCCGGTGTCACCGATTTGACCACCACCCTCTGCATAGAAAGGTGTTACACTAAGAATCACACCAATTTCCTCATCATCGTGGGCAGCTTCCATTACTTTGCCGTCTTTCCAGAGCAATACCACCTTGGCATTAGACGCACCGAAATCATGGGATAACTTTTCACCGGACAACCGTGACAAATCAGGCAGTACAATCTTCTCCTCATTATCCTGCCTTGCCGCTCTTGCCCGCTCCCGCTGGATACTCATAGCCTGATCAAAACCGGCTTTATCCAGTTCTAAATCATGCTCCAGTAAAATCTCAAGTGTCAGTTCCCAGGGAAAGCCAAAGGTATCATATAGCTGGAAAGCAATCGTACCATTCAGCGTTTTATTGCCTGATTTCACCATCTCGGTAATATGACCGTTAAGCAATTCCATGCCTTGCGCCAAGGTAGTCTGAAACCGTTCTTCCTCCTGCCGGATTACCTTTTTAATATATTCCTTCTTATCCGTAATATCAGGATAAGCTTCGGCAAATATAGCAGCTACTATATCAACAATATCAACCAAAAAGGTTTTCTCTATTCCCATCAGACGACCGTGACGCACCGCGCGGCGTAAGATACGTCTGAGCACATAGCCGCGCCCCTCATTGGAAGGAAGAATCCCGTCGCCAATCATAACCGTCATACTGCGGCCATGGTCAGCAATCACTTTCAATGAAACATCGGTTTTAGCCGACCGGCCGTAAGTGACGCCGGCAACTTTAGCTGTATGTTCAATAATAGGAAACAGCAAATCTGTTTCAAAATTTGATTTTTTATTTTGCAAAACAGAAGCGATTCTTTCCAAGCCCGCACCGGTATCAATATTCTTTTTGGCTAAGGGAGTATAATTGCCTGCTTCGTCACGATCATATTGTGTAAAGACCAGATTCCAAATCTCCAGAAAACGGTCACAGTTACAACCTACACCACATTCCTCACTGCCACAGCCACGTTCCTCGCCCAAATCAATATAGATTTCCGAACAAGGACCACAGGGACCCGGGCCAATTTCCCAGAAATTATCTTCCAGTCTTATAATCCGCTCCACCGGTAAACCAATGTCGTTCTTCCAAATTTCAAAAGCTTCCTCATCCTTCGGATGGATAGTCACCCACAACTTGTCTTTGGGTAAATAAATATGCTCGGTAAGAAACTCCCAAGCCCAGGCAATTGCTTCTTTCTTAAAATAATCACCAAAAGAAAAATTACCCAGCATTTCAAAAAAGGTATGATGCCGGGCTGTACGTCCTACATTTTCTATATCACCCGTACGTACACACTTCTGACTAGTAGAAATCCGCACACGCGGCGGTTTCATTTTTCCTGTAAAAAAAGGTTTAAAGGGAGCCATACCAGCTCCTATTAAAAGTAACGTCGGATCGTCTTCAGGTATTAAAGGATAACTGGGTAAAATTAGATGGTCTTTGCTTGCAAAAAATTCCAAAAACTTTTTGCGCAATTCACTACCTGTCATATAATTCAAAGTAATCAACCTCCACTGGCGTATAGGCACATTCTTTTGGAATTATACATAATTTATCTCAGGTTGTCAATAATTGGCGGTTAACCTGACGCAAATTAAAGGAGCAAATTCATAAGATGTTTGCCGATTACCTTACCTATTGCAGCGATGGGAACTCCTAACAGCATGCCGGTAATGCCGCCTAATTCACCGCCGACAAATACAAAAAAAATGACCGATAAGGGATGAAGACCCACGCTTTCTCCCAATATTTTAGGTTGAATAACCGACCCCTCTAATTGATGAATGATAAAAAACAAAATACTCACCTGGATGGCCGTCAGCGGTGACTGCAATAGCGCCAGGACAATCCCCGGCGCAGCTCCTAAAAAGGCGCCGAAATAGGGAATTACATCCAACATACCGGCGAAAATACCGATAATCAGCGGAAATTCCACATGTAGCAGGCTTAACCCGCCTGTAACCACGGTACCGACAATCATAGCAGTCAGGATTTGTCCGCGAATAACACCGCTCAATACTTTATCAATATCTTTGGCCACAGCAACAACTTCCGGTCGCCAGCGTCCCGGTAAAGCACCAAGAATTTTATCTTTTATTGGATACCAGTCATATAGCATATAGAAAGCTAATATGGGACTGATTAAAATACCTAACGAATGACTGATGAGCGTCAAGCAGGTCTGAAGAATAGCTGCTATAAAATCATTGACACCGGTTTCTAAAGATAATAACAAATTATCCAAAGCTTTTTTTATCACAAGAGGAAGCAAGGAGTTCTGGTACTGACTATATATCTGCTGTTGCGCCAAATCTACTTTAATCATGATTTGAGGAAGCCGCGCGGAAAAATCATCAATATCTTTCATTAGTATAGGAAAAAGGTAAATAATCCCTAAAAGAATAATTCCCAGCAGAACAGCATAAATAAGGGAAATTCCCCAAAGCCGTTTAATTTTCTGTCTCTCTAATAGACAAACCAAAGGATTTAGCAGATACGCGATAAGAAATCCCAGCAAGAAAGGATACAATACATTTCGTGTAAGCCATAGATAGTACAATCCGGTTAATAACAGTCCCAGCAGAATGGCTATTCTTATTCCTTGCTTATGGCTAGGCATGCCGTACACCTCAAATAACAAATTGACTGGCAATTAATAAAAAAGGGAGACCTGACCGGTCTCCCTTAAATTAATCTACTCTTCTTAATAGTTTTTTCCGGCTCCGGCGAGCTTCCCTCATAAAATTACGTGTTTTGGCTACTACGTCATTGGCTTTGTAGTCTGCCAAAGGCTTCCTGGCCGGCCGGTCCACCATAGGCTTAATAAACAGCCCTAAGGCAGTACCAACCATACCTCCCCAGAATAAACCCTGCCAAAAATTGCTGCGCATTATGTCACTCCTTCCTGGTGTAAGATTACGTGCTGCTCCAATACATAATCATCTGCTAAAAGCAGAGAGCCGTCAGCCTGCACATCAAATACTTTAATATCATTATCTTTTACCGTGAACTCCACACAACAATCCCAGCAAAAATACTGCCCTGTTCCAACTTTACCAATTGATCTTTGCCCGCATACAGGACAATGATTCATCACAGCTACACCTCACCTAACTTGCGTACTTCGCTCTGTACAAGATCACTCATGCTTTCAGGAACAATAAGGCGGTCTTGACCTATTACTTGTACTTGAGGTATCGGCATAGCCATGCGCCCATATAGCAAGTCGGTTATGATTCCATCAGATAATAAGTACGCTTTTAATTCACCTGTTGATTGATCAAAACAGATATCTGTAAGTACGCCAAGCTGCAAACCGGTTTCGGTAAAGATTTGTTTTGTACATAGACTGGTTAAATAACAATTGTCTGAGCTTGCTACACTAAATTCCTCCAGCACAGCCTTATTGCGTATCATGACAGCATCGCGTCCCATGTTATATATGCTGGCAAAGGAAATATAGGCGCAATCATTCAACCAGCCCGTTTGGCTGACTAAAATCCCGCAGACAGTTACTTTTTCAAGATTCAAAACAATATCTTTTACTTCCCCAACCTGCAAGCCTGTTTCTATTTCCATCACCGGCAGGCCGATTAACGAATACAGTGCTTTCATACCCGGCCTCCTGAACAGATTATACTGTTAATATAACCAATCCGACTTGCTTTTATAAGTATTTTAGGCTTTATTTTTGTCAACGGACTCTAAAATAATCCCTCCACCAATAACAATATCGCCATCATAAAAAACAACCGATTGCCCGGGAGTAATGGCCCTCTGCTTTTCAGTAAAATGTACATAAACTCTCCCGTTAGGTAAGGGAGATATTATCGCGCCAGCTTCTCGCGTCCCATAACGAATCTTCGCAGTTACTTCCAAAGGAGCCCGTAAATCGTCCATAGTAATAAAATTGAGATCCCCGGCAATCAAGGAACTGCCAAAGACATCCTTGTCTGAACCAACAACAACCTCATTGCGTTTTGTGTCAAGGGCAACAACGTACAGAGGTTTTCCGACCGCCAATCCCAAGCCTTTTCTCTGTCCGACCGTATAGAGCGGCAAGCCTTTATGTCTTCCCACCACTCGTCCTTCCACATCCACAATGTTTCCCGGCTTTAAGGCATGGGGAACTTTCTCTTCCAGATATCCCTTATAATCATCATCCGGAATAAAGCAGATTTCCTGACTATCCGGTTTATTGGCGACAGCCAGACCAAATTCTTTGGCCATTTCCCTGGTCTGAACTTTAGTATATTCACCAAGCGGCATAAGAAAATGCTTCAAGGTATTCTGATTTAAATGATACAGGGCGTAAGATTGGTCTTTTGTAGTATCAAGTCCCTTGCGGAGCAAATACCTTTGATTATCTTCATCATACTGGATCCGGGCGTAGTGACCGGTCGCCACATATTCAGCCCCTAAGCCTTTGGCCTTGTTTAACAATCCCTCAAATTTTACAAAACGGTTACAGGCTATACACGGATTGGGTGTTTTGCCGACGCTATATTCTTTGATAAAATAATCAATAACCGTTTCTTCAAACAATTGCCGGAAATTAAGCACATAGTAGGGAATGCCAATTTTCTCAGCCACACGCCGCGCATCGTCAACAGCAGTTAAAGAACAGCATCCCCGGTCATCCGCATCATCTACGGGAGCATCTTTGTCCCAAATTTGCATAGTTATGCCAATTACATCATAGCCTTGACGAACAAGAAGGGCGGCAGTTAAAGAACTGTCCACCCCTCCACTCATGGCTACAACCACTCTGGTTTTAGCACACATGAATTAATCACTTTCCTTTTTTCTGCATATAGTCTTTAATTGCTTCATGTAAAGCATCGGCAGCTAAATTAGAACAGTGCATTTTTGCAGGTGGTAGCCCGTCTAACGCTTCCGCTACCGCTTCATTAGAAATCTTCAACGCCTCATCTAAGTTTTTTCCCTTAACCAATTCGGTCACCATACTGCTAGTCGCGATGGCCGCACCACAGCCGAAGGTCTTAAATTTAACGTCTCTAATGATATCGTTCTCAACATCAAGATATATCCTCATAATATCGCCGCATTTAGCGTTGCCAACCTCACCAATTCCACTGGCGTTTTTTATTTCACCAACATTGCGAGGATTTGTAAAATGATCCATTACTTTATCCGTATACATAATAATCTCCTCTCAAAAATTAATGTCCGCCACAGGAACTGCAAGGATTGGATTCAATTGTTGAACTGCCGGCTCCTAATGGAGACATGCTCCGTAGCCGGGCAACAATCTCTGGCAGCACTTCCAGACAGTAATCTATTTCCTCTTCCGTATTTCCCCGGCCAAGTGATAAGCGCAAAGAGCCATGAGCCACTTCATGGGTTAGGCCCATAGATAACAAGACATGAGACGGATCCAGTGATCCGGAAGTGCAGGCAGAACCACTGGAAGCAGCGATACCTTTAAGATCCAGATTTAAAAGCAGCGATTCACCTTCCACATAGAGAAAGCTAAAATTTACATTTCCCGGCATGCGAAGTTCCGGATGACCATTCAACTTTATGTCAGGTATTTTTTCTGTAATGCCTTTGATTAATTTATCTTTTAAAGCCTTGACATGGGCAATTTCTTTCTCCATATTCAGTTTGGCAATTTCAGCCGCTTTTCCCAGACCGACTATTCCAGGAACATTTTCCGTACCGGCTCGCATGGTACGTTCTTGCGCACCACCCTGCTGAAAAGAATTTATTTTTACGCCTCGACGAATATAAAGCGCCCCAACGCCTTTAGGCCCGTAGAATTTGTGTCCAGCCAAAGTAAGTAAATCAATATTATATTCATTCACATCAATTGGGTAATGGCCTACCGCTTGTACAGCATCGGTGTGGAAATAAATTCCCTTCTCTTTGGCAATTTTACCAATCTCTTTTATTGGTTGAATAGTGCCTACTTCATTATTGGCAAACATGACACTGATTAGAATCGTCTGGTCAGTTATCTCTTTTTTTACATCCTCTACATTAACCCGGGCATTTTCGTCCACCGGTAAATAGGTAACGCTAAAGCCCTGCTTTTCAAGATATTCACAGGTATGTAAAATAGCATGATGTTCAATGGAAGAAGTAATAATGTGGTTCCCTTTTTTACGATTAGCTGCCGCAATTCCCTTCAAAGCCCAATTGTCTGCCTCAGTGCCACCACTGGTAAAAAATATTTCTTTTGCCTGCGCCCCGATCAACGCAGCTACTTTATCTCTTGCTTCCTCAACCGATTTGCGGACTTCCCGTCCAAAGGAATGTATGCTGGAAGGATTGCCGAATTTGTCCGTCATATATTCCAAGACCAGTTTAGCTACCTCACTATCCACTGGTGTAGTTGCCGAATGATCAAAGTAAACTCTTTTCACCAACGTCATCTCCTTCTACTTTTGCTTCATGGCATAGATCTGTGAGAGAAATGGAATCCAATACGTCATTTATGCTGTCACGAACCTTGGCCCATACTCCCCATGTAACACAATGACTGGCACGGTCACAGTATTGATTATTGTCTTTATTATCAGTTAAAACGCAATCTACCGGCGCTATCGGACCTTCCATTATGCGGATAATATCCCCCACAGAAATGGTATCAGGATGCTGAGCAAGGGTATAGCCACCTTGAGCACCACGAATACTCTGCACATAGCCTGCTTTACGCAGTGTGCCCATAAGTTGTTCTAAATAATGCTCAGAAATTTTTTGGCGTTCGGCCACACTTTTCAACGATATAGGACCTTGCCCATAATGCAAAGCCAGATCATACATGGCAGCAACACCATAACGTCCTTTTGTCGATAACTTCACAAGTAACCTCTCCTGCTTTTCCGAGTAATATGATAGGTTTTATCTGAATTAAATATACCAAAAAACCTCTTGGTTGTCAAAATTCAATTTACGATCCTGAATATTATTTTGGTTTTAAACTAAAATATTATGCTTTCTGCTTACAACTAAAATCCCCCACAGTCTAAACTGTGAGGGATTCTGCAGCATTCACGGCAGATTCATTTTAGAGTAAGATATTTTGTTTATACTGAGCGTAAGCTGCTTTTAGTTCATCAATTTTATCTGACATTTCGATTTGTAAATTGGAAGCTGTAGCATAGTCACCCGAATTGATAGCATTATTAATACGGGTGAATAAGCTCTTATGGGAAACACTGTCTTTTGCCAGATAGGTTCGCAGCTCATTAACCTTTTCCCAATTGGTTAAATCAAGATCAACAGCAGTTTCTGCACAATGCAAAATTGTGCAGCTATTAACCAAGGTAAGATTATCCGGGATTATGCGTTTTGATAACTCGGTTTTCCAGCGAATAAGCGCACCTGCAACAAAAGCATTAATAATTTCCTGAGATAAAATGTTTCCAGCTTTAATAGCCTCCAATTTCTCAGGATACTTTCTGATAGCCTCCATATTTTCCCATACGGTAGTTGGAGGTTTACCAAATAAGCGATCACGATCCTCTGCTGAATAGTCATCAAACACATCGTGTTCACTACGATAAGCACGACCCTTTTCCAGATAGAAGCCCGGAGTACCGGCTTCCTTAGAAAGCTCCGCCTCTAATTCTTTCGTAGTTTTCCCAGAATTAACGGCTGCCTTTATGCCATCCAGCATAGACATATAGATAGCAGCTATAGCAATATACGTATTAGTATATGGATTTGCCGCACGAACTTCAAAGCGAGTGGCTAAGGGATTATTTATATCGCGTATTAAGCCGGCTAAAATCGTTCTATTTCTTGATGGTATTTCCGGAGTATGCCCCAAAGAAGTAACAATACAAATAGGAGCTTCAAATCCTGGTTTCAAGCGATTTAACGCATCATTGGTAGAAGTAATAAACGGATTGACTACTTCGTAGTTCTTTAATAAACCCATAATACTGCCATATCCTACAGCGCTTAAAAAGTCTTTTGTCATTTCACTTGGTGAAAATAAGTTAATGAGTTTTCCCGATTTCAGTTTAGCTGCCATACCGATATGAGTATGCTCACCATTGCCCGCTACACCAATGATCGGTTTAGCTTTAAAAGTTACTTCAAGACCATTTGCACGAAATGCCTCTTTGACAACAATTCTTGCTTGAAGCTCATTGTCGGCACACTGAACTGCGTCGGCAAACTTCCAATCTATTTCCAATTGCTCCATGACATGGCTCAAGTGACCTGCTTCATCAATTTTTGCTTTTACTCCGCCAACTTCTTTATGAGCCATTTCCGGTTCTAAGCCATATTTACCTAACATTAACAAGGCTTGCTCCATAGCCGTACGAACACTTCCACGGGTACGTTGCCAATACTGTTCCTGCATAACTTGAGAAGCCGATAATTCCTCAACTTCCGCCTTATTAGCAGGCGTTTTCACCCAAAATTCAAGTTCTGTAGCCGAAGTAAAGATAATGTCTTCGACATCGGCTCCATCAATATGCTCAAGTCCGGCAACTTTCCCCTTTGATTTGAAGAGCTCTTTAAGCTCGGATTTGATATATTCAAGTGACTGCACCAAAATTGACCGGGAATCAACGCGTAAACCATTATGTACCAAGAAAGCAGGAATGCGAAGAGTACCGACAGGTTTGCCTGTCTCCTCATCAATATGTTCGAAATTATAATCAACAAACCAGTTAACATCAGGATCGGCAAGCATATCTACTTTTGCATTATTCAAAATTGCAATGCCTGTTAAAACAACGGAAGATCCATCGGTCTGCACAGCGCCACCATTATAGAAACTATCAATATCTTTAATAAATAAACCAATAGGAATTTTTTCATCAGTATCATTACCAGCCAGGTCAATACCCACTAATGAAGCAAACTTAATTTCAGAGTGGTTTTTGAGAAGATTTAAAAGTTCTTCTTTACCATATTTACCAGCAGGAATTAAATACACTAAATCTTTAACCATTTCCTTCACCTCATCACAAATATTACTATCTAGGTTCTCTCCACAGACTATGATCAATACCTATAAAAAAAACAAACTCCCCCCTTTATTGCAATGCAAAGGGCGGTTTCAAACATGACCTTATTATAACATAAATTATTGCTTTTCTCATATCTATGGAGAATATTTCTTTCGGTAGTAAAAACAGAAAGCCTGACCACCGGTCAGGCTTTCTATCTCGTAGACTATATATTAAATAACAAATCTCCATAGGTCGGCATTGGCCATACATCTTTATCCACTAACGTTTCAAGTGTATCTGCAACATCTCTTAACGTTCCCATTTTTTCAAACACATCAAATCTGAACAATTCTGCTTGTTTGTAAGTATCCCCGTGGGCATTTGAAGCTTTCTCTACTGCATCTTCAAGAACAGCAATGTTCTTCTTTAATGCCGCAGCCAGTGAAGATACCTCGGTTAACAGTTCAGTTTGAACTGTTAAATCAACAGCCAAGCCTGTAGCTTTGATTGTGTTTATTGAAGCAGCAAGATTCGTAGCAAACTTAATAACAGCAGGGAGGATTTGTCTCTTAGCTATTTCTATCATCGTTAAAGCCTCAATATTGATTGTTTTGATATAATTTTCAAGAGATATTTCGTACCGAGATTCCAATTCTACTTTACTCAATACACCATGTTTTTCCATTACTGCTATATTCTTTTCAGAGATTAATGCTTTGATGGATTCTACAGTAGTTTTTATATTAGGAAGGCCTCTCTTCTCAGCTTCAGCTACCCATTCGTCAGAGTATCCGTTTCCATTAAATACTACTCTTTTATGTTTAGTTACGTATTCAGCAAGAATTGCTTTAACCTCAGAATTCACGTCCTTAGCCTTTTCCAAACGATCAGCAACTTCGCTTAACACTTCAGCTACAATAGTATTTAAGACAAAATTCGGACCGGCAATAGAAGCAGAAGAAGGGCACATTCTAAATTCAAACTTATTACCTGTAAATGCAAACGGAGAAGTTCTATTTCTGTCAGTTGCATCCTTCGGTAAAGAAGGAAGCGTAGTCACACCAATTTCCATATGACCGCCAGTCTTAGAACGGGTTGCACCACCATTTTCAATTTGTTCCAATATATCTTGCAATTGCTCACCCAGGAATATCGATATAATAGCCGGAGGCGCTTCATTAGCTCCCAGACGGTGATCATTGCCCGGATTAGCAGCAGAAACTCTCAGTAAATCTGCATATTCATCTACAGCCTTTATGACAGAAGATAAGAATACGAGAAATTGTTCATTCTCATGGGGAGTATGACCTGGTTCCAGTAGGTTCATGCCGTCATCTGTTCCCATGGACCAGTTATTATGCTTGCCGGAACCATTGATTCCCGCAAACGGTTTTTCATGCAACAAACATACAAGATCATGGCGCAAAGCAACCTTTTTCATTGTATCCATCGTCAATTGATTATGATCTGTAGCTATATTGGTTGTACTAAATATAGGAGCTAACTCATGTTGCGCAGGAGCAACTTCGTTATGTTTTGTTTTTGCAGAAATTCCAAGTTTCCAGAGTTCTTCGTCCAACTCTTTCATATAAGCTGAAATTCTTTCTTTTATAGAACCAAAATAGTGATCTTCTAATTCTTGACCTTTAGGCGGTTTTGCTCCAAAAAGAGTTCTGCCGGTAAAAATCAAATCTTTTCTTTGATCATACAGTTTTTTGTCAATAATAAAGTATTCTTGTTCCGGACCAACGGTCGTAATAACTTTATTGGTCGTTGTATTGCCAAGAGCTTTCAATACACGCAATGCCTGCTTGGATAATGCTTCCATCGAACGCAATAACGGAGTTTTTTTATCCAGTGCTTCACCTGTGTAGGAGCAAAAAGCAGTAGGAATACACAAAGAGTCATCTTTAAGAAATGCCGGAGAAGTACAATCCCATGCAGTATAACCCCTGGCCTCAAAAGTAGCCCGCAGACCACCGGAAGGAAAAGAAGACGCGTCCGGCTCTCCTTTAATTAACTCTTTACCAGAAAACTCCATAATAGCTTTACCATCAGCAGTTGGAGATATAAATGCGTCATGCTTTTCAGCAGTAATTCCTGTCATAGGTTGGAACCAATGAGTAAAATGAGTTGCACCAAGTTCGAGCGCCCAATCTTTCATAGCACTGGCCACCACATCGGCAACCGCCGGATCTAACGGACGTCCTTCTTCAATTGTCTTCTTTAAAGCTTTATAGGTGGCTTTGGGAAGACGCTCCCTCATAACAGCATCATTAAATACATTTGATCCAAAAATTTGTCCTAGATTACTCATAAAATAACCCCTCTCAATTTTTCATATTGCATTTAAACTTTGAACAATTCGTGTTATAAATCCAGTATAAATTTGTTAGAGCTAAAAAATGGAAAGATTTCAAGCACATTGACTGAACAAATACTAGTTTACGCGATCTCCCTGTAAATCAAACAAAAATCTTACTTACCATATAAATTCCAATAACCTTAAGCCTATTTTTCGCAAAAAAAATAGACTCCCCCCACTTATCTAGTGATAGGAGTCATCGTTGACTCAGTCTTATCAATTACATTTCTTATTATAACATAAAAGTAGGTTTTGTCTAGATATTAAATTATCTTTTTTGCCTTTATTCCATCTAAGTTTTCTTTAAAATACAAGCCGTCAAATATAAAAACAGACCTTTCTCGGAAAGGTCTGTTTTTATATTTGACAATTGGCTCCTCGAGTAGGACTCGAACCTACGACCGATCGGTTAACAGCCGATTGCTCTACCAACTGAGCTATCGAGGAATAAAACCAGCAACTATCTATCCTCCCGGGCCGTTTCCAACCAAGTACTTTCGACGTATGTGGGCTTAACTACTGTGTTCGGTATGGGAACAGGTGGGACCCCACAGCTATCGTCACTGGATATCCGATTGTTGATCATGCCCCATCTGCTTCGTTGTCGCTCCGGGCGATCCTTTCGCGTACTTACCAGTACTGCTCCCGTCTCGTCCTCGCTCCGCCTTGCATCTGTAGCATGCTGAACAATCATCTATATATTTATTCAGGTGAATTCTCCCTTACGGGCTTCATTCCCTGAAAACTTCACAGAAGAAAGTGCGCATTG